>NZ_JAZHFT010000003.1:0-301059 GCF_036541425.1 Consotaella aegiceratis
TTTGTTGCGGGCGACGGTGGCACCAGCCCCTCATGGTGAGCCTGTCGAACCACGAGGGGCGCCCGGCGCCCCCCCAGCCAGCGCAGGCTGGAGCCTTGATCCCTCGCCCTTCGACAGGCTCAGGATGGGGGATCAAGGACGCTGGCGCAATTTGTGCCATAGAACCGCTATCGCCTCCGCCGCGTCATCCTTGGGCTCCCTCCCAAGGATCCATGCCGCGATGGTGCCGATGATCGTCCGTCGACGGATTGGCGGTTCAGACGTTTTTGGCATGGATCCCGGCTTAAAGGCCGGGATGACGCAGCGGAGAGGGCAAGGATGACGCCCTTTAAGAGAGGACGGCACAACGCTTGACGGCGGCACCCGAGACGGGTGGATCGCGCTCGTGGTCATGATCGGGCGGCCGCCCAGGCGAGGGGCGGAATGGCGGGGGAAACGGGCGCTGTCGGTCGCACCGGCCTGCGCCGGCGCTTGTGATCGGGCGGTTTTCTCGCCATGGTGGATCGCAGAGGGGAGAGCGCGCGGTTGTCGAGTGGGCCGCGGGCGACGCAAAGGGGATCATGCCGGACGTCGACGCATTCATCGAGCGCTGGACCGCCCGCGAGGGCGGGGCGGAGCGTGCCAACTACCAGATGTTCCTGTCCGAACTGTGCGACCTCGTCGGCGTGGCGCGGCCCGATCCCGCCGGCGCGGAGCGCGGCTCGAACGACTACGTGTTCGAGCGGGCCGTCACCCCGCGCGAGAGCGAAGGGTCGACCGCGCCCAAGCGCATCGACCTCTACAAGAAGGGCTGCTTCATCCTGGAGGCGAAGCAGTCGCGCCTGCCGGGCGCCAAGAACGCCATCCCCGGCCAGCTCTCCATGCTGGAGGCCGAACCGGAAACGCTCGGCCGGCGCAGCGTGGCGCGCGGCTGGGACGTGATGATGCAGAACGCGCGGCGCCAAGCCGAAACCTATGTCTTTCTGCTCGACGCCGACCATCCGGCGCCGCCCTTCCTGATCATCTGCGACGTGGGCAACGCGCTGGAGCTGTTTGCCGACTTCACCGGCACGGGGCGCGCCTACAGCCAGTTTCCCGACCGCAAGGGGTTCCGGATCTATCTGGAGGATCTGCGCAAGCCGGAGGTGCGGGCGCTCCTGGCGGCGATCTGGACCGACCCGAAGAGCCTCGACCCGGCGCGCGAATCCGCCCGCGTGACGCGCGAGATCGCCCGCCGCCTGGCCGAGGTGTCGAAAGCGCTGGAGGCCAAGCACCCGGCCGAGGACGTGGCGCACTTCCTGATGCGTTGCATCTTCACCATGTTCGCCGAGGACGTCGACCTGATCCCCAAGGGCGAGTTCACCCAGCTTCTGGCCGACTGTGTCGACGGCCCCGACGCCTTCGTGCCGCTGATCGAGGAGATGTGGGCGAAGATGGACGCGCCGCAGCGCAAGGACCGGTTCTTCTCGGCCTTCCGCACCCATCTGCGCCATTTCAACGGCAATCTGTTCAAGGACGCCCGCGCCTTCCCGCTCGGCCGGGAGGAGATCGGCGAGTTGCTCGCCGCCGCCCGCGCCAAGTGGACGGAGGTGGACCCGGCGATCTTCGGCACGCTGCTGGAACAGGCGCTGGACAAGGCCGAGCGCAAGCGGCTCGGCGCGCACTATACGCCGCGCGCCTATGTGCAGCGCCTGGTCGAGGCGACCGTCATGGAGCCGCTGCGCGACGACTGGCGCAAGGCGCTGACCCGCGCCGAGGCCGCCAAGGAGGCGGGCGATGAGGAGAAGGCGGCGCAGATGGTGCGCGCCTTCCACCACCAGCTTTGCGCCACCCGTGTGCTCGACCCCGCCTGCGGCACCGGCAACTTCCTCTATGTCAGCCTGGAGCTGATGAAGAAGCTGGAGGGCGAGGTGCTGGAAACGCTCGCCCGCCTCGGTGCCACCGAAAGCCTGGGGCTGGAGCGCGAGACCGTCGACCCGCACCAGTTCCTCGGCTTGGAGCTGAACCCGCGCGCCGCGGCAATCGCCGAGCTGGTGGTGTGGATCGGCTACCTCCAGCAGCATTACCGCACGCGGGACGGCCATCCGGCCGAGCCGATTCTCAAGGCGTTCAACAACATCAATTTCGGCCGCCACCAGGGTTTTGACGCGGTGCTGACCTGGGACGGCTACCCGCTGCCGGCCCTTCGCGAGGGTGGAGGGGACGCGCCCGGGATTGCTGTCGGTGAGCCGCACGCTCGGAAGAAGCCCCTCATGGTGAGCCCGTCGAACCACGAGGGACGTGACGCCAAGGCAGAGTCCACTGGAACCTCCACCCCCGCCCTTCGACAAGCTCAGGATGAGGGTGGAGGGGGCGTGCCGCAGGATGAGGGCGGAGGTGATCTGCCGCAGGATGAGGGTGGTGGCGGTCTGCCGCAGGATGAAGGCGGAGGTGATCTGTCGCAGAATGAGGGCGGAGGGGACGCTTCTGGTACAGCCGCCGGTGAGCTGCACGCTCGGAAGAAGCCCCTCATGGTGAGCCTGTCGAACCACGAGGGGCGTGACGCCAAGGCAGAGTCCACTGGAGCCTCCACCCCCGCCCTTCGACAAGCTCAGGATGAGGGTGGAGACGGTCAGGCTCAGGATGGGGGTGGAGGGGGCGAGACGGCGGGTGCGGCGCGCGTCGAGACGTATCCTAACCCGCGCCGGCCGGTGTGGCCGGAGGCCGAGTTCATCGTCGGCAACCCGCCGTTCATCGGTGGCAAGGATATCCGCTCGCGGCTCGGCTCGCTCTATGCCGAGGCGCTTTGGGCGGCCCACAAACAGATGAACGAGAGCGCCGATTTCGTCATGTATTGGTGGGACCGGGCGGCGGAGCTGCTGACGCGTAAAAAGACGCCGCTGCGCCGCTTCGGCTTCGTGACGACCAACTCCATCAGCCAGGTGTTTCAGCGCCGCACCGTCGAGCGGCACCTGAATGCCAAGACGCCTGTCAGTCTCGTCTTCGCCATTCCCGACCATCCCTGGACCAAGGCGACGAAGGACAGCGCGGCGGTGCGGATCGCCATGACGGTTGGCGAGGCGGGCAAGCGGGAAGGGGTGCTGTTGGAGACGGTGGTGGAACGAGAGCTCGACACCGACGAGCCGGTCGTGCTGCTCAAAGGCTCTGAAGGACGAATACATCCCGATCTATCAGTAGGAGTAGATATCACAAAGATTGATTCTTTGCTTGCTAACGAAGGCTTGTGTTCCAGGGGAATTATTTTTTTGGGAGACGGGTTTATTTTGAACAAATCTATTGCCGATGCATTTGTATCGGAAGCTGGAACGTCTATTGTTAGGCCATATATGAACGGCCGTGATCTTGTTTCGCACGACAGAGGATTTCGCGCCATCGATCTCGATGGATATGATCAGGAGACTGTTCGGAGAAAATATCCGAAAACGTATCAACACCTCCTCGAGACGGTAAAGCCCATAAGAGATAGAAATACTGAACGTTATAGGAGAGAAAATTGGTGGCTATTCGGTAGAAAAAATACAGACATGCGCGATTCTATAGAAAATATAGATAGATATATCGCTACGGTTCAAACATCAAAACATAGAATTTTCATGTTCGTTGATGCAAGTGTTTTGGCCGACCAAACTCTTATTGTCATTGGTTCAGACGCATCATGGATTTTTGCCGCTCTCAGCTCAAGTTTACATACTCTTTGGTCACTTCGCTCGGGCGGTTGGATGGGAGTCGGTAACGATCCGCGATATACCACGTCCCGCTGTTTCGATCCCTTCCCCTTTCCCGATCCCTCCGAGGCCCTGAAGGACAAGCTCCGGGCGGTGGGCGAGGAACTGGATGCCACGCGCAAAAAAGTGCTGGCCGACCATCCCGACCTGACGCTGACCGGGCTCTACAACGTGCTGGAAAAGCTGAAGGCGGGCGCTGCGCTGTCCGAGAAGGACGAGGACGTCAAGCAGCGCGGGCTGGTGCTGATCCTGAAAGAACTGCACGAGACCATCGATAAGCTGACGGTGGAAGCCTATGGCTGGCCGGCGGATTTGTCGGACGAGGCGATTCTCGAACGGCTCGTGGCGCTCAACGCCGAGCGGGCGGCGGAGGAAAAGCGCGGGATCGTGCGCTGGCTGCGGCCCGACTACCAGATTCCGCGCTTCGCCAAGGAGACGGTGGAAAAGACCGACGAACTGGCGTTGCCGACGCAAGTGGTGGCGATCGACAAGGACAAGCCCGCCTTCCCGAGCGAGCGCACCGAGCAGCCGCTGGCGATCGATGCAATCCTGATCGCGGCCGGCCAGCCGATGGCGGCGCCCGAGATCGCCCGCGCCTTCAAGCGCGGGGGAAAACGCATCGAGCCGCGCGTCGTCCAGGCGCTGACCGTGCTCGCCCGCTACGGCCACGTGACGGCGCTGCCGGACGGACGCTACGCCGCGCGGCGGGCGGCATAGGGGACACCTGTCTTCGGGCGGTGTCAGGCTGGAGCCTTCACCCTCATGGTTCGACAGGCTCACTATGAGGGTGAAGGAGGCGGCGCTCGCTATAAGGGGAAGGGCGGGCCCACCATGAGGGTAAAGGGGCCGCGCTCGCTATGAGGGCAAAGCGGTCGGCGCACACCATGAGGGATCGGAGGCGCGGCGGTTCACCAGCCCCTCATCCTGAGCTTGTCGAAGGGCGAGGGGCGCTTGGCGCCAAGCTTTGTCGCCGCGGCAGGCTGGAGCCTTCACCCCCTTCGACACGCTCAGGATGAGGGTGAAGGGATGGCGTCCTTCTTCGACTCAGTGGGTTCGACGGGCTTTGGACTCAACAGGCTCATGGTTCGACAGGCTCACCATGAGGGGGGAGGGATGGCGTTCAGGACGAGGGGCGCGGCGGATCGCTTTGCCGGTTGCGCGACAATGCCGGAAGTCGGTCGTAGCGCAGTGCGATCAACGCTTCCTTCTTGGCGCGGGACCAGCCCTTGATTTGGCGCTCGCGGGCGATGGCGTCGAGCATCCGGTCGTAGGTTTCAGTGAAGACCAGCGTTACGGGACGACGTGGCTTGGTGTAGCCGTCGCAAATGCCTTCGTTGTGCTCCCAGACACGCGCCTCGACCGGCTGCTTGGTCAGGCCGGTGTAGTAGGAGCCATCGGCGCACCGCAGAATATAGACCGTGGCTTCCAGAGGCATGGACGCATCCTCTTCCCTCGCCCTTCGACAAGCTCAGGATGAGGGAAGAGGATGCTTGCGGCAAGCCGGCTGTTTGGCCGTTGAGCGATTACCGCGCGAGATCGCAGCTTTCTTCTGTCGTGGGTCGTCGGGTGCGAACCGTCGCAGGAGCCCCTCATCCTGAGCCTGTCGAAGGGCGAGGGGCGCCTGGCACCGGGCCTCGGCCAGTGTCAGGCTGGAGCCTTTACCCGTGGTTCGACCGGCTCATGGTTCGACCGGCTCATGGTTCGACCGGCTCATGGTTCGACCGGCTCACCATGAGGGGGAAGCGGACGGCGCAGATTTCGCGGCTGACGGAGCCTCAACTCTCCATCTTCAGCGCGGCGATAAATGCCTCCTGGGGAATCTCCACCTTGCCGAACTGGCGCATGCGCTTCTTGCCTTCCTTCTGCTTTTCCAGAAGCTTGCGCTTGCGGGTGGCGTCGCCGCCGTAGCATTTGGCGGTGACGTCCTTGCGCAGCGCCGAGATCGTCTCGCGGGCGATGACCTTGCCGCCGATCGCCGCCTGGATCGGGATCTTGAAGAGGTGCTGGGGGATCAGCTCCTTCAGCTTCTCGCACATGGCGCGGCCGCGCCGGTCGGCCTGGGCGCGATGGACCAGCATGGAGAGCGCGTCGACCGGCTCGGCGTTGACCAGGATCTGCATCTTGACCAGATCGCCCTCGCGGTAGTTCGCCAAATGGTAGTCGAAGGAGGCATAGCCCTTGGAGATCGACTTCAGCCGATCGTAGAAATCGAAGACGACCTCGTTCAAGGGCAACTCGTAGGAGACGAGCGCGCGTTTGCCCACATAGGTGAGCTGGGTCTGGATGCCGCGCCGCTCCTGGCAGAGCGTCAGGATGTTGCCGAGATACTCGTCGGGGGTGAGGATCGTCGCGGTGATCCACGGCTCCTCGATATGGGTGATGCGCACCACGTCCGGCATGTCGGCGGGGTTGTGCAACTCGATCGAGGTGCCGTCCGTCAGGTGGATCTTGTAGACCACCGACGGCGCGGTGGCGATGAGGTCGAGGTCGAACTCTCGGCTGAGGCGCTCCTGGATGATTTCGAGGTGGAGGAGGCCCAAAAAGCCGCAGCGGAAGCCGAAGCCGAGCGCGGCCGACGTCTCCATCTCGAAGGAAAACGAGGCGTCGTTGAGGCGCAGCTTGCCCATGGCGGCGCGCAGATCCTCGAAATCGGCGGCGTCGACGGGGAAGAGGCCGCAGAAGACCACCGGCTGCGCCGGCTTGAAGCCGGGCAGCATGGTGTCGGTCGGCCGGCGATCCTCGGTGATGGTATCGCCGACGCGGGTGTCGGCCACCTCCTTGATCGAGGCGGTGATGAAGCCGAGTTCGCCGGGACCGAGCGCATCGACCTGCACCATCTTGGGCGTGAACACGCCGACGCGGTCCACCGGGTACTTGGCGCCGGTGCCCATCATACGGATCTGCTGGCCCTTCTTGAGCTCGCCGTCGATGATGCGCACCAGGACGATGACGCCGAGATAGGCGTCGTACCAGCTATCGACCAGCATCGCCTTCAACGGCGCGGCGCGGTCGCCCTCCTTGGGCGCGGGCAGGCGGTGGACGACCGCCTCCAGCACGTCCTCGATGCCGAGGCCGTTCTTGGCGGAGATCATCACGGCGTCGGAGGCGTCGAGGCCGATCACCTCCTCGATCTGCTCCTTGACCTTGTCGGGCTCGGCCGCCGGCAGGTCGATCTTGTTGAGGACCGGGACGATCTCCAGGTCGTTGTCGAGCGCCAGATAGACGTTGGCGAGCGTCTGCGCCTCCACCCCTTGCGCGGCGTCGACCACCAGCAGCGCGCCCTCGCAGGCCGACAGAGAGCGCGACACCTCGTAGGCGAAGTCGACGTGGCCCGGCGTGTCGATGAGGTTCAGGACGTAGGTCTCGCCGTCCTTGGCGGTGTAGTGCAGGCGCACGGTCTGCGCCTTGATGGTGATGCCGCGCTCGCGCTCGATGTCCATCGAGTCGAGCACCTGCTCCTTCATCTCGCGGGTGTCGAGGCCGCCGGTGTTCTGGATCAGGCGGTCGGCCAGCGTCGACTTCCCGTGGTCGATGTGGGCGACGATCGAGAAGTTGCGGATGCGGCTCAGCGGCGTGTTCGCGGGCATGGTGCTCATGGCCGCGCATATAGGTCATGAGGCGGGCTAAGGGGAAGCGCTTCGTCCGGCAATTGACGCGCATTTTAGCGGCCGGCGCCGTTTCGCGCGGCCTGCGGCGGGATTCTTGGCCGCGGGCGGCGTGCTCGGCGGCTCAGCCGCCGTCATTCGCCAGGTCCCACAGATGCCGGATGCGGCGCTTCATGGCGCCCGGCTTTTCGGCGAACAGCCGATCGGCGGCGGCGAGCGCCGAGGCGCGCAACTCCGCCTGACGCCGGTCCATGAGCACCAGGATCGCCTCGCGCTCGCGCCTGGCGCCGAAGCGGTCCGGTTCGGCCTCGATCTCGCCGCGCAGCACCGCGTAGTCGTGGTCGGAGCCGAGCTCGTCGGCAAGGGTGAAGGCGATCTTCTGCAGGGGCTGCAACAGCTCCGGCCACAAATCGCGCAGGAAGCGGTAGTGCATCGACTGGTACTTGGCCTGCTTGCGCAAATCGTGCAGGTCGTCGACGCCCAGGCTGCGGCGCGCCGCAGCCAGCGCCTTGCGCCCGCGCGCGTGGGTGTCGGCGAAACCGGCTGCAAGCAGCGCACCGGCCTCGCCGCGCGGATGCTCCAGTACGAAGCCGTCGAACTGTCGGCGCGCGATCTTCAGCTCGCGCACGGTCGCCTCGATGGCGTCCGCCATGTCGTCGTCCGCCGCTCGATCGCGCCGCCGTTCCAGCTCGGTGCGGACCGCGGCGAAGGCCGCCGCGGCGTCGGCCTTCGGAAAGCGCCGGTCCAGGGCGTCCAGCGCCTCGATGAGAGCGGTGCGGTCGCGCACGCCCGACAGCCGGCGCGCGGCGTCGCGATAGCGCGCGTTTTCGGCGGCGTAGAACGCTTCGTGGCCGGCGCGCACCAGGCGGATGAGGCCGCGCAGCTTCTTCAGCCGCTTGCGCGCCTCGTGGATGCCTTCCTCGCGCGCCGGCCCGGCGGGGGCGGCAAGATCCGCGATCGCCTTGTCGAGCTGTGCGGCCGCGATGCGGCGGATCTCCGTGTCCAGGCGCTTGGCGGGACGGATCGACGAACTCATGCGGGGGATCCCAAGATCAGTCCGCCGTCAGCGCGGCCGGAAGTCGGCCGGCAGGCCGTTCAGAGCCAGCGCCGCGTTGTTGTAGGCGCCATCGTGCGTCACTTCGCGGCCGAGAAAGGCGGGCAGCTCCGCGTCGGATTCCTCTTCCGTCGCATACTCGATCTCTGCGAGGACCAGCGGCGCGAGAGCTCCGGCGAAGACGTCGATCTCCACCGTGTGGCGGCCGAAGGCGAGCTTGTGGCGGCGCTTCTCGATGACCGCGCCCATGCAGGACGCTTCCAGGCCGCGGGCATCCTCCAGCGGCACCGGATATTCGAACTCGTGGCGCGTCAGGCCCGATCCCGCCTTGAGCGTGAGAAGCGCCTCCGCTTCGTCGCGCACGCGGACGCGCGTCGAAAAGCCGGGCCGGGCCGCGAGGTAGAACTGGCGGATCGCGACGCCGCCGTCGGCCTCGGCGCGCCAGCTCTCGTCCTTGATCAGAAAACGGCGCTCGATCTCGATGGCCATGACATGTGCAACGTTGGGTTTGCAGCCGGATTGGGTGTCTGCCGCCGGGCTGATGGCCGACGGGACCAGGGTCTACGCAAGGATAGGGTCGCCGCAAATCCAGCGGATCAATTGCCGCATAGGCCATTTCACCGGGCGTCGCAAGGCGGCCTGACCTTCCCCGAGGCTCGCCGCTCCGCCCGCGATGGATCGACGGCCGGCCGGGATTCGACTGATTCCTAAAGCTTTTCGATCCATCTACCGTGCCACGAGGCCCGTCGCGAAAAAGAATGTCCGGCTTACCATTTGGTCATTGGTGGTATGGTACATCGCGGGGCGACCCACCGGTCAACGGTCACCTCGAGACGAGATCGACGGCTTCCCATGACTGCGGCAATGAAGCAGATAGCCTCCGAAACCGCCGTTCACAGCGCCGACCCGCCATCGAGGCCCGGTCCGCTTCGCCACCTGCTCGGCCGCTGGCGCTCGGAAATGAAGCCGGGCGAGTCATTGCCGCCCTACGAAAACTTCGCGCTCGGCAATCTCGGCCGCCTCGCGGACCGCACGGCGCTCGTCAACGAGCACCGGGAAGGCCATCTGACGCTGCAACGGGTCGGCCGGTCCTTCATGCAATGGGGTGCCGTGGCGGCGGGGGGGACGGATCTTGGCGCCCTGCGGCGCGATCGCGCCCGCAGCGTCGAGGATGTCGTCGAGCGCAGCCGCGCGACCGGCAAGCCGGAACGCGTCCAGACGCACCGGGTGGTCGGCGGCACCATCATCACGGACGATCTGTGGGCCTTTCCGGTGTCCAGCCGGTGGGACAAGATGGGGTTCGTGCTGCTGCTCGACGAGCACGAGAACCATCACGATCTGCTCGAGACGATGGTCGGCGCCACCGACGAAGGGATGCTGGCGCTGGAGGCGATCCGCGATCTCGAAGGTCGCCCGCTCGATTTCCAGGTGATCGCGCTCAACGGCGGCGCGGCGCGGCTGCTCGGCCTGTCGCAGGATCGCCTGCTGTGGCACAGGCTGTCCGACCTGAGCGAACGGTTCAAGGATGTCGGCCTGATCGAGACGATCGCGCAGTCGGTCCGCTCGAAGCGGCAGGCTCATTTCGAGGCGACCGTTGCCGTGGACGGCGCCGAGCGTCATCTGCGCCTCGGCGTGGCCCCGACCGACGAGCTCGTTTCGCTGACCCTCACCGATATCGCCGACATCAAGGCCCGCGAGGAGGTGTTGCGGTCGCTCTTCGACGACAATCCGGTGCCCATGTGGCTACTGGACAAGTCGAGCCTGCGCGTCCTGCGGGTCAACGACGCGGCGGTGCAGCACTACGGCTACGAGCGCAAGGCGTTCCTCCGGATGACGGTGCTGGACCTCGTGCCCGAGCCCCGCCGCGACGAAACCCGAACCTTCTTCACCAGCCCGACCCGTGCCCGGCATGCCCACGACTTCTGGCACCATGTGAGGGCCGACGGCGGCGTGATCGAGGTCGTCCCCTATCTCCGGGAGATCGAGATCGAACGCCGTCCGGCGATCCTGGTATCGATCGTCGACGTCACCGAGCGCCGCCGGGCGGAGGCGCGCGTCGAGCACTTGGCGCATCACGATTCGCTCACCGATCTGCCCAACCGGTCGCTGTTCCATGTCCGGCTCGACGCCGCGGCCGCCCGCGCTCGGCGCGAGGGCGAGAACCTGGCGGTGCTCTGCCTCGATCTCGATCACTTCAAGCAGGTCAACGACACGCTGGGCCACCCGGTGGGCGACAAGCTGTTGCGATCGGTCGCCGAGCGCTTCCGCGCCACCTTGCGCGAGAGGGATTTCGTCGCACGGGTCGGCGGCGACGAGTTCGCCATCATCCAGGCCCCCATCAAGGGCCCGGTGGAGGCGGCCGAACTCGCCCGCCGCGTCATCGAGACGATCGGCCGCCCTTACGAGATCGACGGGCACCAGATGGTGATCGGTGCCAGCATCGGCATCGCGCTCGGGCCGGCCGAAGCGCGGGATACGGACATCCTTCTGAAGAACGCCGATATGGCGCTCTATCGGGCCAAATCCGACGGCCGCAACACCTATCGCTTTTTCGAGCCCGGCATGGACGCCAAGTTGCAGGCCCGGCGCCTGCTGGAGATCGACATGCGCCACACGCTGGCGGCCGGCGGCTTCGAGCTCCACTACCAGCCGCTGATCGACGTCTCGACGCAGCGCATCACCGGCTGCGAGGCTCTGCTGCGCTGGCGGCACGCCGAGCGCGGCATGGTTTCCCCGGCCGATTTCATCCCACTGGCCGAGGAGGTCGGCCTGATCGTTCCACTCGGGGAATGGGTGCTCAAGGAGGCTTGCACCGAAGCGGCGGCGTGGCCCGAATCCATCAAGATCGCGGTCAACCTGTCGCCGGCGCAGTTCAAGAGCCCGCGGCTGGTGGAGGCGGTGATCGACGCGCTGGCCGAGTCGGGGCTGCCGCCGTCGCGTTTGGAACTGGAGATCACCGAGTCGGTGCTGCTGCACGGCAACGAGCAGAACGTGGCGGTGCTGAGACAGCTCAAGGACCTCGGCATCCGAATCTCGATGGACGACTTCGGCACCGGCTATTCCTCGCTCAGCTATCTGCAGAAGTTTCCGTTCGACAAGATCAAGATCGACCAGTCGTTCGTGCGCGATCTGTCGGAGCGCCCGGAAGCGATCGCCATCATCCGGGCGGTCACGGGGCTCGGGCGCAGCCTGCAGATGTTGACCACCGCCGAGGGTGTCGAAACCTTCGAGCAGTTCGAGCGTCTGAAAGGGGAAGGCTGCAACGAGGCGCAGGGTTTTCTGTTCAGTCGCCCCGTGCCGGCGTCCGAGCTGACTGTCCTGCTGGCCGCCCGTACCATGGCGCCGGCTCGAACCGAGGCAGACGAAACGCCTGTGGTGTGAGGCCGGCGCGACAGACCGGGCGTCGGCCGGATCCCCGGCCTGCAAAGGATCGTGTCGCGCGCTTTCGAGTCTCGTCGAATTGGAAATGCCGGCTGCCGCACTATAAAGCCAGGCATATCAATCCCGGTGCGGAGCTTTGGCGTGTCGATTCTGCTTTTGCCTTTCAAGCGATATTTCGAGTTTTCTGGTCGGTCGCGGCGCCTGGAGTACTGGCTGTTTCAGATCGTCATCTATGCCGGCGTTTTCGTCTTCATCTTTCTCGATGGCTTCCTTGGTGCGGGAGGATCGTCCACGTCGAGCGTCGACACGACCAATGGTCTGAACGCCAGCGCCGAAGCGGAGGGCGGGATCCTGTCGCTCATCTGGATCGTTGCGATCATCATCCCTGCCATCGCCGTCACGGTCCGCCGCCTGCACGACACCAACCGAACCGGTCTATGGGTGTTCATCGGCCTCGTCCCGCTCATTGGCGGTATCTGGCTGTTCGTGCTGATGTGTCTCGACGGCACGGCCGGCGACAACCGCTTCGGCCCCGACCCGAAGGGCCGGCTCGGCCGCCGGATGGAAGAGGTGTTCGAGTAGCGGAGACGGCGAAGGCCCGCGACCGAGTGGGCTGTCTGAAAGGGCAGGCCCTTCGTCGGTTCGGCGGCGCGGCCCTTGGCCGCTGGATCGGTCAAAAACCCCTGTCCGGCCTCTCATGATCGGCTGTGCAATGAGCATGGCCGGCCAAGCTATCAATGACCCGGCACTCCGAAATGCGCCCGTGGCCGCATTCGGACAGCATGCGTTGCAGTTCGTCGCGCAGAGCGACGAGTTGCGAGATCCGGCGCTCGACCTCCGACAGATGGCGTCGCGCGATCCGATCGACATCGGTGCATGACTGGTCCGGCTGGGCGCTCAGGGCGAGAAGCTCGCGGATCGCCTCGACCTGGAACCCGAGTTCGCGTGCGTGGCGGATGAATTCGAGCCGGCTCGCCTCTGCTGCGCCATAACGTCGCTGCCGGCCTTCGGTGCGCAGCGGCGGCGGCATCAGCCCTGCCTGCTCGTAGTAGCGGATTGTCGGCACTTTCACGCCGGTGCGTCGCGACAACTCTCCGATCGATAGATCCATCGATTTTGGCCTTGAACCTCTAGTCGCTAGAGATTGTAGCCTTCGTGTCGGATCGTGTGAAGGAGCAGAACATGGCCGATTCCTGCTGCGGCTTGAAGCAAGTCTCGACCGCCCGCGATGCCCACCGGAGCGGTTGCGGCTGCCATGACGGCGTTCCGGTCTTCGACGGCGTGGACCCGCGCTACAAGCGCGTGCTGTGGAGCGTGATCGCTCTCAACGCGGGCATGTTCGCGGTCGAGATGATCGCCGGTCGGCTCGCCGGATCGCAGGCCTTGCAGGCCGACGCGCTGGATTTTCTGGGCGATACGGTGACCTATGGTCTGAGCCTCGCCGTAATCGGAGCGACGCTTCGGACGCGGGCGACGGCAGCGTTGTTCAAAGGCGTGTCTCTCAGCCTGATGGCGGTCTGGGTGTTCGGCTCGACCGTCTACCGGGCTCTGGTCCTGGGCATGCCGAGCGCCGAACTGATGGGCGGCGTCGGTGTCCTGGCCTTGGCGGCCAATCTCGGCAGCGTGCTTCTGCTCATGCGCTACAAGGACGGCGACGCCAACGTTCGCTCGGTCTGGCTCTGCTCGCGCAACGACGCCCTCGGCAACGTGGCGGTCATGGCGGCGGCGAGCGCGGTTTGGGCGACGGCCACCCCGTGGCCGGACCTCGCCGTCGCGGCGATCATGGCGGGGATTTTTCTCTCCTCCTCGGTGCAGATCCTGCGCCAGGCCTGGAGCGAATACGAGGGTGCGTCCAGACCGACCCTCCCGGCCGAGTAACCGCCTGCGGCGATGTCGGAAATGACCTCGCAAATCTATGGCGTCCCCATGATCTGCCGGCGGCAACCTGCTATGGCGATGCCCAGCGCTGGATGCAGCGCCGCCCGGACGACGCTGGCCGGGCGATTCTCAGAAGGGTCCGATCGAATGTCAGCACGGGTGCCGTACGTCCTGTCGGTGGTGATGGTCGCGGCGACCGCGCTCGTCCTGCACCTGATGGGACGGATCGCGATCTGCCAATGCGGCACGGTCGAGCTCTGGTACGGCAACGCGTCCGGGCCGGGCAATTCGCAGCATATCAGCGATTGGTATTCGTTCTCCCACCTCATCCATGGCTTCATCTTCTTCGGCCTGCTGTGGCTGCTGCGCCGCCGGCTGTCCATCGGCGCCCGGCTGGCGATCTCGCTCGCCGTCGAATGCGCCTGGGAGATCGTCGAGAACACGCCCTGGATCATCGATCGCTATCGCGAAACCACGGTCTCGCTCGACTACACGGGCGATTCCATCCTCAACTCGATGTGCGATATCGGCTTCATGGCGCTGGGCTTCTGGCTGGCGTCGCGGCTGCCGGCCTGGGCGACGGTGGTGATCGCCGTCGCGCTGGAAATCTGGGTGGGGCTGACGATCCGCGACAACCTCACCCTCAACGTGCTGATGCTCTTGTGGCCGCTCCAGGCCGTGCGCGACTGGCAGGCCGGCGCCTGACCGGTCCCCGCCCGCACCGGCCCGCACTGCCCTCCGTCGGCGATCCACAATCGACGGTGCGCGCGATTCTCAACGCGACCTTCCGCTACCATCACCCCGGCCTTGTCGTGATCGGCAGACCGCCCGACGAACAGTTGGCCGGTCTCGACGGGGTCGTGTCGCTCCTCATGCGCGGCCTGAAGCGGCCTGTGGAATAGCTGTGGCGGTCATGCCGCACGCCGCGCCGGGCGGCGAGGGCCCGATCGGCTGGGCTTGGTGCGGATGCTCGAGATCAGCTCCAGAAGCTCGTTGGCCTGAAGCTCCAGCGTCGCGGCGACGGCCGTCGATTGCTCGACCATGGCGGCGTTCTGTTGCGTCGTCTGATCCATCTCGGCCACGGCCGTATTGATCTCACGCACCGCGACCGCCTCGTCGTTGGCCGAGGCGGCCATGGCGCGGATGGTCTCGTCGAGCTGCGCCGCGCGCGCGACGATCGCGCCGAGCGCCTCGTGCGTGCCGGCGATGATCTGCGAGCCGTTTCGCACTTCGGACGACGAGACGGCGATCAGGTCCTTGATCTTTCGGGCCGCCTCGGCCGAGCGCTGGGCGAGGCTGCGCACCTCCTGGGCGACGACGGCGAAGCCCTTGCCGGCTTCGCCGGCTCTGGCCGCTTCGACGCCCGCATTCAAAGCCAGCAAATTGGTCTGGAAGGCGATCTCGTCGATGATCGAGACGATCTGGCCGACCTCGTGCGAGGACGTCTCGATGTTGTGCATCGCGGCGACGGCCGTCTGCACCACTTCGGCCGCCTTCTCCGCCTCGTTTCGCGACAGGTCGACGGTCGCCGCGGCCTGGCGGGCGCGCTCGGAGGCATGGCGGACGCGATCGGTCAGCTCCTGCAGGGCGGCGGCCGTCTGTTCGAGGCTTGCGGCCTGGCGCTCGGTGCGCCGGGCCAGATCGTCGGAGGCCTGGGCGATTTCGGCGGCATTGCCGACAAAGCCCTCGGTCGAGGCCTTGGCCTGGTCGACGAGGCCGCCGAAGGTGGTCAGTGCCTGATTGAAGTCGTCCTTGAGCGCCGCGTATTCGCCCGGAAAGCCGGAGCCGATCGGCTCGGCGAGATTGCCGTCCGCCAGCCGGCGCAAGGCGGCGGTGAGCTCGTCGAGGACGATCGTGCGGTCCGCCGTGCGCTCGCGCTCTTGCTTCAGCCGGTCGTCGGCGGCCTGCTGGGTCAGAACGTCGAGATAGGAGGTGATCGACAGCTCCATATCGGTAACGGCCACTTTGACGACGGCATCGAGGCTTTCGGCGATCTCGCGGCCGCCACGGGCGGCGAACGGCACCTTCGGCCACGCCTTTTGAACGATGTCCTTGACCAGATAGCCGAGCAGGTGTCCGTAGCCGGAGATGAAGTAGCGTGGATCGAGGCCGACGCGCGCGTGGGTGCGGCCGATCATGTCGGTGCGTGCAAGATAGGCGGGTGCCAGCTCGCCGGTTGCCACATGGCCCCAATGGGCCTTCTGGGCAGCCTTCGCGCCATCCATATGCTTCCGGTCGGCAAAGAAGCGGCTCATCTCGGGATGGTCGGCGACGACGCGATAGAAGTGGTCGAGAGCCGGGCCGATCGAGCTTTCGAGCTGCGCTCCCACCCGCTTCAACGCCGCCTTCTCCTCAGTGGTGAGGGGGCTGACCACACGGCTTGCGGCGGCGGAGCGGGGCGAGGCTTCGGCGGTCATGCGAGCGGCATCCTGCGAAAGACGAAAGGGGCGCCGCCCTCGGCACGGGGTGTCAGCGAGCGCGGCGGAAAACCCCACTATTTAGCCGCGCAAACAATAAAAAAAGTTTAGCGAAATTCTTGTTTCGGCGCTGAAAGCCCTGCACGGCAGGACTTTCAGCGGGCGACTGAGCAATTAAAGCGCGCCGGTCGACCGACCCGGTTCGGCTCGATCGGCCGATCGCTCTATTGGAACGGATGGCTCGGCTCGGCCTCGTGGGTGGCATAGGTGCGATGATCGTCGGCCTCGCTCAGCCGCACGCCGTAGCCCCACAAATCGGCCAGATGCTGGAGAACGCGACCGGCATCGCCGGGGTCCAGAGCCACGCCGTCCACCACGTTGTGCCTGAGGATCAGTCGGCGGTCGCCGGCGAGGTCCACGTCCACGACCTGGATGTCGGGGTCCTGGCGCGAGACGTCGAACTGGCGCGCCAAGCTGCGGCGCACCTCCTTGTAGCCACGCTCGTCGTGGATCGCCGCGACCAGAAGGTCGTCGTCGGCATGGTCGTCCACCAGCCGGAACAGCCGCAGCTTGCGGATCACTTCCGGGCTCAGATACTGCAGGATGAAGCTCTCGTCGCGATAGTTCGCCCACGCATCCCGAAGCACGCCATAGGCATCGCCGCAGCCGGCGAAATCGGGGAAAAGCGTCCGATCCTCGTCGGTCGGCGCCACGGCGATGCGCTCGATGTCCTGCATCATGGCGAAGCCCAGCGCATAGGGGTTGATGCCGCCGTAGCGCCGGTCGTCGAACTCGGGCTGCATGACCACGTTGGTGTGCGACTGCAGGAATTCGAGGAAGGCGCCGTCGGAGATCTGTCCGGTCTCGTGCAGGCGGTTCATGATGCGGTGATGGGTGAAGGTGGCGCAGCCCTCGTTCATCACCTTGGTCTGGCGCTGCGGGTAGAAGTACTGGGCGATCTGGCGCACGATCCTGAGGATTTCGCGCTGCCACGGGGCAAGGCGCGGCGCCGTCTTTTCCAGGAAGTAGAGGATGTTTTCCTCCGGCAGGCGCATAAAGGCGCGGCGGCGTTCCTCGTCGGTACGCTGGCGCGCGGCCGCCCGGCTGCGCGGCAGGGTGCGCCAGAGGTCGTTGTAGATCCGCTCGGCGTGCTCGCGCCGCTCCAGTTCGCGGCGCTGTTCGTCGCGCAGATTGGGCGCACGTTTGCCGGGATAGCGATGGACACCATTGTGCTGGAGCGCGTGCGCCGCATCGAGGAAGCGCTCCACCGTCTCGTTGCCGTAGCGCTCCTCGCAGGTGGAGATGTAGTTCTTGGCGAAGGCCAGATAGTCGAGGATGCTGCCGGCGTCCGTCCACTGCCTGAAGACGTAGTTGTTCTTGAAGAAGTGGTTGTGGCCGAAGGCCGCGTGCGCCAGTACGATCGCCTGCATGGCGGCGCTGTTTTCCTCCATGATGTAGACGATGCACGGGCTGGAGTTGATGACGATCTCGTAGGCCAGCCCCTGCCAGCCCTTGCGGTAGAGCGTCTCGTTGCGCAGGAACTGCTTGCCGAACGACCAGTGCTTGTAGAGCTGCGGCATGCCGACCGAGGCATAGGCGTCGAGCATCTGTTCGGAGGTGATCACCTCCACCTGGTTCGGATAGGTGTCGAGACCGAGCTCGTCCACCGCGATGGTTTCCACGGCGCCGTAGATGCGCGACAGGGTATCGAAATCCCACTCCTGTGCTTGGAACAGAAGCGTGTCCTTGACCTTGGCTTTGCGCGGCATGGGCTTACTCCGCAGGCTCGCTCTCCGACTTCTTCTCAAACAGCTCGCGAAACACCGGATAGATGTCGCGGCGGTTCGAAACCTTGCGCATGGCCATGGGCAGGCTCGGCCGCATGACCTCCGAATAGGCGCGCCACAGCGTCGTCTCCTGGCGGGGGAAGATGCCGCCGCGCTCGGCGTCGCCGCTGCCGACCTGCAGATAGGCGTAATATTGCGACATCGGCAGGATGACCTCGCGCAACAGCGCCACCGCCCTCGGATTGTCGGACGACAGGTTGTCGCCGTCGGACGCCTGGGCGGCATAGATGTTCCATTGGTCGGCCGGGAAGCGCTCCTTGGCGATCTTCGCCATCTCCTCGAGCGCCGAGGAAATCACCGTGCCGCCGCTCTCCCTGGAATGGAAGAAGGTGTCCTCGTCCACCTCCTTGGCCTCGTGGGTGTGGCGGATGAAGACGATCTCGACCCGGTCGTAACGCCGCGTCAAAAACAGATAGAGCAGGCTGAAGAACCGCTTGGCGAGGTCCTTCATGTCCTCGTCCATGGATGCCGAAACGTCCATCAGACAGAACATGGCGGCTCGCGCGATCGGCTCGGGCTGGGTATCGATGCGCCGGAAGCGCAGATCGAGCGGATCGATGAACGGGACGTTGAGGGTGCGCCGCTGCTGTCGTTCCAGCGTGGCCCGCATCTCCGCGATCCGCTCCGGCGCAGCGCCGCTTTCCTCCATCTCCTCGATCTCCCGCTCCAAGGCCTCCAACTCGGCTGGGGAGGGGCGTTTCAGCGCGATACGGCGCGACAGCGACCGGCGCATGGTGCGCGACACCGACAGCGAGGCCGGCGGCCCGGCGGTTCGGAAACCGGCGGGCAGGCGGCGCGCCACCGCCTCGCCCATGATCTGGCGCTTGGCGAGGTTGGGAAGCTCCAGATCCTCCAGGAAGAGATCGAGAAACTCCTCCTTGGACAGGACGAAGCGGAACGAGTCTTCGCCGTCGCCGTCCGGGCTGCCCTCGGATCCCGAACCGCCGCCCTGCTGGGGGCGCGCGATCTGGTCGCCGGCGAGGTATTTCTTGTTGCCCGGCAGCACGTGCTCGCGCACGCCGCCATGCGAACTGGAGCGGAAGACCGGCTCGTGCACGCCGTCGGCTGGGATCGTCACCGCGCCGCCTTCGCCGACTTCCTTGATCTTGCGCGCGGCGGACGCATCACGCACCGCCTGGCGCACCAACGCCCGAGCGCGGCGGATGAAGCGCTGGCGATTGGCGAGGCTCTTGCCCCCCGGATCGACACGGCGATCGATGATGTGCATCAGACACTCACTTCCGGTCTCGGCGGCGCACAAGTCGAACGACATGGGCTGCCTAGACCATCCATATGTTCGCAGGTTTTCAGCACAATGCCACGAGGTATTTTCGTGGGCCTGCCCAAGCCGCATCTTCGCGAACACAAGGAAAGATGGTCGGCGACCCTTTGTCCGGACAGGGGGGAGGCTGTCAAAAAAGCGAGACGACATCCGACGCGGCTCGCCGGAGCGGCGCGGCACAGCCGGGCGCGGCCGCCGGGCAGGGCAAAGCCCCGCCCGAAAGACCGACCGTTGCCGGCTGCAGCACAGCGACGCTGCACCGTCTCCCAGGTCATGCGCCGCTGCGGCTCAACTTGCCTGCCGGACACGCATGTACCATTCGACGAGACGACGAACCTGGCGCTCGGTGAAGCCGCGCTTCATCATCCGTTCGACGAACTCGTTGTGCTTCTTCTCCGTCTCGCTGTCGCGCTTGGAGCCGAAGCTGATCACCGGAAGCAGATCCTCCACCTGGCTGAACATGCGCTTTTCCACGACGTCGCGGATCTTTTCGTAGCTCGTCCAGGACGGGTTCTTGCCAGAGTTGGAGGCGCGCGAGCGCAGCGAGAACTTCACCACCTCGTTGCGGAAGTCCTTCGGGTTGGCGATGCCCGCCGGCTTCTCGATCTTGGAGAGCTCCTGGTTGAGCAACTCGCGGTCGAGAAGCTGGCCGGTGTCCGGATCCTTGAAGTCCTGGTCCTCGACCCAGGCGTCGGCGTAGGCGACGTAGCGGTCGAACAGGTTCTGGCCGTAGTCGTGGTAGGATTCGAGATAGGCCTTCTGAATCTCGTTGCCGATGAACTCCGCATAGCGCGGCGCGAGCTCGGCCTTGACGAACTCCAGATAGCTCCGCTCCGTGTCCTCGGGGAACTGCTCGCGACGAACCGACTGTTCGAGCACGTACATGAGGTGGACCGGATCGGCCGCGACCTCCTCGGTGTCGTGGTTGAAGGTCGCCGACAGGGCCTTGAAGGCGAAGCGCGTCGAGATGCCGTTCATGCCCTCGTCGACGCCGGCGGCGTCGCGATACTCCTGCATGGTCCGGGCCTTGGGATCGACCTCCTTGAGGCTCTCGCCGTTATAGACACGCATCTTGGAGAACAGGTTGGAGTTCTCGTGGGCCTTGAGGCGCGACAGCACGGCGAAGCGCGCCAGCATCTCCAGCGTGTCGGGCGCGCACGGAGCGCTCGAAAGCTCGGAGTTGCGCAGGAGCTTCTCGTAGATATGGGTCTCCTCGTCGACGCGCAGGCAGTAGGGCACCTTGATCACATAGATGCGGTCGATGAAGGCCTCGTTGTTCTTGTTGTTCTTGAACGAGCGCCATTCGGACTCGTTCGAGTGGGCCATGATCATGCCGGTGAACGGGATCGCGCCGATATTCTCGGAGCCGACATAGGAGCCTTCCTGCGTCGCCGTCAGGAGCGGATGCAGCATCTTGATCGGCGCCTTGAACATCTCGACGAATTCGAGCACGCCCTGATTGGCGCGGTTGAGCCCGCCGGAGTAGGAGTAGGCATCGGGATCGTGCTGGGCGTGCATCTCCAGCCGCCGGATATCGACCTTGCCGACGAGGGAGGAGATGTCCTGGTTGTTCTCGTCGCCGGGCTCGGTCTTGGCGATGCCGATCTGGCGCAGCCGCGAGGGCATCAGCTTGGCGACCTTGAACTTCTTGATGTCGCCGCCGAACTCGTCCAGGCGCTTGACGCACCAGGGGCTCATCAGGCCGGTGAGGCGGCGGCGTGGAATGCCGTATTCCTCTTCCAGGATCGGCCCTGAAGTTTCGGGATCGAACAGGCCGAGCGGGCTTTCGAAGACCGGACTGATCTCGTTTCCTGCCTTGAGCACGTAGATCGGTTGCACCTCCATCAACGCCTTGATGCGTTCGGCAAGGGAGGATTTGCCGCCGCCCACCGGGCCGAGCAAGTAGAGGATCTGCTTACGCTCCTCCAGGCCCTGCGCGGCCTGGCGGAAGAAGGCGACGATGCGCTCGACCGTCTCCTCCATGCCGTAGAATTCTGCAAAGGCCGGGTACAGGCGGACGGTGCGGTTCTGGAAGATGCGGCCCAGGCGGGAGTCCTGGGAGGTATCGACCATTTCAGGCTCGCCGATGGCCGCCAGCAGCCGCTCGTGCGGGCCGGCATACATCAGGGGATCGTATTTACACGCTTCCAGATAATCCTGGACGCTCATGACGGTCTCGCGACGCGCCTCATAGGCCTGCGAATAGGAATCGAATAAAACGCTCGACATTGCGCCTCCATTCCAGCCCGTTCATCTGGGATGCCGACGCCGGATCGCCTGACATAGCGGCCCGGCCCCGTTAACGGGCCGTCTGCGGTTAAATGCTCAGACGTTCGCCACCCTTCACGGCGACTCCTTGCGCCCTGGCTCCGTGGGCTTGGCCCACCTGCCGATTTCTAGTGCGGGCACCCGCCCCTTGTGCCTCACAGATGCGACTACCGGACATATTGTACGGACGCAGAACCAGGTCGGATGCCGCGACCGATGTCCGAAATGCCATTTCCTCACGGCGAACGGCCGGAGGATGCGGGTCGTCGAGTCCGTAGTCCGGACTTCTCTCGGTTCCCGACACGACCGATGCGCCAGCCTTATCAAAGCTCCGGCGCCGGGTCCTGCGCCGAATCGGCTATCGCGCGCATCAACGGGCAGGTTCTCAGCCCCGCCGCCAACTTGCAAGTTAAAACCGAGGTGATGGCCAATCATCGTGAACGGTTGGAAATTTCGGTTTGGTGACGGTCAGCATCACTTCTCCTCCGGCGTCGGATCGTCATGACAATGATATCCATTGTAGCTGTCAAGTTGTTGTCAGCCGCGACGAATGGTCCGGGTGGGGTTGGATTCTCAGGCCAGGATGTCTACGATGCCGCCACATTCCGGGCTGCGAATTCCCGAACATGTGTGTTCTTTGCCGCGTGCCCAATACATCGGCTATTGGCATCGATGGATGCTATGGCTGTCATATGAACTTGCAAGAAAAACGAGGAAACTGATGAAGTTCCTGACGATATCGACTTTTCTCAGTGCGTCTGCTTTGGCGCTCATTGCCCCCGGGACCGCGCAGGCGCAGGAGAGCTGCGATCTCACCATTTCCAACATGAATTGGGCGTCGGCGGAGGTCCTGGCCTCCATCGACAAGATCATTCTGCAGGAAGGCTTCGACTGCCAGGCGCGACTGGTGCCGGGCGACACGATGCCGACCTTCGCGTCGATGTCGGAGAAGGGGCAGCCGGACATCGCCCCGGAATTCTGGGCCAGCCAGTTCCGCGACCAGCTTGATCAGGCGGTCGAGGAAGGCCGGATCGTGGTCGGCATCAAGTCGCTGTCGGACGGCGGCGAGGAGGGTTGGTGGATTCCGCAGTATTTCGCCGACGAGCACCCCGAGATCGAATCCGTCGCCGACGCGCTGGCTCATCCCGAGTTGTTTCCGTCGAGCGAGGATCCGTCCAAGGGCGCCGTCTACGGCTGTCCGTCGGGTTGGGCCTGCCAGATCACGACGGCGCAGCTGTACAAGGCCTACGACGCCGACGACAAGGGCTTCGTGCTGGTCGACCCGGGCTCGGCGGCGGGTCTCGACGGCTCGATCACCAAGGCCTACGAGAACAAGCAGCCCTGGCTCGGCTACTACTGGTCGCCGACGGCGATCCTCGGCAAGTACCCGATGAAGAAGCTGGCGATCAACGGCGAGTTCGACCAGGAGACCTGGGACACCTGCAACTCGGTGGTCGACTGCCCGGATCCCAAGGTCATGCCGTGGCCGGCGTCGCCGGTCTACACCATCATGACGCCGGAGCTGGCCGACGCGCCGCAGGGCGTGCAGGACTATCTGGACACCCGCGCCTGGGGCAACGATCAGGTCAACGAGCTGCTGGCCTGGAAGGACGACAACCAGGCCACCGGCGAGGACACCGCCTATTACTTCCTGGAGAATTATCCGGACGTCTGGGGCGAGTGGGTCTCCGACGACGTCGCCGAGAAGATCAAGGGTGCCCTCTAGCGCCGGGTAACCTCGTCTTCCGTGGGCTCCCCCGCCAGGGCGCGATCGGGCGCCGGAACAGGCGGCGGGGCCGCGGGATTGGCTTCTCGGGGCGCGGTGTTTACCATGCCGCGATCACGAGTTGCGAATGACTGGACCGTGCGCGCCCATTGCGCCCGTCCCAAAAACCGTGGCCATCGCCCCACCGGACGGTGGCTTCGGCATACAACAACAGAGCAAGGGAAAGCCCATGAAGTTCCTGACGACAACGTTTCTTGCCGCAGCTGCCTTGGGTTTCGTCGCCCCCGCGCAGGCGCAGGAGAGCTGCGATCTCACCATCTCCAACATGAACTGGGCGTCGGCCGAAGTGCTGGCGTCCATCGACAAGCTCATCCTGGAAGAGGGGTACGATTGCCAGGCCGAACTCGTGCCCGGCGACACGATGCCGACCTTCGCCTCGATGACCGAGAAGGGCCAGCCGGACATCGCGCCGGAGATGTGGGTCAACCAGTTCCGCGAGCAGATCGACGCCGCAGCCAAGGAAGGCCGGGTGACCTTCGCGGCCGAAGCGCTGTCGGACGGCGGCGAGGAAGGCTGGTGGATTCCCCAGTATCTCGCCGACGAGCACCCCGACATCCAGAAGGTCTCCGACGCGCTGAAGCATCCGGAGCTGTTCCCCTCGCCGGAGGATCCCTCCAAGGGCGCGATTTACAATTGCCCCGCCGGATGGGGATGCCAGATCACCACGGCGAATCTGTTCAAGGCCTATGACGCCTCCGACAAGGGCTTCGTGCTGGTCGACACGGGTTCGGCGGCCGGCCTCGACGGCTCGATCGCCAAGGCCTACGGGGGCAAAAAGGGCTGGCTCGGCTACTACTGGGCGCCGACCGCCATTCTCGGCAAGTATCCGATGAAGAAGCTCGATTTCGACGCCGAGCACGACGCCGACGAATGGCAGAACTGCACGACGGTGGCCGACTGCGCCGATCCGAAGATCAACGCCTGGACCAAGTCCGAGGTGTTCACCATCGTGACGCCTTCGGTGGAGAAGGCGTCGGCTGGGGTGCAGGAGTATCTGAACAATCGCTCCTGGGGCAACGACATCGTCAACAAGCTGCTGGCCTGGAAAGACGACAATCAGGCCACCGGCGAAGACACGGCGTACTACTTCCTGGAGAACCAGCCGGACGTCTGGACGAAATGGGTGCCCGAGGACGTCGCGAAAAAGATCAAGGACGCCTTGTAGAATCGAACGAGAAGAGGGCCCGGGCGAAAGCTCGGGTCCTCTCGGTTTCAGCCTAAGCGTGTAGACGTGGAGCCGGCAAGCTCGGCCGCGTCCGCACGCCTCGATCGACCGGCGCGAGCATGCTCCGCCGGAGCTTCGTCGCCTGGCAGACCTTGCGGGCGTACGACCCCTAGTTGGAGAGGCCTTTGGACTGGCTCACTGAATTTCCGCAGATCGCAGGACGCGATCTGCGTTTGATGTCCCGCACAATCGACGGACAGTATCGCGCCTTCTCGCGCGCCTATGGCGACAATATTGAAGCCTTCTTCCGTCCTCTTCTCGATTTCCTGCTGTGGTTCGAACGGCTGTTGATCGCAACGCCCTGGTGGCTGGTGATCATGGTGATCGCCGCCATCGTCTGGTTCGGCAGCCGATCCAAGAAGATCACCGCCGGCACGGTCATCGCGCTGGTCCTGATCGGCGTGTTCGGCATGTGGGAAGATACGATGCGCACGCTGTCGATCATCGTGGTGTGCACCATCCTGTCGATCGTCATCGGCATGCCGATCGGCATCCTCATGTCGCGATCGAACAAGGTACAGGCGGCCATCAACCCGATCCTCGACGTGATGCAGACGATGCCCTCCTTCGTCTATCTCATCCCGATCGTCATGCTGCTCGGCATCGGCCTGATCCCCGGGCTGATCGTCGTCGTCATCTATGCCATGCCGCCGATCATCCGGCTGACCAATCTCGGTATCCGGCTGGTCGACAAGGAAGTGCTGGAAGCGGCCAACGCCTTTGGCGCCAGCGGCCGGCAGAAGCTCTTCCAGGTGCAGATGCCGCTCGCCCTGCCGACCATCATGGCGGGCATCAACCAGACCATCATGATGGCGCTCGCCATGGTCGTCGTCGCCTCGCTGATCGGCGTGCGCGGCCTCGGCCAGCCGGTGCTGCAGGCGATCACCAACCAGTACTTCACGCAAGGCCTGCTCAACGGCCTGGCGATCGTCGCCATCGCCATCATCTTCGACCGCGCGAGCCAAGCCTACGGCAAGCGCCTCCAGCGTCACCGGGAGGCGGGACATGGCTGACGACATCGCAATCAAGGTCTCGAACCTCTACAAGATCTTCGGACCCAACGACAAAGCCTATGTCGAGCCCGTGCAGCAGGGCATGAGCAAGTCGGAGCTGCTGGCGCAGCATCAGCACGTGCTGGGTCTGAAGGACATCAACATCGACATGCCCAAGGGCGCCATCCAGGTGGTCATGGGCTTGTCGGGTTCGGGCAAGTCGACGCTGATCCGCCATATCAACCGGCTGATCGAGCCGACCGCCGGCGAAATCCTGATCGGCGAGGAGAACGTCCTGCAGATGTCGCAGAAGCGGTTGCGCGACTTCCGCCGGCATCGTGTCTCGATGGTGTTTCAGCGGTTCGCGCTGCTGCCCCACAAGACGGTGATCGACAACGTCTCTTACGGCCTGTCGATCACCGGCGTGCCGAAGGCCAAGCAGCGCGAGACGTCGATGTACTGGATCGAGCGGGTCGGCCTGGCGGGCTACGAGGACAACTATCCGGCCCAGCTTTCCGGCGGCATGCAGCAGCGCGTAGGCTTGGCCCGGGCGCTCGCCACCGACGCCGAGATCCTGCTGATGGACGAGGCGTTCTCGGCGCTCGACCCGCTGATCCGCATGGACATGCAGTCGGTGCTGCTCGACCTCCAGAAGGAGCTTCACAAGACCATCGTGTTCATCACCCACGATCTCGACGAAGCGCTGCGGCTGGGCGACAAGATCGCGATCCTGCGCGATGGCGAGATCGTGCAGCAAGGCACCGGCCAGCAGATCGTCTTGACACCGGCCGACGACTACATCTCGGCCTTCGTGAAGGAAGTGAACCGGGGCCGGGTGATCCAGGTGGAAACCATCATGGACGTGCCGGACGGTCCGGTGGTGCCGGAGCCGAACAGCGTTCCGGTCAAGCGCGGAACGGTGATCGAGGAAGCAGCCAAGCGGATGAGCGACGCGGAGACGACGCGCGCCCATGTGGTCGACCGCGAGACCAGGCAGCCGGTCGGCTTGCTCACCATGCGCTCGATCATGGCGGCGATGGTGATGCCGCTGCCGTCCGACGCGCTGAGCGAGGAACAGCTCGAAGCGCTGGCCTGACGGAAAATGCCGTGTCGGACCTTTGCCTGCGCGAAGATCTCCGACGGGGCGGCGGCTACTGTGCCGATACCCGCGACGCCAAGGAGGCGATCTTTCCACTGGCCAGAAGTTTGCGCAGTTCCATCGCCAGTGCCTTGGCCAGCACCAAGGTGCCCTTGGCGGTGTAGTGCTGTCCCATGTCGAGATAGGCGTGGTCCACCCCGTCGAGAGCATGCGTCAGATCGATGACCGGGATCCGCTGCTGTGCCGCCATCCGCTCGATCAGATGCTGATAGGCGATTGCATCGGGACGCCTCTTGCGCATGATCGACAAGCCCTTGGGACCAATGCCGAGATTGACGGCGTTGGCAGAGCCCGTGAACATCATCGGGGGCAGGACGGCTACATACGGCACGCCGCGGGCCTCGGCCATGGCTTGGCCGCCGGCGAAGTCGGCCATGACGCGGTTCACCATCGAGTCGATTTCCTTCGGGCTGCCGTCGCAGCGCTGTGGCGGTTTCGGTTTCGTCAGATAGTGGATGATGCGCCGGGCGCCATACAACAGCCGGAGTTCGTGCGGATCGAGGACCTCGGCGTCCTCTGGCACGAAGTTGCTGCACAGGAACAGCAGTTCGAGCGGTCCGGCGAGATGGAGGACTAGGTCGGTCCGATCCGCCAGGGGGCTGCTCAGCCAAGAAGCCACGCTCTCGTCGATGACCATCCTTGGCACCGCAAAATTGGCGACTGAGAGCCCTGGCCACTCATCCTCCAGCCGGGCCGACAGCGTCTCATCGTCGTTGATGAAGGGACCGAAAGTCTGCGAACCGCCCAGTAGGGCGACATCCAGCACGGGATCGGCGACGGGCAGGTGGCCGTTCAGCCGAATGCCGTCGGGCGTGATGTTGACCGTTTCGGATCGGAGGGGCGCGTGTTGTGTGCCGTCGGCGACCGTGGGCACTCTTTCGACGGAATAAAAGTCCTGCATGCTCCGGTCGCGCGGGCCGCCGGGTTCGTATTCCGGATTGGCCTTGGCGAGCACGCGCTGGTAGCTTTCCGCCGGATCGGAGAAGTCGAGCGAACCCGCGTAGAGGATGGCGTCGAGCGTCGCGTCGACCAGCATCAGCAAGATCAGCAGAACCAGGAATCCCTGCAGCGCGCCTGAAATGATGCCGAGGAGTTTTTTCATGGAGACGTGCTCCTCAGAAATCGAAGTAATAGAAGGCCTGCGGCCGGCCCGCCGCGATCAGGCTGCAGGCCAATACCACCGTCAGCCCCAGAGGGATCACCAGGGGCGCAGGCAGACGCGCGCCGAAGCCCTGTATCCGGTCGACCTGATCCCAGGGATGCAGGACCAGCAGTGCCCCGCACAAGGCAAGCGTCAGAAGCCCGCTGTCAGGGAAGCTGAAGGGACGATCGAAGGCCAGCAGGCCTCGATAGACTTGAAGTGCCTCGGTGAAGCTGCTGGCGCGAAAGATCGTCGTGGTCATCGCCCAGAGGATGAATGTCGAGGCGATCAGCGCGACTCGGTGCAGACCTGTCTGCCGCATCGCCGTCTTGTTGAAGTCGGTCTTGGCTTCGATCGTGAGGATGACGCCCTGTACGGCGCCCCACACGACGAAGGTCCAGGCGGCGCCGTGCCAGAGGCCCGAGACCACCATGGTCAGGAAAATGGCCGCGTGGGGCGCCGCATGGCGCAACCGCCGATGCAGCGGGACCATGACGTAGTCCCTTAGCCAGGTGGACAGCGTGATGTGCCAGCGACGCCAGATTTCCGACATGCAGGTCGACAGATAGGGAGAGCGAAAGTTCTCCGGGAACTGGATTCCGAAGAAGGCTGCGAGCGCGATCGCCATGTCGGAATAGGCGCTGAAATCGCAATAGATCTGGACGGCGAACCCAAGCATGGCCAGGGCTGCCTCCGCCGGGCTCAAAACGGCGCTGGCCGCGAACAGCTGGTCCACCGTTGCGCCCACGGGGTCGGCGATCAGCACCTTTTTCAGCATTCCGGCGGCGAACAGCGTCAGCGCCGGAGCGGCGCGGTCCCAGCGGAGACGCAGGTCCGGGAGCTGCGGAATGAGCTGATGAGAACGCAGGATCGGTCCGGCGATCAGGTGCGGAAAGAAGCTGACATAGACGGCGATGTCGAGAGCCGAGGGCAAGGGATCGGTGCGCCGGACCGCGTCGACGATCAAACTGATGATGGTGAAGGTGACGAACGATATTCCGAGCGGCAGGAGCCAGCCGAGGCGACCGGGATCGAAACCGGTCGTGGCTTCGATATTGGCCAGCACGAAGTCGCCGTACTTGAACAGAAGAAGCGGCGACAGAGCGATGCCGACCGCCAGCGGCAAGAGGCGCCGCCGTGCCCGCACGATCCGTGTCAACGCCCAGCTCATGGCGATCAGGCCGACGAGCAGGAGCACATAGGGCGGGTACCACCAGGCATAGAAGAACAGGCTCGCGACCAGCACCAACGGCAGGACGTGGCGTCGGGGGCAGATCATCATGGCGACGATCAGCACCGCAAGGAAAGCGAAGAAGATCGGAAGTTGGAACAGCATCAGGCGACGTCTTCCGATCGATCCACGATCGTGGCGGGAAGCTGGAACATGCGGTGTTCAATCCGGTGCGAACTGGCGTCGGGGAAGGGCCCGCACATTGTCCGGCTGGTCCTCCTTGTGAAGAAAGACGTCGCCGATCACCAGCCGGTCGATTCCGGTTTCCATGAAGCAGTTGAACGCGTCCTCGGGCGTCAGGACGATGGGCTCGCCGCGCACGTTGAAACTGGTATTCACCAACATCGGACATCCGGTTTCCGCCGCGAAGGCGGACAGAAGCTCATGGAAGCGCGGATTGGCTTCGGCTTCGACGGTCTGCAACCGCGCCGTCTCGTCGAGATGCGTGACCGCCGGCACCACAGCCCGGCCCCGGCCGGGCGAGGCATGGGCGACGACGCTCATGAAGGGCGAGGGGTGGACGTCCGCGAACCATTCGTCAGCGGCTTCCGCGAGGACCGATGGGGCAAACGGGCGGAACGACTCGCGAAACTTGATCTTTAGGTTGAGCGTCTTCTGCAGGTCGGGAATGCGCGGATCGGCCAGGATCGAGCGATTGCCGAGCGCACGCGGTCCGAATTCCGCGCGTCCCTGCATCCAGCCGACGATCAGCCCCCTCCCCAGATCTTGGGCCGTGCGGGCCGTCGTGCGCTCGGCGGTCTCCACTTCGTAGACGGCGCCGAGGGCGTCGAGACGCCGGATGACGTCCTGCTGCGAGAATACCGGACCGAGAAAGACCTGTTCACCCGGAAGCTGCGGCCGGGGAGATTCCTCTCCCATGTGCCAGAAGGCCATCGCCGCCCCCGCGGCGCCACCGGCGTCGCCAGGCGCGGAGGGCAGCCAGATCCGGCGAATGCGACCGTCCGCCAGGATCGCCCGGTTGGCGACGCAGTTCAACGCGACGCCGCCGGCCAGGCAAAGGCAATCCTCGCCCGTCAACTCGGCCGCGTGGCGCGCCAGGCCCACCATCGCCCGGTTCGTCACTACCTGCAGCGACGCGGCGATGTCCATGTGGATCTGCTCTAGCGGTCCTTCGGGCTCGCGCGGCGCGCAACCGAAGAGATCGGCCATCCGAGGCGAGTACATACGCAGCTGTGTCGCGAAATCGAACCAATCCATGTCGAGACGGAAAGAGCCGTCGTTGCGCAAGTCGATGAGGCGGTCCGCCATCAGTTCCGCGAAGCGTGGCCGGCCGTAGGGGGCCAGTCCCATCACCTTGTACTCGCCGGAATTCACCTTGAATCCGAGGAAGGTCGAGATTGCCGAATAGAACAGGCCGAGAGAGTGGGGCAGGCGCTGTTCGGCAAGGGTCTCTATGGTTCGGCCGCGACCGTGCGCGACGGTCGTCGTGGCCCATTCTCCAACGCCGTCGACCGTCAGGATGGCGGCATTCTCGAAGGGCGACGTGTAGAAGGTCGAGGCGGCGTGGGACAGGTGATGGTCGCAGAAGCCGAGGCGTTCGTTCCACCGATCGCCGCCCGGCAGCGACTTCAACTCGTCGGCGATCTGCCCCTTCTGGAACAGTTTTTCCCGTGTCCAGCGCGGCATCGCCTCGTGGAACAGGGGAAATCCTTGCGGTGCCATGGCGAGAAACGTTTCGAGCAGCCGTTCGAACTTCACGAAGGGCTTTTCATAGAAGACCACCGCGTCGATCTCGCCCATCGTCAGGCCGCGGTCTTCCAGAATCCAGCCCACCGCATGGATCGGAAAGCCCGCGTCGTGCTTCTGCCGGGTGAAGCGCTCTTCCTGCGCGGCCGCGGTGAGCCGTCCATCCTCCAGCAATGCCGCCGCGCTGTCGTGGTAGAAGGCCGAAATGCCGAGTATCCGCCGCATCCGATCCTCTCAGAACTGGTCGTCGAAGCCGCCCGGGCCTCGCTTGGCACAATCCGGCCGGCGCCAATAGCTGGGCAGTGCCGGATCGGGCCGGAGCGGGAACATGGACGGGCGGACCGTCTTGAGGACGAGGCCGACGGGAAGGAAGCACCCGAAGAAGATCACCGTGAGGAGCAATCGGTTGAGCACGCGGTGCAGCACGGTGGTGACGGCCTTCAACAGCCGGTTGGCCGGAGCCAGAAGCTTTGGCTGGATCAGCGCCACGAGGCCGAAGAGAACGGCGATGACAAGTGGAATACGAGCCACCCGGCCGGTGGCGAGCCAGATCCACAGCGAGGACATCGCAAAGGCGAGGGCCAGCGCCAGCCCCGACACTCGATCGCGATCCTTGTACCAGACACGGTGCTCCATCACAGCATGTCCGCCAGGCGGTGGACGATGCGGCTGAACGCCTCGCCATTCGGGTGAACGTCGTCGGAGGACACCCACCAGTCGGCGGAGGGCCTGTCGAGCAGCAACGGGCGGGCATCGAGGAAGGCCCAGCCCCGGTGCTCGGCCTCCTTCTCGGCGATGTCCGTCATGAAGCCGAAACGATAGTCCTGAAGGTCATGCGGCTCGGGGATCATGACGACGATGACGCGATAGCCGTCTTCGGCCTGAAGCGCGGCCAGGCGATCGAAGGCGGCATCCATTCCGGCCCGCCCCTCGCCGCCTGTCCACAGCTCACGATAGGCATCCGTCAGGCTCGTTTCGCCCATCGCGCCGCTGGCGATCTGGCGGACGAAGGTGACCGCAAGCGCCGCCAGCTCGCTGTGTTCGACGAGCCAGTTTGTTTCGGGCGGCTGCGCGATCTCCGCGGCGCGCGGGGTCAGAAAAAGGACGACCGTGTCGGCCTTGATCTTTTGGCTCAGCTTCGCCCAATGGGCGACGATCTGCGACAAATTCATATTGCCGACGCCGCCATTCAGGACGTCGGTTCCCGGCGGAAGCAGCGCGGCCAACTGGCTGCTGAGCGTCCGCTCTTCCGGTACGCCCCAACCGAACGTGATCGAATCGCCGATCAGGGCAATTCGTTCTTGAGGATCCGATGACGGTTCCGGGCCCCGCAGACCCAGGCTGTTGATCCGGACGTCGACGCCCTCAAGCCGGGCTTCCTTGCCCGGTATGTGCTCGTGCCCGATCGCGGGATCGTCGCTGACCCGCTTCAACGTGCGGGCGTAGCGCCACATCTCGATGACGTAGCTCTTTTGGTCGGCGGTGGCGACCCGCAGAACGATTTCGCCAACGGCCAGGGCCGCGACAATCCCGACGAGCGCCCAAAGGGCGGATCGCAGAAAATCTTTCATGCCTCGACCGCTGCGTCAGAAGATCGCGTAGACGAACGGCGCCCAGGCAGCGCTTTCCGCGATGATGAAGAGGCCTGCCAGAAGCACCAAGACGATGACGAAGGGGATCATCACCATGCGCGAGCGCTTCGACATGAGAAAACGCGACAATTCATGGAAAACAGATAGCTTCATGGCGGCGTATCTCCAGATTCTCGCGACCATTCGTCCGGTGATCGCGAGACCAAAAGCAAGCGCGTGGTCGATGTCACGACCGCCTACGCTGACCTGCATTCCTATGCCAGCTAAACAAACGGGCCGCCAGTATTCAGATGGCCAGTTCGAAGCATTTGCGCCCCCTTCCAACAGAAATGTCGGCCTGCCGCGCCGTTTCGGACGCGAGCCAAACCTGACGCCGGACGCATGGAGGCGATCAGCGCGAGGATATCGGCCGACGACGATCATGGCGTGGCTCCCGGCCGATCGACGAGGCGTCGGTGCGGTTTCGGCCTCTGATCTACAGGCGGGTGATCCAGTCCGACACGGCGTCGCCGCTGCTCATGTCGGCCTGCACCAGGCCGTCGATCATGAAGGTCGGCGAAACGTGAATGCCGTTTTGGCGGGCGTAGCGACAATGGCGCTTGATCTCCTTGTCGAGGTCGGGAATCGCGAAGGCGCTCGCCAGCGCCACGCCACTATGAGATTCGAGGCGGGCGATGATGTCGTTGGGCGTGGCGTCGAGGTTCGGGCCGCCGCAATGATGTTCGAACTCGAATTCCTCGCGACGCGCGGCGACCGCCGCCAGCACGGCCTTGGCGGCCCGCTTGCCCTCGGGAAGCGTCGAGGCGGCGATGACACAGCGTGTCACAACGCCGGAAAACATGTGCCAGGGCTGCGATTGCAGCCAGATGCGGATGGCGATCTTCTCTTCACCGGCCTGGGCCAAGAGCTCGTCGAGCTTGCCGAAGGCCTTGACCGAGAACGGGCAGGTCGGTTCCAGGAACACCTCGAAGGATTTCGGTCCATGGCCCCAGACAAGGGGGTCGGCGCGCCATTCGCTCATCGGCTTGGTCTCGCGTTTCACATCGTCTTTGGGCGTGCGACGGCGCCCGCTCGAGGCGACACGTAGCGGCCTTCTCCTTCGATCCAAGCCCTTCTTCGCTTCGATCCAGCCGGACGGGCTCAGTCCGGCGCGATGGGCTGGACGGACTGCGGCAGGATGAACGGGCTGTCGGAAGCCGGCAGCTGCCGGACGCCGACGCGCACGCCGTAGAGCCGCCAGATCAACTCGTCGTCGATGACGGCGGAGGCTTCGCCATCGGCGATGATGGTGCCGTCGCGAAGGGCGAGAATGCGGTCGGCGGCCATCACCGCGAGATTGAGGTCGTGCAGGATCGCCAGGACCCCGACGCCGCGCCCGGCAACGGTCCGCGCGAGCTGAAGCGTCTCGATCTGATGGCGCAGATCCAGGCTCGACGTCGGCTCGTCCAGCAGAAGGTAGCACGATGCGGGCTGGTCGTCGGCGCGCGAGCGCATGGCGATGATCTGCGCCAACGTTCGCGCGAAGTGGACGCGCTGTGCCTCGCCGCCCGAAAGGCTGGGCATGGATCGGCCGGCGAAGCTCGCCATGCCGACCTCGGCCAGCGCGGATTGGGCGATCGCCGTCTGGTCGTGTGCGGGGGCGCCGCCCGCCTCGGCGCCGAACCGCACCACTTCGAGGCAGGTGAAGGAGAAGAGCAGGTCGTTGGCCTGCGCCAGCACCGCGCGCCGCCGCGCCAACTGGCCGGCGGAGAAGCCGACGAGGGGGGCGCCGTCGAGACGAACCGCGCCGGTCTGCGGCTGCAATTCGCCGCTCAGTGTCTTGAGCAGGGTCGACTTGCCGGCTCCGTTGGCGCCCAGCACCGCCACAACCTCGCCGGGACGGACCGCCATGGACACGTCCGACAGGATCCGCCGGCCTCCCCGGACGACGCTGATGGCCGATGCCTCCAGCATCGTCTCAGACGACCAGGCTGCTGCGGCGCCGCAGCAGGAGCCACAGGAAGAAGGGCGCCCCGATCAGCGCCGTCAGGATGCCGATCGGCAGCTCGGCCGGTGCGACAAGGGTGCGCGCGCCGACGTCGGCGGCGACCAGAAGCGTGGCGCCGAACAGCGCCGAGGCGGGAAGCAGGGTGCGATGGTCCGGGCCGATCGTGATCCTGAGAAGATGCGGCGCGACCAGGCCGATGAAGCCGATGATGCCGGAAACGGCGACCGCGGCGCCCACCGCGGCGGCGATGACGAAGACGGAGATCCGCGTCACCGTCTGCACGTCGACGCCGAGATGGAAGGCCTCCGCCTCGCCGAGCGTCATCGCGTTCAACCCGCGCGCCAGGAACGGCGCGGCGGCGAAGGCGGGCAGCATCAGCGGGGCGGCCGCCAGGATCTTGGGCCAGGTGGCGCCGCCCAGCCCGCCCATGGTCCAGAACGTCAGTTCGCGCAGCTGCTGGTCGTTGCTGATGAAGACCAGGATGCCGGTGAGCGCGCCGCCGATCGCCGCCAAAGCGATGCCGACCAGCAGCATGGCGGCGATCGAGGTGCGGCCATCGACGGTGGCGAGCCGATAGAGCAACGCGGTGGTGCCGAGACCGCCGACGAAGGCCGCGAGGGGCAGCAGATAGCGGCCGACGGCGGCCGGCAGGAAGGGGGCGATCTGCCCGCCCAGGACGATGGCGATGACCGCCGCGAGCGCCGCGCCCGACGAGACGCCGACCAGGCCGGGATCGGCGAGCGGATTGCGGAACAGCCCCTGCATCATCGCGCCCGACAAAGCGAGCGAGGCGCCGACGAGCAGACCCAGCAGAACGCGCGGCAGGCGGATGTCGAGAACGATGGTCGCGAGTTGCAGATCGAGATCGGCGCGGTGGCCGCTGATGCCGGCGAGCAGGGCCCGCGCGGTCTCGCCGAGGGGAAGTCCTGCCGCTCCGACCGTCAGCGACGCGACGCTGATCGTCAGCATCAGCACCAGACAGGCCAGCACCGCCAGCCGGGCCAGGACGGCCCGGTCGCCGACGATGCGGGATTGGCCGGGCCTCGCCGGCAGGGTCTCGCTGGCGCCGGTTTGGGTCATCGTCACTTCGTCCAGGGATGCGGTGGCAGGTCCGGCCAATCGGTATCCGGATAAATCGCCTTGGCGAGGTCGCGAGCCGCGTTGGCGACGCGCGGGCCGAACCCGAGCAGATAAACGCCGTCGAAATTGCTGATACGGCCGCTCGCGACCGCCGGAGTGGTGGCGAAGGCGGAGGCGGCCAGGGCGGCTTTGGTGGTCTCGTGCGGGCCGGTGGTCATGGTGACGATCGCCTCGGGAGCGGCCGTCACGACCGCCTCGGGCGTAGCCGGCTTGAAGCCCTCGATGTCCGAAAACGCATTGACGGCTCCCGCCAGCTCGAACATGCCCTCGGCCGATGTGTGGGAACCGGCGACCAGCGGCGCACCGCTCTGCATCGACATGACGAAGGCCACCTTGCGCCGGTCTTGGATTTTCGAGACTGCCGCTTCCACGGTCGCGAGATCGGCCTCGACCGACCGAGCGAGGTCCTCGCCCTTGTCGATCTCGCCCGCCGCGTCCGCCACGGCGCGGATCTTGGCGAGCACGCCCTGGCCGGTGGGCTCGTTGGGAATGATCACGAACGGCACGGCCGCCTGTTCGAGAACGTCGATGACGTCCTGCGGGCCCGATCCATCGACGGCCAGCACCAAAGTCGGCTTCAGCGACAGAACGCCTTCGGCGGTGAGCTGGCGCATATAGCCGACGTCCGGCATGTCCTCCGCCGCGGGCGGATAGATGCTTGTGGTGTCGACGCCGACGATCTTCGACTGCAATCCCAACGCCCAGAGGATTTCGGTCACAGGACTGCCGATCGAGACGATGCGCGAGCGATCGGCGATCTCGACCGTGCGTCCCGCGGCATCGGTGATCGTCTCGGCCCTAACCGGCGAGGCGATCGACAGGGCAAGCGCAAGGCTCGCGATCAGGGGCAGGATGGTCGATGTCGTGCGGTGCATGGCTTTATCCTGTTTCGCAGGGGCTGGGCGGTCATCGCCGATCAAGCGGATAGCGTCGCCAGTTCGGCGCACAATTCCTCGAACGCCCGGATCTGCTCGGGCCGCATCTGTCGGTTCTCGTCCCGTCCGAGATAGATCTTGAACATGCAGTCGCCAGCCTTGCCGTAGAACTGGACCGATTTCGTGTCGCTGGCAAAGAGCTTGCGGCTGACGAAGGCGATCCGGTCGCATTCCGAGGCCCTGATGTGCCCGCCGAGGGGCTTGCCGTGCAGGTTGAAATAGCCTCTGGCTTCCGATCCCTCCGGCAGGTCCGCCTTGACCTCGACGATGACGTCTCCGGTATTGACGATGAAGGTGATCTCGCCCCAGCCGGTGATTGCCTCCCAGACCCTGGCGAACAGCGAGCCCGGCACGAGAACCGCTTCGCCCTCGGGAAGACAGGTCAGGACGTCGGCGGTCGTGCAGCCCTGTCGACGGGCGATATCCTCCAGCGCGGCGCCGGGGTGCTCCGCGACCGCCTTGCGCACTGCTTCGCGCTCGGACGAGGTAAGGGTCATGATCGGTGGTCTCCGGGTCTCGTGATCGGGGCTGCTTCCTGCTCGATCCAGGCGATCAGGCGCGAGGTCATGGCCACCTGCCAGAAGCGTCCCGGAAGCGTCAGGAGCCAAACGTTTCGTTGCCGCGTCATCAGACCGGCCGCCGCCCATTGGCACAGCAACGGGCCGGCCAGGGGTTCGAACCTGTCGCCGGTCAGGGACGACAGGGTCTTGTCGACGGCGTCCGCGTCGAGACGGCCGTGCTCCATGCCGGAGCGGACCGTGTCGAGGACGGGCGCCAGCGAGGACTGCCGCACCATGGCCGACGTCAGGCATTCGCCTGCCCGGACCCGTCCGGCGTAGTCGTCGAGACCGGCGGCGAGGCGAAAGCTGGTCCCCGCCAGCGAGGCGCCGGCCCCGGCACCAAAGGCCAGGCAGTCGGCACCGGTCTTGACCGTCGCATTGTAGACGTTGCGCTCGCGGTAAGTGCGGCGCCAGTGGGTGGTGGAAATCGGCTCCAGCCCGAGGTCCCCTGCCAGATCCCAGCCGGCGGCGAAATATCGGCCCAGGGTCTTGCGGTCGGCCGGCTGGTGCTTGCCCTTGTCCATGGCCGTGAGCAGCGGTGTGCCCGGAACGAGCTTGAGCGAATAGAAGTCCAGACCGTCGACGCCGGCGGCCACGGCAGCGCGAACGTCGTCGAGGAAGATGTCCAACGTCTGTCCGGGCAGGCCGTAGATGAGATCGATCACCACGGCACCCTGATCCTCTCGGACCAGAGCGTCCAGAAATGCGATCACCTCGCGGCGTCCGGTCTTGCGGCCGAGGCGGCGGCGGATCGTCTCCTCGAAGGTCTGGATGCCGAGCGAGACACGATTGACGCCGGCATCGAAGGCGGCACGGGCCTTGTCCAGGCCGAAGGACATCACGCGGCCTTCCAGGGTGATCTCGCAGTCTGCCGCGAGCGGCAGATATCGGCGCAGACCCTCGATCAGCCTGACCAGATCCCCGGTGGCCAGGGCGGTCGGCGTGCCGCCGCCGAGATAGACGGCGCGCAGCGGGTGACTGTTCTGCGCCGGCGTGTCGGCGCCGGCCCGCAGCTGTGCCAGGACGGCATCGACATAGGCCGGTCCCAACTCGGGCCGCCAGGGGTTCTGGTAGAAGCCGCAGAACAGACAGTGGTTCTCGCAGAAGGGAATGTGGACGTAGGCGACGCCGGTTCCCGTCCGCGGCGTGGCGGCGACCTCTTCCCAGAGGCGGGGAACATCGCCGGGGGCGACCATGCGCATGCCCATCATCGGATGCGCAGAATGCTCGCCGGCGAAGGCCCCCGTCAGCGGATCGATGCCTTCGGCCGCAAACAGGCTCTCGATCGACCGGCGACCGGGAGGCGAGGGCCTGTCGCCATGCATCGGCCCGCGCGGCATCGAACGGGATCCATCGGCCACCTTGCTCATCGATCACTTCGCTCCGACAGGAGCACGCGTGCGGGCTGCGACAGGCGTGCTCCGAGACATGCTGCGCCGCCAACGCTCGGGCCGGATGAGGTGTTGGCGGCGCATCCGACCCCTCAGAACTTGTAGGTCGCGGTGACCTTGAAGCTCCGACCGGGCTCCGAATAGAACTCGTCGGGCTGGGACACCGAAGAGGGAATGTGCAACGCGTTGTAGTAGGTCTGATCGAACAGATTGTAGACGCCGGCCGTCAGCTCGAAACCGTCGATCTGTTCCGGCTTCCAGTTCGCTCTCAGGTCGAGCACGCCGTAGCCGGGCGCCGAGCCCCCTTCCAGGCCGTCCACGTCGTCCCGTTTGCCCGCCACGGTCCAGGTGAGGCCGGCGCCCCACTGGGTGGCGTCGTAGGCCAGGTCGAAGATGCCGCGGTACGGCGGGATGGAATCGAGCGTCTCGTCCTCGTCGGTATCCTCGCCGTCGATCAAAGCCAGAGACACGGAAGCCTTCCAGCCGGGAAGAAAGCGCCAATGGGCGTTGGCTTCCACGCCCTGGATCCGGACATGGGCGCGGTTGATGTACTGGAACACGCCATAGGGATAGCCGGTGAGACCGAGCGCTTCCGCCGTGGTCGTCTCGGTGTCGATGAAGTTCCGGTAGTAGTTCAGGAAGCCGGTGACGCCGCCGCCGAGAGCATCGTCGCCGATATCCAGCCCGGCCTGGAAGCCGTTGCTGGTTTCGGGTTCGAGCTCGGGATTGCCGATGGAAAGATAGGTCGCCGAGGAGCCGTAGGTGGTGAACAATTCGTCCGTCGTGGGCGCGCGGAAACCTTGAGCCCACTGCCCGTAGACCCGGAGGTTCTGCCCTTGGTAGGCGGCGCGCAGCTTGCCCGAAACGGCCGAGTCGCTGTTTTTCGCAAGGTCCTGGGCCGCGTCGTTGTCGTCGTAGCTCGGAGTGTCCTGCGGATCGTGCTCGTACCAGTCGAAGCGCACGCCGGGCGTTATCGTGAAGCCGCTGTCGCCGAGCCTGATGGTGTCATCGACGAAGACGCCGAACGTCGTGCTGTCGATGTCGGGCTGGTAGGACTGGTTGACGTGGAAGAAGCTACAGCCGAAATAGTAGACTTCGCCGCAACTGTCCTTGCCCGACGTGTACTGCTCGGTCTTGCCGACATAAAAGTCCGTGCCGGCGACGAACTCGTTCTGCTGGCCGAGGATCTCGATGGTCTTCCTGCCGTCGACGTGCGATCCGAACCCTTTTTTCTCGATCTCGTCGTCGCGATCGTATTCGCCGACCGGCGACGTCTCGCGATAGGTATTCTCGTCGTGATGAACCTCGAGGTCCTGCCAGTAGGCCAGAGCGTGCAATTCGTCGAACCAGGGGCCGCTGGTTTCCGGGACATAGTCGTAGGACAGGGAGAGCCGCGTGCGTTCCTTCTTCTCGATCGTGTCGAAGTCGGAATAGGTGCTGTCGATGGAGGTCAGCGTCTCGATGTCCTCCTTGCGCGTAAAGTGCTCGGCAGTGAGCCCGAAGCGGTGGCCGCCTTCGATGTCCTGATAGATCTTGCCCAAGACATTGTACTGGTCGGAGTCCAGCGGGTTCGGTTCGGTGCGGGTTTCGCCGGTCCCGCCGACATCGCCGTTGTTGTCGGTTTCATGGCCCCTGCGATAGCTGCCCTGGAACAGCGCGGAGGTTCCGCCGAAGCGCGCGGCGACGGCCTGGGACGCATCGAAGCCGTCATCCTTGGAATCGTAGCTCAGCTTCGACAGACCGCCCCAATGGCGGCCGTCTTCGATCAGATCGTCGGGGTCGAGCGTTCGCAGGCCGAGAATGCCGCCGAGCGACCCAGAGCCATACCGGCTGGAATCCGTGCCCTTGAGAATGTCGATCTGCGACAGCGTGTCGAAGTCGAAGGTGTTGCTGCCGCCCGAGGCCTCGTAGATCGGCTCGTTCAGCCACGGAATGGGGATGCCGTCGATCGTCGTCAGGACGCGCGACGAATCGAGGCCGCGGATATTGACGCTCCCGTTGTCCGGATTGAAGTCGATGCTCGGATCGACCCTGCGCGACAGCTCTTCCAGACTGTCGACCTGCTTCTCCTGCAAGGTCGCCTTGTCGACGGTCGCGACCTCGGCGCCTTCCAGCTTGGCCTCGCCCTTGGCTTCGATGAGAACCTTGGGCAGTGCGACGTCGTCGTCCGACGCGCTGTCGTCCGTGGCTTGCTGCGCGAACGCGGGCACGGCCGCGACGGTGACGAGAAGAAGCGAGATGGCGTGGCGCAAAACGCGACCGCGATCGATACGCATGGAGCCGATCCAATCATTCCAATGTTGGCGGATGGGAATGTTGGCTGGCTGCCGATGGCCGGAGGGCCAAAGGTGGCTGGCTGTCGACGACGTCGAAGCGCCGTCGCGGATCAGCGGTATGAAAGTTGAGTTTTTTTGTCAAATATCTGTCTTCGCGGCGTCGACGGCCAGTGCGCGAAAGAGACAGGCTGTGTTAAATCAGCAACAGTTGTTGTTAGGAAAAACATGATAGTCATTATCATGTTTTAAGGACGCATCCGAGCGAGCCTCGCGATCCGTAAGAGCGAAATTCGATGACGAAGACGACGACCGAACCCGGAGTGACGAGCGGCGTTGAGGAATCGAAGCGGCAACCGCGGCATCAGGACGGCGAGACCCTTTGTCTCGATGCGAGCGCGCTGTTCGCGACGCGGCGAGAGGTCCTGATCCGGCACGATACGGAACTCTATCGTCTTCGCCTGACTGCCAACAACAAGCTCATTCTGACGAAATGATCCCGCCCGCCGACGTCGGGAGCCCGGTTCGCTATCCGAGGCCGCCTCGGCCGGCATGGAGTGCGCCACCCCGTTCCGGTTCGGCCGCAACGGGATGGCGCTGGCTGCTCTTACGGTAGAGCGCCGCCGGCCTGCGTCTCAGTTCTGCGCCCGCACCGTCAGGCGGCTGTCCAGAAGCTCGCCGCTCTCGCTCAGGATCGGATAGGCCACGCTCGCAAGCAGCGAGTTGATGGTCTTCAAGGCCCGGACGGTCTCCAGATGGATATCGCTCGTCTCGATGCTGGCGACCTTGCCCGAGCGCAGCCTGTTGATATGCTCGCCGAAGCTCGCCCGTTCGGCCGCGCGCATGGCATCCTTTTCGTTCAGCAGCTGGCGCGCCGAATCCCGGTCTTTCGATACCAGCACGTTCAAGGCGAGATGCATGTTGGTCATCACACGGTGATGCAGGTCGGTCAGCTCGCCCCAGCCTTCGGCCGAGAAGGCGAGGCCCTGTTCGTGCCGGTTCTTCGCCAGCTTCAGCATCGTCTTGGTGATGGCGTCGCCGACATGCTCGAGGTTGATGGCGAAGTTGGAGAGTTGCTGTCCGCGCAGCGCCTGCTCGTCGTCGGCATACTTGATGCGGGCGAGGTAGAGCTTGATCTCGCGCTGCGCCTGGTTGACGGCGTCCTCCAGCAGCTTGGCCTGGCGGATCTTCACCGGATCGGCGGTCTCGTAGATGTCCATCATCGGGCTCAGCATGCGCTCGACGATCTCGGCCATGCGCAGCAGCTCCCGCGTCGCGCTGGCGAGCGCGAGGTTGGGCGAGGGCAGCACCGACTGGTCCAGGCAGCTCGGCGACAGATCGAGGGCGTTCTCCTCCTCGGGACCGCTCGTCTCGCGGATCGTTCGCTCGAGCAGGCGCGCCACCGGACCGATCAACGGCAGGCAGACGATCAGGAGCGCCGCGTTGAAGGCGAGGTGGGCCGTGGCGATGTGGCGCGAGAAGTCCGGATCGAGCAGGCTCAGCTCGGGGCCGAAGAGCTGCAGCGCGGGCAGCGTCACGACGGCGCCGGCACCGCGGAAGAGGACGTTGCCGGCGGCGATGCGGCGCGCGGCGGCCGAACCCTGCCGTGTCAGGCCGATCGCAATCAGCGCACCGCCCAGATTGGCGCCCAGCATGAGCGAGACGCCCAACTCCAACGGTACCAGACCCTGCGCTGCGAACGACACGATGAGCAGGATCGAGGCGATGCTGGAATGGACGAGCCAGGTGAACGCCGTGCCCAGCAGGAAGGCGGTGAGGAAGTCGTGGCGGAGATAGGCGACGACCAGGGGCAGAACCTCGGCCTCGCGCAACGGCGCCGTCGCGTCGCCGATCAATCCGAGCGACACCAGGATGAGCGCGATGCCCACGAGGATGCGGCCAAGCTGGCGCGTCTCGCGCCGGGTCCCGCGGAAGAAGCAGAAGACGCCGACGATCAGCAGGATCGGCACCAGCCAGTCGAGCTTGATCGCCAGGATCTGGACGACCACGGCCGAGCCGAAGTCGGCGCCGAGCATGATGGCGAGGCCGGTGGCGAGCGTCAGCACACCGCGTCCGGCGAACCCCGCCGCCAACAGGGCAACCGCCGTCGAGCTCTGCAGCACGATCGCCACCACCGCGCCGATCCCGGCCGCCTTGACGCTGCTGCGCTGGCTGCCTGCGAGGATGCGGCGCAGACGCGGCTCGTGGGCGCGCTCGACGCCGGTGCGGACCATGCGCACGGCCCACAGCAGCAGCGCGATCGCGCCGGTGAGATGAAGGATGACGGCGTAGATGCTCATGGCCGTCCCCCGAGTTCAATGGTCATGGCGTCCGTCGCGATGTTGCGTGCCAGGGATCCTTCCGGAGATCGACCCGGACATGGTAAAAGGCCCGGCGGCCAACGGGTCGGGCGTGATCCACCAAGCACGCCATCGCCTTCGATTTCCTGTCATAAATCCGTTGCACACGTGTGCAAGACTGGCTTAAGTGCTGGCGGCTGTCAACATCGCATCGCGCGATCACGGGCGTCGCCCGTCCCGCCATGCGGATGGCTGAGTGTGAGAGCTGGGAGCGCCAATGCCGAAGAATCGCTCTGGACCGGGATTCGTCAGCGCCCAGGAGGTCGCCCGACTGGCCGGCGTATCGCGCTCGGCGGTGTCGCGCACCTTCACGCCGGGCGCCAGCGTCTCGAAGGAGACGCGGTCGCGCGTCATGGAAGCCGCCGACCGGCTCGGCTACACTGTCAATCATCTGGCCCGCGGCCTGATCCGCCAGAAGACCGGCATCGTCTGTCTCGTGGTCTCCGACATCTCGACACCGCATCTGTCGCAGATCGTGGACGAGCTCACCTGGCGGCTCCAGGAAGCCGACAAGGTGGCGATGGTGATCAACGCCTCGGGCCGACTGGAGAAGATCGAGGATGCCGTCCGCCAGACGCTCAACTACCGGGCTGAGGCGACGGTCGTTCTGTCGGGCACGCCGGACGAGTCGATCATCGGGACCTGTGTGGAGAGCGGTCAACGGCTGATCCTCCTCAATCGCCAGGAGGCCGCCGGCGGCCCCATCAATATCGCCATCGACAACGAGGCTGCGGCCCGCGAGGCCCTCCAGACGTTTCTCAAGGCCGGGCGGCGGCGGCCCGCCGTCCTGTCCTCCGGGGCGGGAACGCCGAGCCTGGTCGGCCGCGAGCGCAGCTTCATCGAGGCGGCCCATGCAGCCGGGCTCGAGGTCGCCGTCTGGCACGACGGGCCGACCGCCCATGCCAGCGGCCGGGCCGGAGGGCGGTTCCTGCTCGGGCTGGACAATCCGCCGGATGCCGTCTTCTGCGTCACGGACCTGCTCGCCTGTGGTTTCATGGATGCGGCGCGCTACGAGTTCGGCCTGGCTATTCCGGAGGATGTCTGCGTCATCGGCTTCGACGACATCGAACAGGCCAGATGGCCCTCCTACGCGCTCACCACCTTTGCCCAGCCGATCGCCCAGATCGCCGGTCACATCGTTTCGCTGGTTGGCGGACCAGCCACCGGCGAGCGGTCGGGACCGACCCTCTTCAAGGCACCGATGATCTGGCGCGAGACGATGCCGAAGTTCGTTAGCCGACCCCGGAATCACACCGCGCCGTCGAACGAGGAACAGCCGACCTGAACGAGGCGAGCCTGCACCTGAGGGCTGCGGACAGGGCACCTGTTCAGTCGCCCGGACCCATGCCGAAGCTCGGATCGCGCTCGAAGTCGGCGAGCAGGTCGCGCGGCTTCAGCCGGTACTGGCGCGAAAAGCGCTCGGGCGCCGGCAGGATCTTCGGCGCATGGCCTTCTTCGATCTCGGCGATCCAGGCGAGCAGCCGCGCCTTCAAATCGTCCGCGACACCGCGGAAGACCGGCATGCCGGCGAGGTTGACCATCTCGTAGGGATCGGCGTCGAGATCGTAGAGATAGACTTCGCGATAGACGTCGGCGCGCGGCTGGTCCGCGTCGTACTCGGCAGTGACGCCATACTTCCAACGGTGGGTGCGCAGCGCCCGACCGGTCTCCGTCTCGCTGATCTGGAAGAACGCTTCCTGCCGCCACGGCGCGCGGGCGTCGCGGACGACGGGCATGATCGACTGGCCGGTCATCGAGGCTGGTACCTTTAGGCCGGCCGCGTCGATCAGGGTCGGGGCGATGTCCGGTGTCTGGAACAGCGCGCGGACCTGGCCGCCGCCCATGAAGCCGGGGCCGGTGATCATCGTGGGCACGCGCACCGCGCTCTCGTGGCAGGAGCGCTTGTACTCCGAATTGCGGGTCTTGAAGTGGCAGGCGTGGTCGGAGGTGAACATGACGATGGTGTCGTCGGCCATGCCGAGGCTCTTCAGAGCGTCCATCAGCCGTCCGAACGCCTCGTCCAGGCGCTTGACCATGCCGTAGTAGCCGCCGAGGTGCCAGGCGCTGGTGCCCTGCAGCGCGGCGAGATCGGGCGGCGTCCATTGCTGTGCCGTCATCGCCTCGCGATAGCCGTCCGGCGGCGGATAATCGTCGGTGTGGTTCTGGTGGTGCGGTTCGAGGAAGGAGACGAACAGCAGGAACGGCTCCTCGCGATGGGCGTCGCAATAGCGGATGGCGGCGTCGGTGATGGCGTCGACCCGGTAGCCGGGAAGCGTCTTCTCGGCGCCGTTCTCGTCGAAGAGCACGCAGTCGTAGGCATCGGAGACGAATTCGAGATGGTTCGCGGCGAGCCAGCTCCGATAGCCGCCGCGCTGATGCGGCGGCACCGGGTCGGTCTCGGCCAGATGCCACTTGCCGATATAGCCGGTGGTGTAGCTGGCGCGCGCGAAGGTGCCCGCCAGTGTGGCGTGCTCGTCCGGCAGCGGGATCTCGTTGCGGAAGACGCCGGTCTGGGTGGCGTAGCGGCCGGTCTGCACGCAGGCGCGCGACGGCCCGCACAGCGGCTGGGCGGCGAAGGAGTGGTAGATATGCGTTCCGGCGCGCGCCAGCCGGTCGAAGTTCGGCGTCAGCCCCATCGGGTTGCCGTGCAGTCCGGTGGTGTCGTGGCGCTGCTGGTCGGTGAAGAAGACGATGACGTTGGGCTGGCGCATGGGATGTCTCGAAGGTCAGACGGCGATGATGTCGCGCAGGTCGCGCTCGGCGCCGGGCGCGGCGGCGAAGACGGGACGGCGCTCGGTCCAGTCGGCGCCGAGGCGGAAGTCGTCGGCGACGCCGCCCGCCTCCTTGACGATCAGCAGGCCAGCGACGCAGTCCCAGGGGCTGAGGTGCGGTTCGAAGAAGCCGACATAGTGGCCGGCGGCGACGTGGGCGAGGCTGAGCGCCGCCGAGCCGCTGCGCATGTAGACGCCGCCAGCGGCTAGCAGCCGCTCGATGATGCCGCCCACCTGCCGCGCCTGGGCCGCCCGTCCGGCGCTGATCACGGTCAGTCCGTTGCCGACGCAGCCGGCGGCGTCGACGGCGATCGGATGGTCGTCGCAGAAGGCCCCGCCGCCTTCGACCGCCCAATAGAGCCGGTCTGTGCACGGCTCGAGAACGAGGCCGATGACCGGGCGACCGGCCTCCAGCACGGCGATCACCACCGACCAGGAGCGCAGTCCGTGCAGGAAGCTGCCGGTGCCGTCGATCGGATCGACGATCCAGGTCCAACGGGAGGCTCCGGATTGATGACCGTATTCCTCGCCGACGAGGCCGTCGTCGGGGAACCGGGAGCAGATGGCGTCGCGGATGGTCTCTTCCACCTCTCTGTCGGCGGCGCTCACCGTGTCCTGCGGGCCGGTCTTGGTGGCGACGTCGAGAGTGCGGTAGCGGCGGAAGTGATCGAGGGCGATGGCGCCGGCGTCGCGGATCAGCTGGCGCGCCAGGGCGAATCGGGCCTCGCGGTCGGAGGACATGGAAGGCAGGGGCATGACGTTCGGAATCTCGGTTCGGGACGAGGCAAGAGGATGCGGCCGCGCGGTGTCCGCCGGCGTCTGCCGCGACGCCGGCGGCGGGCCGGGGTCGCTCACGACCGCCTCTTCAGGGCGGCGAGCAGCAGGTCGGCGCGGTTGAGATTGATCATCTCCGGGCGGAGCGCGGCGATCCGGTCGAAGATGGCGGGATCATCGCCGAAATAATGCAGCATCGGACGGATGCCGGCTTTGCGGCAGAGGTCGGATTCGACCTCCCAGCGGTCGAGCTGAATCTCGCAGATCGCCGGGGCCAATGCGTCCTGCATCGCCTCGAACGAGGCGTGATGGCCGATGTTCGACTTGATGGTCGCGGCCGGGCAGAGCGCGTTGATCTCGGCGAGCAGTCCGCGGTTCTCCGACCAGAAGAAGCAGTCGCCGAGGAAGCCCATCTCCTCGACCAGGGCGACGAGCTTGGCGGCGGGCACCGACTTGTTCTCGATGTACATGCGCCGGCCGTAGGCCTGGCAGAGGGCGATCGCCTCGCGCAGCGTCTGCAGCCGCTCGTCCCGATAGAACGGCGAAAACCAGCTGCCGGCATCGAGCGCCTTCAGGTCCGCGAGCGTCCGTTCGCCGACCGGCCCTTGGCCATCGGTCGTCCGGTCGAGCGTCGCGTCGTGGATGACGATGATCTCGCCGTCGGCGCTTTCGCGCACGTCGAGTTCCAGCCAGTCGCAGCCCATGTCGTAGGCGAGCTTGGCGGCGGCGGCCGTGTTTTCGGGCGCCAGATGGTTGACACCGCGATGGCAGACCACCTCGATGCCGGTCACGCCGAGGCTGCGGAAGCCGCCGATGAGCTCCGGCTGGTCGGAGCAGATGCCGAGGACGGGCAGCGCGAGGAGTGCGTCGAGCACGGTGGGGCGTTCCTCGTGCCAGAGCACGATGCCAAGCCCGCGTCGCTCAGCCTCGGCGATCAGCTCCGGCGTCACCAGGGTCTGCGGCGTCGGCCCGCCGCGCTCCCAGCACAGATGGATGATGTCGGCGCCGCTGTCCTCGGCGCGGGCGAACGGATCCTCGCCGAGGCGGACCAGTACAGCCACGGGCCAGGGGCAGTCGGCGGCGACGAGGTCGCGAACGTGGCCGGTGTCGAAGCTGCCGAGCGCGGCACGGCGAAATCCCTTGGCGGCGAGAACTTCCATCGCCGCCGCGCCGGCACCCTCCGCCTTCATCTCGACATAGAGGCTCTGATCGAGCGTTGCGGCGAGATCCACGACTTCGGCCAGCGTCGGCAGGGCCGGCGCCCGTTCGCGCAGCGTCGCCAGCGGCAGCGCCGCGATCTCGCCCTCGACGCCGTGGACGCGGGCCAGCGCGGCGTCGTGAGAGACGACGGCGACGCCGTCGGCGGTGAGGCGAACGTCGAGTTCCCACATCTCGGCGCCGAGTTCGGCGGCGGCACGGAAGGAGGCAAGGGTGTTCTCCCGCGCGTGCGCCGAGGCGCCGCGATGGCCGATGCCGAGGGGACGTCCGTCTCTCCGCGCCGGCCACGGATACCGAACGTCTCGGCTCACAGCGTCGCCCCGTTCGCGTCGAACACCAGCAGACGCTCGACGTCGAGCGGCCAGGTCACGGCGTCGCCGATGGCGACGTCGTCGCGCGCCGGCTGGACCGAGCGCAGCACCGCGCCCGGCGCCACCTCCACGTCGAACAGCGACTCGCGCCCCTGCGGCTCGACGAAGGTGACACGACCGGCGATGGTCGTGCTGCCCACCGTGCCGAAATGTTCCGGCCGCACCCCGACCGTCACCGGCTGGCCGAGGCCGAGCCCGCCGAGCCGCGAAGGCAGCGGCAGGGTCAGGCCCTGCGCCGTCTCGAAGCGACCTTCTGCCACCACCTTGCCCTCCAGGAAGACGATCGGCGGATTGCCGAGGAAGCCGGCGACGAACTGGTTGACCGGGTTGCGGTACATGTCCGCGGGCTTCGCCATCTGCTGAATCTCGCCCTTGCGCATGATGGCGATGCGGTCGCACATCGACATCGCTTCTACCTGGTCATGGGTCACCAGAATAGCGGTGATGCCCGTTTCCAGCTGGATGCGGCGGATCTCGGAGCGCATCTCCAGCCGGAGCTTGGCGTCGAGATTGGCGAGCGGCTCGTCGAGCAGCAGAACGTCGGGCTTGCGCACCAGGGCGCGGGCGAGGGCGACGCGCTGCTGCTGGCCGCCCGACAGCTCGGCCGGACGACGGTCGAGCAGTTCCTCGATGTGGATCAGCCGGGCGATGTCGTGGACCTCGCGCTCGATGTCGGCCGGTTTCATCCTCTGCTTCTGGATCGACAGCGGAAAGGCGATGTTATCGCGCACCCGCATGTGTGGGTAGAGCGCGTAGTTCTGGAACACGACGCCGACATTGCGCTTCTGGCTCGGCAGGTTGCTGACGTCGCGATCGCCGAACAGGATGCGCCCGCCATTGACCCGGTGGATGCCGCAGATGGCGAACAGCGTCGTCGACTTGCCGCAGCCCGAGGGACCGAGCAGCGCGATCATCTCGCCGTCGTTGACGGTGAGATTCATGTCCTTGATGACGACGTAGTCGCCAAAGGTCTTGGTGAAATTGTCGAGGACGACCTGCATCAGCCTTTCGTGCCTCCGCCGAAGATGTTCATGAGCTTGTTCTGGAAGATGATGAAGAGAAGGATGATCGGCAGGGTGTAGAACAGGCCGACCGACTTGAAGAGATTGAAGTCGAAGGTGAGCGCGTCGGCGTTCGAGAGCTCGTTCAGGAACACCGAAAGCACGCGGAAGTCGGAGGAGGGCGACAGGATCCGGGGCAGCAGGTATTCGCTCCAGCCGTCGATGAAGGCGAAGACGCCGAGCGCCACCAGGCCAGGCTTGATCTGCGGCAGGATGAGCCGGCGCCAGACCGTGAAGCGGCTGGCCCCGTCCTGGACGCCGGCCATCTCGATCTCCCACGGTACGGCGTCGTAAAACCCCTTCATCACCCAGATGCCGAACGGCAGGAACAGCGTGCCCTTGACCAGGATCACGCCGATCATGCTGTCGTAGAGGCCGGTGAAGTTCAGCACCAGGAAGGTGCCGATGATGAGCGTCACTGCCGGAAAGGCATGCATGACCAGGATGCCGGCGAGAAAGAAGCGCCGGAACGGCAGGTTCAGCCGCGAGATGGCGTAGCCGGCGGTGGACGAGATCGACAGGACGATCGCCACCATCGAGAACGCCAGGATGAGGCTGTTTCGCGTGGCAGGCCAGACGCTGCCGATGGCCGTGCCGTGGAACAGGAAGTCCCAGTGGCGCAGGGTGAACGACGTCGGGATGAGCGATCCCGGCGGCGCGTCGGTGACGGTGTCGAGGATCAGGAAGCCATACATGATGAACAGCGGCAGGCTGATCAGCACGAGGATCGCGATGATCGGCAGGACGGCGAAGTTGCGTGTCATCTGGGGGCCTCCTCAGAACTCGATCCGCGGGGTGGAGACCAGATCATCGAACTTGAACAGGATCAGGTAGAGGATCGACAGGCTCAGCCCGATGACCACGAGGATCAGCGCCATGGCCGCGCCGAGCCCGTATTGCAGGTTGCCCGAGTAGTTGAAGAGCGCGGTGTGGAAGGCCTCCAGCGCCCAGACCGTGGTGGTGCTGCCCGGCCCGCCATTGGTGGTCAGCCAGATCTGCTCGTAGGAGGAAAGCAGCGACAGGGTCTGGTAGCTGGTGACGAACAGGATCGGCCAGCGCATCTGCGGCAGGATGATGCGCGTCACCTGCTGCCAGCGGTTGGCGCCGTCCACCTCGCTCGCCCAGAGCTGCTGCATCGGGATTGTCCTGAGCGCGCCCGAGAACAGGATCAGCCCGAACGAGGCGCCGATGAAGCCGTTGATCAGGATGATGACGGTCCAGGCGGTGGGCACCGACCCTTTCATGTAGTTGAAGGAAGGCAGGCCCAGATGCTCCGCCACGATCGGCAGGAAGCCATTGTCCCAGGTGAACCACTTCCACATGATCGCGTAGAGCACGACCGGCGTGATGCGCGGCAGCAGCCAGAGCGCGCTGAAGATGCTGGCGGTGCGCCGCGGCAGATAGAAGGTGGTGATCGCCAGGAACAGGCCGACGAGCACGTTGAAGGCGAGCGTGACGGCGACATAGAAGACGGTGTTGAGAATGATGCGCCAGGTGTCGGGGCGCTCCAGCAGCGTCTGGAAGTTGTCGGCGGTGAAGACCGGGCCGGTATAGGCGGCATCGACGATCTGCTCGCGCGTCTCTTCGGACACTCCGGGCGCCGAAGCCGCGAGCGCTTCGGCCACGTCCTGGCGGGTGTCGAAGCGCGTGTTCATCGCCGACTGGGTGAAGGCTTCCGCGGCGAGCTCCAGCTTGCGGATGCTGCGGGGTTTGGAGCGAAGCTGCTTCAGCGCGCGAACGAACTCGGTGTCGGTCTCGAAGGTCTTGCCGGAGAGCCTGTCCTCGATCTCGTCAACGAAATCCTCGTCGACGCCGGCAGCGCGGGCCTGGGCGATGCCTGTCTCGTCGACGACGTATTCGCCTTGCCCGATCGCCTCGATCGCGTCGGCCGGCACGCCCTGGTTGGAGAGCGAGCGCAGGAGATTGTCGGTGATCACGTATTCGCCGCGGCCGATGCCGGTCGAGGTGCTCATGTTGGTGAAGGCGAAGATCGCGGTCAGCGCCACGGGGGCGAAGAACAGGGCGATCAGCAGCACCAATGCCGGGCTCAGGAACGCCAGTCCCAGCGCGCTTGTCTTGGGTTTCATCGTTTCAATGTCCGCCACGGGAGGAGAGGGCAGGGCATGGGGCCCTGCCCGGACAGAAGGGTCGGCGGGAGGAGGGCTCCCGGTCCCGGCCTGTCAGCGGATGATGATCTTGTCTCCCAGGCTCGATTCCACTTCCGCCTTGGCGTTGGCGACCGCCTGATCGACGCTGCTGGTGCCGGTCCATGCCGACTCCAGGCCCTTGTACATCGCGGTCCAGTAGGCGCCGAAGTCGGCGGTGTTGGGAATCGCGTTGGTATGGGGCAGCAGATATTCGCTCGCCGCCGAGAGCCAGCGATCGTTCTGGTACATCGGGATCTCGGTCTCGTTCTCGCCGATGGCGAGATGGGCCGACTGCACCGCATGCAGCGCGTTGATGCGCGGATCGGAGGCGATGGTGACGAGCTGGGCGGCGATCGCCGCATCGTCATCGGTGCCTGCGCTCGACAGCAGATAGACGAGCGGATGGGTGATCGAGTTGGGCCGACCCTTGTCCTTCGTGCCCTGCGGGATCAGCGAGAACTGCACGGTATCGAAGAAGTCGGTCAGGCCGAACTGTTTGGTCCACTGGGCGTAATGCCAGGTGCCGCCGTCCCAGGCGCCGTACTTGCCGGCCGAAACCGCGCGGTGCCACTCGTCCCAGTCGCCGCCGAGCCAGGTCTTGGAGACCACGCCCTTTTCGGTGGCGTCGACGAAGAACTGGTACATGTCGTGCATCGCCTGCTCGTCGAAGATGAGCTTGCCGCTCTCTTCATCGAGCATCTCGCCGCCGAAGCTCTGGTAGAACTGCCAGTAGTCGGGGCCGTTGTTGACGCGCGGCGCAAAGCCGTTGCCGGGCTCGATCGCGCCTTCGTCCTGCATCTTCTTCACGTCGTCGAGCATGTCGTAGAGCGTGTACTCGCCCTTCTGCACGCGGTCCGGCAGAGAATCGATCTGGTCGTCGGTCCAGCCAATCGCCTTCAAGGCCGGCTTGGAATAGAAAAAGACGCGCGCCTCGGCATCCTGCGGAATGCCCCAGATCTGGCCGTTGTACTGGGCGATCTCGATGAGGTTCGGATAGATCTGGTTCAGCGGCCAGGAATCGAAGTCGACGTAGTCCTCGATCGGCCGCAACAGGCTGGAAGCCGACCACGGGCCGATGTCCTCGTGACCCGAGACGATGATGTTGGGGGCGTTACCGGACTCGGCGGCCAGGGTCAGCGCCTGCTTGAAATCGTCCCAGCCGGTCCAGTTCTGCTTCTCGGCCGTGATCTGCAGGTCCTCGCCTTGCGCAGCGGCCTGGCGCTGCAGCATATCGGCGGCCATTTCGATCGCGTCGACGCGGTACATGGAATTTTCGTTCGTTCCACCAGCCCAGACCTTGATGGTGTAGGTCTCGGCCGCAGCGCCGGATGCGAGCCCGAACATCAGGGCTGGATAGGAAAATGGACGTCTTGAGGTTCGAAATGGACATGAAGGCCCCCGTTTAGTTTAGTGGCTTGCACTCGTGTGCAAACAGGGCTTAGCATCACTTGTACGAAACTCGTATGTCAATGGAATTTTTGATCCAGCGCAAAGAGTGGCGCTTCCGGTGCCATTCGCGACGTGCGCCACGAGGATCGTTTACCGAATTTCGTCTCGGTGGCTGGCCCAGGAGAAGGAGCGGCGTGGTCTTTCGCTCCAGCACCGTCGGAGCCCCCATGGCAGGGCGGAGCCCATGGCGGGACACGCTTAAGAAAGGCGCGCGACCAGTCTGTGCAGACGACGGTGGCCTGATGATCGAGACTCAGGCCTTCGACTTGGGGTCGAGAGCGTCGCGCATGCCGTCGCCGATCAGGTTGAACGACAGCACCGTCAGGAAGATCGCCACACCGGGCAGGATCGACAGATAGGGCGCCGAAAACAGATATTGCTGCGCATCGTTCAGCATCGCGCCCCATTCCGGGGTCGGCGGTTGGGCGCCCAGCCCGAGAAAGCTCAGCACCGCCGCCGCGAGGATGGCGTCGCCGAGGCTCAAGGTCGCGTAGACCGCGATCGGACCCAGAATGTTGGGCATGATCTCGCGCAGGATGATGCGGCTGTGGGGGGCGCCGATCGTGTGGGCGGCCTCGATATAGGTCAGCCCGCGGACCGCGAGGGTCGAGGCGCGCGCCAGCCGGGCGAAGCGCGGGATGCGCACGATGCCGATGGCGATGATCCCGGTCTGCAGCGAAGGCCCCAGGACGCCGGCGATCAGCACCGCCAGAAGCACGTAGGGCAAGGCCATCATGATATCGGCGGCGCGCATGGTGAGCGCTTCGGCGATGCCGCCGAAATAGCCGGCGACCACGCCGAGAGCCGTGCCCACCGTCACTGCGATGATGACCGCCAGAAAGCCCATCCAGAGCGAGATGCGGCTGCCCCAGATGACCCGGCTGAAAACGTCACGGCCGAGATGGTCGATGCCGAAGGGATGCGCCCAACTCGGCGGCACCAGCACGCCGTCGGCATAATCATCGGGCGCGTAGGGCGCGATCCACGGCGCGAAGATCGCGATCAGCAGCAGCGCGAGCAGAAAGGCGGCGCCGAGCGCCGCCAGAGGTCGGCGCTGGACGAACCGGCCGAGACGCCCCGGCAGCAGCGGCCGGCGTGGCCCGCGCTCGGCCCTGGCGCGCATGCGGGCCCATGTGCGGGCATCGGTGTTCAAGGACATCGCCCCGTCTCCTCAGTTTCGCACACGCGGGTCGATCAGTCCGTAGGAGACGTCGACGATCAGATTCACCAGCACGACGATGATCGCGTAGACGATGACGGCGCCCTGCACGGCGGCGTAGTCGTTGGAATAGATCGCGTTCATCATGTAGCTGCCGAGACCCGGCCAGGAGAACAGTTTCTCGGTGACGATCGAACCGCCGAGATAGACGCCGATCTCCAGGCCGATGACGGTGATCACCGGGATCATCGCATTGCGCAGCACATGACGTAGCAAAACGCCGCCGAAGCCGAGGCCGCGCGCCAGCCCGGCGCGCACATAATCCTCGTTGATCACCTCCAGAACGCTGGCCCGTGTGGTGCGGGCGATCAGGGCGGCCGGCGCCGTCGCCAGGGTCACGGCCGGCAGAACGATATGATGGAGCACGTCGGCGAGGCCCGACCAATTGCCGGTCAGTATCGCGTCGATGAGGGTGAAGCCGGTGACCGCCTGGATGATGGTGCTGTAGTCGGCCATGCCGCCGGTGGGGAAGAAATCGAACTCGACCGCCAGCAGCTCGATCAGGATGATGCCGACCCAGAAAACCGGCATGGAAACGCCCGCCAGGCTGAGCAGCATGCTTCCGCCGTCGATCCAGCTGCCACGCCAGACCGCCGCGCAGAAGCCGAGGAACAGGCCGGCCGCGGTGCCGATCAGCACGGCCACCAGGGCCAGTTCGGCCGTCGCCTTGAGCTTGGTCCGGACCGTCGGCAGCACCGGATCCTGCGATTGCAGCGAGCGACCGAGATCGCCGTGCAAGGCGTTGCCGGCCCATCGGAGATACTGGGCCGGCAGGCTGAGATCGAGGCCGAGTTCGGCCTGCAATTCGTCATACTGATCCTGCGTCACCATCTCGTCGCCGAGCATCTGGGCGACCGGATCGCCGGGCATCGCCCGCACGAACAGGAAGATCATGATCGACAGGGCGAACAGCACGAACAGGCTGTTCGCAAGCCGGCGCGCGATCATCATGAGCACGGCTGAAGTCATCGCACGGCCTCCGCCCTGGCGGATTCGGCGGCCGGCAGCGGCGTCTCCTCGAACAGATGGCAGCGCACGTCGCGCCCGGCGACGGGGCGCGGAGCCGGCGCGACGTCTTCGCAGATCGGCCCGATCTTGAAGGCGCAGCGGGTGTGAAACGGGCAGCCGCGCGGACGCGCCGTATTGGACGGAATCTCGCCCTCCAGCTTGCCCTGTTTCGGGTCGCGGCCGGGCCGCAACTGCGGCGTCGAGGCGAGCAGCGCGCGCGTATAGGGATGCTTCGGCTCGGCGAAAATGTCCTCGGTGCGGCCGTATTCGACGATCCGCCCCAGATACATGATCGCCAGGCGCGAGGTCATGAAGCGCATCAGATTGAGGTCGTGGGTGATGAACAGGCAGCCGATGCCGAACTCGCGCTGCAATTCGCGCACGAAGTTCAGCACCACCGCCTGCACCGAGACGTCGAGCGCCGATGTCGGCTCGTCGAGGATCAGGAAATCCGGCTGCAGCATCAGCGCCCGGCCGATCGCGATGCGCTGGCGCTGACCGCCGGAGAACTCATGGGGAAAGCGGTCGACATGCTGGGCGCCCAGCCCGACGCGCTCCAGCATCTCGACCACCTTGGCGCGCCGTTCGGTCGAGCTCATTCGGGTGTGGATGGCCAAGGGATCGTCGAGGATCGCGCCGACGCGCCGCCGCGGATTGAGCGAGGTGAACGGATCCTGGAAGACCATCTGGATGTGCGCAGGCAGATGCGCGCGGGCGATCTCCGAAAGGTCGCGGCCGGCGATGCGGATGGTGCCGGCGCTCGGCGCCTCCATGTTCATCAAAAGCCTCGCGAGCGAGCTCTTGCCGCAGCCGGACTCGCCCGCCAGCCCGACGATCTCGCCCCGCTCGACGCTCAGCGACACGCCGTCGACCGCCCGCACCACCTTCGGCTGTCCGCCGAGAAAACCGGGCAGGCCGCCGGACAGCCGGAAGTCGAGCGTCACGTCGTCGACGCTGAGCCTTGTCTCACTCGCCGCGTTCAATGGATCTTCTCGTCGACATGGGGGTGAAAGCAGGCGACGCGTCGCCCCGGCAGCGGGCTGGTGTCGGTGGGCCGGACGTTGCAGATCTCGGTTCGCCGCTCGCAGCGGTTGGCGAAGCGGCACCCGGGGGGCGGCACGATCAGGTCCGGCAGACTGCCGGGGATCGGTTCGAGATCGACCGCATCGGGAGCCGGATAGGCGGCCAGCAGCCTTCGCGTATAGGGATGGGCGGGATTGGCGAAGACCTCCCGCGTCGGCCCCTCTTCCACGACGCGGCCGGCGTACATCACCGCCACGCGATCGCAGTTCTCGGCGGCCACGCCGAGATCATGGGTGATCAGCATGACCGCCACTCCGACCTCGCTGTCGGGAACGACGCGGACCACCACCTTGTCCAGCTTGGCGGGGCCATCCCAGTAGTCGTCGTTGCGCTCGAGTTCGATGAAGTTGTCCTTCTGCCAGGAGACGAACTTGAACGGACCGGTGCCGACCGGATGCTCGCGGAACCCCTCGGGGTCCTTCTTCACCGCGGTCGGGCTGACGATATAGCTCATGTAGATCGCCAGATTCGGCAGCATTGCCGGGGCCGGAGCGCTGAGCTTGATCTCCACCGTCTGCGGATCGACCGCGACGACGTCCGTCATGTCGGGGAATTTCGACGGCCAGCGAACGAAATGCGGCGAATAATATTCGCTGGACTTGTCGAACTGGCGCTTGAAGGAGAACACCACTGCATCGGCGTCGAACGGCGTGCCGTCGTGGAATTTCACGTCGTCGCGCAGATGGAAGGTCCAGGTCAGGCCGTCCTCGGAAATGTCCCAGGACTTGGCGAGCGCCGGCACGACATCGACGCTCTCGCCGTCGAACTTCACCAGACCGTCGAAGACCCAATCGCCGATCTTCTGGTCCTCGATGGACTGCGCCTCTCCCGGATCAAGCGACTGCGAGTCGGCGGGACGGGCGATGACCATCGTCTGGGCGCTTGCCGGCAGGGCTGCCACCAAGACGGAGGACGCGAGCAATCCGGCGGTCGCCAGGGATCGTATGAGTCTCATGCCAAGATACCTCTCTGCTGGCCGTAATCTGTCGGGTCTCAGGTTCGCTGGATATGCCGGGTGGCGCGGACGAGCGCATCGGCGGTTCGGGTGATCTGTCGCCGCAGTCCGATTGTCTGCATCTTCAGGGCGTCGGAGTCGGCCGGTGCCAGATCGAGAAGCCCCGCCAGGCCGGGCAGCAGCCGGGTCCCGGTCGCCGGATCCTGGGCGAATTCCGACCCGGCCTGATAGAGCACCGGGTTGATGAGGCGCGTGACGGCCATCAGCGTGCGGTCGTAGGACAGAGCCGAAATCGGATTTTTCGCAGCCGCCTCAGCCCCCTCCGCCAAGGCCTCGGCGCCGTCGCGGAAACCACGCCAAGCCTGCCAAAGCGTCGTCAGGTCGATGCGGCCTGCCGCAGCCGTCTCGTATTCGTTCAGCACGCCCTCGATCTCGTTTGCCACCGCGCGCAGATCGAACGGCAGCACGGGGCCGTCGGTGACGGCGTCGATCATGCGGAAATGCACGTCGGTGTCGCGCGCCAGGATGTCGGGGCCGATCTTGTCGAGCGTCTCATGTTCCGTGTGCCACCACCAGGCGCCGCCGGAGCCGCTGATCGTCGGCGAGCGGTCGGAGTGGCCGTCGCGGGCAGCATGGAGACGATCTGCAACGAGGTGAGCCCGACGCCCCAGAACGACTGGTCGGAGGACCGGCTCGGCCGGGTGATGTCGCCCGACGGCTCCGGCCGCTTCCACTGTCGCTCGAAGCGCGCCTGATCTTGCGGCGATAGCGGCTCGACCATCTCCTCCAGCATCCGGGCCGAGAAATCGCCGATTTCGGCCATCTGATTGCGGGCAAGGCAGAGCGTTGCCTCGCGGGTGCCGACACTGTCGACGTTGAAATAGAGGATCGCCTTGTCGCGCAGGTCCCGCCAATGGGTGTCGGCATAGATGCCGGAACCCGAATATCGACCGTGCGTATGGCCGGGCCACCAGGCCAGGCGCAGGCCATAGCGGCGGGGCTCCGACTTTTGCGCCATCAGCCGCGCCACCTCGACCAAGAGGGCATTGGCGGTGATGTTGTCGGTGGAGCCGTCGAACCAGGTGCAATAGTGCGACCCCAGGAGCAGGAACTCCGGTTCGCGTCCCGGGATGTCCAGCACCGGCAGGCGAACTTTCCGCCAGCCCTCGAAATGCTCGGCGACGAGATGGATGCGGCCGCCATCGACCGCGGCTTCGGCCAAGCGTTCTCCGTCCGGCTTGTTGATCGAGGCGACGGGCAGACGGGGCATCCGTGCCAGTTCCGCCTCGGAGGCCGGCGAGCCCCACACCGGCGAAAGCGTCATCTTGTGGCGCTGCGGACCGTCGGACATGCAGATGACGGCGGCAGCCCCGTGCTGCAGCGCGAGCTTTACCACGCCATAGGTGGGCAGGCCGCGCACCAGGGCTGCCTTTCCCTCGACATCGATCGAGGCGTAGTCGGCGGCCTTGCCTGTGCCGGCACCGATCAGTTCGGCCGTCAGGCCTTCGGCGGAGGTCGCTCCGCCGAAGGCGACGCCGACCGCCTCGACCGGCTCACCATCCGGCCCGCCGAACCGCAATTCGGTGCGGGTGGGATAGCCGACATAGTTGTCGTGTTCCTCGACGATGGGCTGCAAGCCATAGGACCGCAGGCGATCGCAGATGATCTCGGCGGCCTTGGCCTCTTCGTCCGAGCCCGAGCGCTTCTCGCCGAGGGCGCACAGGGCCGCGGCCGTCCGCATCAGTTCGTCGGCGTCGGCGCACGGCAGATCGGAATGCTCCATGGCTCGTGTCCTTGCCTAGCGGGCGTTGCGGCGATCGGCGAGAACGTCGCCGAAGAACGTCTTTACGGCATCGAGACAGCGCATGCCGTCATGCGCCATGTTCGGGATGAGATCGAACCGCACCGCAATTCCGACCGCCTCGAAGGAGGCTTGCAGGGCGCGCAGACGCTCCGGCCGCGTCGCGCCGGCATCGTTGGCGCCCTCCATCCAGTGGCGGCCGCCGGGCTTGTGGGTGATTTCCCAGGTTTCGGTGTCGGCCGCCCCGACCACCATCTGCACCGGCACCGCGGCCATGGCGCTCGGCCGGAACTCCACGCCGAACCGGCTCTCCAGATCGCCGACGCCGGTCCACCAGCTACGGTCCGCGTCGAGCCGCGTCACCGATCCCGGCGCGCCGATCGAAGCCGCCCAAAGCCGATCCGGGTGCAGGATGAGGAAGCGGTGGCAGAAGTGCCCGCCGCCGGAATAGCCGAACAATGCGAAACGATCGAAGGCGCGCTTGTAGCGGTCGCCGATCTCACCGACCATCGCCAGCAGGATCTCGTCGTAGCGGATGTCGCCCTCGACCATGTATTTGAAGCCGTCGCGATTGCCGTCCCCCAGGACTCCGACCGGGAACAGGGGCGCCAGGACGATGCAGTTGTTCCAGCGCCCGAACTCGGCGAAGGCATCGCGATAGGCGACGAAGCTGCGTCCGGTGCCGTGCATGACGACGACCATCTCGGTCGTGTCGTCGATCTCGGGCGGCACATAAAGGCAGTAGGAAAAGCGCGGATCAGCCTCGCAGGCGCGGATCGTCGTCGCTCCGGTGTCGTAGAGACGCTTCCCGCGCACCTGCTTTTCGTCGAGGGTTTCAGACACCGCCTCACTCATGTCGCACCAAATGTTTTCTATTTTGGCGCCAATCTATGCATCCTTTTTGTGATCCGGCAATAGGCAAACTTTTTGGGTGATGATTTTCCGCTCAGGAGTTGGCGCAGCGCATGGGGCGCTGTATCTAGGACCGACGACCTCGGAGCGCTGGGAGAAGCGATGACTGTCGACATGCCGGGTGTGGCAACGTCCGACGAAGTGACACAGGCGATTGCACTCGATATCCAGACCGGTCAGCTGCCGCCCGGCACCTGGCTGAAGCAGGTCGATCTACAGGAGCGGTACGGGTGTAGCCGGCTGGAGGTGCGGCGCGCCCTCGACAATCTGGTGATCAAGCGGTTCGTGCAGCGCGAGCCGCATCGCGGCTATTACGTGTTCCGGCTGGAAGAGCCGCGCGTCACCGAAAACCGGGAGATCCGGCTGATCCTGGAAAGCGCGGCCGCCGAAGGCGTCACCGCGCGGGCCGGGACCGAGGACATTGAACGCCTGGAGGCCGCGGCCGCGGCGTTCGCAGACGCGGTCAAACACGGGACGGTGCTGACCCAGTTCGAGGCCAACATGGCCTTTCACGGCGCCATGTATGCCTTATGCGGCAATGCCGAACTCGCCAATCTGATCGCCGAATATCGCAGCCGTGGACCCGCCGCGCCGCTGACGCAGTGGAAATCCTTCGCCCGGCTGCAAAAGTCGTCCGACGAGCATTTCGAAATGATCGAAGCGGTTCGTCGTCGTGACGTGGCGGGGCTGAAGGATTGCATCGAAAAGCACCTCCGGCAGACCTGAGCCGGTCGGAGATCATCGGCAAGCCACGGTCGACGGCTATGGAAGCGAGCCGAGCGGGGGCGCTCGGCAGCAGTGCCGGCGACGATGCCCGCGCCTTCGACCGCGCCTCAAGGCGGCAGCGCAGGGGTCAGCGGTCGCCGGCAACTTACGGCGACCCCGCACGCCACGAGCGGCTGTCGACCAATCGGGCGAGATCGGATCTCAGTTCGGTTCGAGCCGGCTGATCTCCAGCCCGGTCCCGACCGGCAGCAGCACGCTGGTCATGCCCGGCTTGGCGCGCACGGCTTCGCTATAGCGCCTCAGATTCTCGCCACCCGGCCGCAGCATGTTGTCGGCCGCGACGATCGCGCCGGACTTGAGCTTCGGATAGAATGCATGGAGGCAAGGGACATAAAGGTCCTTCCAGAGATCGAGCAGCACGAAGTCGACCCCGTCCTCCATCTCGGCGATCATCTGGACGGCATCGCCCACCTTGAACTCGACCCAGTCGGCAAGGCCCGCCTTGACCGCCATGTCGTGTGCGAACGCCGACTTGTAGTCGTGCTGCTCCATCGTGATCAGGCGCCCGCCGGTGGCCCTTGCCGCCTCGGCCAGCCAGATCCCGGAATAGCCGTAGGACGTGCCGATCTCCAGGATCGTCGGATGCTCGAGGCTCTTGACGATCAAGGCGATCATTTGGGCCGCATCGGGCGCGATGGCGCGATGGCGCGATGGCGCGCAGGCGGCGATCCGGCTCGCCCTCCGGAACGGCCGATGGACGGCCGACACGCTAGGCTCGCTCCTGGCGGATGAGATCGCCATAGGCGTCGAATACGGCGGCAACCTTGTCGTCCATCAGCGGTGTCATGCGGGGCGCCAATCGATCTGCATCTCCTCGCGGAATGCGAAGCGGACGAGATGGCGCTCGACGACGTCCTGGAGCTGTGCCAACTGCGTTTCGTCGGGCGCCGCGAGCTTCATGGTCAGCACGTCGTTCCCGGCCTCCAGCCGACACTCGCCGATCGAAAAGGCGATCTGGCCCTGGCTCGGATCGAAAGTGACGGGCCGCTTGTTCTGGAAGTGCTTGCACAGCTGCTGCAGGTATTTCGAGGCGCTCGGCGTCGCCACCTCGGCAACGCTCTTGGCGGGAAGATCGCTCGGGGGTTGATCGTTCATGGGGACAATCTCCAGGGTCTGGGCCGCCGCGTCGATCGCTGCGGCAATGGTTTCGGCTGCGGCTTCGTCGATCGGCCCATGTTCGAGCCGACGGTGCAGCGCGCGCTTCAGGTTCTTCATCGAGCGAATGAGCCGAAAAGGGGCTTCGTGGGTCTCCGTCGTTTGGCGGCGGGACATCAGGTATTCCACGGCCGCGCGGTTGGCGGAGAGAAAGGCCTCGCCTTCTGCGGTGATGCGATAGGTCTTGCGGCCGGCTTCCCGGGTGTCGATTGCGGCGTAACCGACGTCGTCTAGCCATGCCAGCGTCGGGTAGATGACGCCGGGGCTCGGCGTGTAACGGCCGCCGGAATGATCGGCGATCGCCTTGATGAGCTCGTAGCCGTGACGGGGCCGCTCGGCGATCATCGCCAGAATGACCAGTCGAAGGTCACCGTAGTCGAACAACCGGGAACCGGACCGACCGCTCCGGCCAAATCGACGATGTCCGTGGCCACGATGATCGCGGTCGTCGGGAAGGGAAGAGTCAGGCTCCGGCCTATCCGAATGTCGGTGTCTCATGGCCGGAATCTTAATTCCGATATATCGGCAGTCAAGATATAACGAATTTTCGATCGCCCCGGACCAGTCCGGTTCGCCATTTATCGAAGAACTTTGTCGTAACGTGTCGCGGCGCGCCCGACTGCGACGGTCGGCGACACTTTCGCCGTTTTGCCGGGATCGTTCTGCGACATCTGCCGGCTATTCGTCGACCGTCGGAAACCCAATCTGGAGCGATACCGATGAGGAAGACATCCACCCTGACGGCCGTAGCGCTGGCACTTTCGCTTGGCGGGACCATGGCCGCGCATGCCGGGTTCTTCAGTGAAAAAATTGCCACGCCTTTTCCGCTGACGAACAACGAAGCCGAGAACCCATACGGTCATCTCTCGGGGAGCAGCAAGGACAGCGCGAATCCGTATGCCCGGCCCGGCGTTGTGGTGAGCGGGCAGCACGGTCTGTGGGGTCGAACCGAGCCGCTCGACTGGGTGCTCGAACTGGATCAGGACGACAATGGCTCCATCACCCAGTCCGAAGTCGATCAAGCGCGCACGAAGAAGATGGCGTCCTTCGACAGCGACGGCGACGGCACGCTGTCGCTCGACGAATACAGGACCCTCTGGCTCGACAGAATGAGTGGCGAAATGGTCGACGCCTTCCAGGCGAGCGATGCCGATGGCAATGGCCAGGTGACGAAAGAGGAGTTCAACGCGCTTTTCTCCAACCTCGTTGCGCGTCTCGACACCAATGGCGACGGCGTCGTGAGTTCGGCCGGCTGACGCCGTGCCTGCCAGGCCGCGCCCGTCTCCCGAAGGGAGGGACGGCCGGTTCCGACGGTTTTGCCGGTCGGTGCGAAATCTCAGTCGGCCAGCACCGCGATGAAATCGCACTGGATCAGCATGCCGCCCTGGAGATCACCTTGCATGGCATGTCGCGCCGGTCGGTTCGCCGGGTCGGGAAACATCGCCTCCCAATGCGGGTTCACCACGGCCCGCTGCGAACGGTCCTTCATCCACAGTGTCACCTTGATGATGTCGTCGGTGGTGGCGCCGGCCGCCTCGACGATCTCGCGCACATGGGCGAACATCAGCGCGCATTGGCGATCCAGCCCTTCCGCTGTCTTGCCCGTTTCGGGGTCGAGGCCGTGGATGCCGCCGGAATAGACCATATGGCCGATGCGGCATGCCGCGGGCACCGGATTCCTGTGCGCGAAACCCTCGGCATAGATGCTCTGTCTGCTGGCCATGGCCTGATCCCTGGATCTCTGCAATTTCCGAAAGAGGCGAGCGGCTGGCGCCTTGCCGCGTCGTCGGACGACATCGCCTGGCGACGCATGGGCCTTGCCCCCAACAATCCGCGCCATACTGGAAATCGCCGGGAACCGTCGCAACGTGAGCCGGCCCGTTCTTTCACATTGCGGACATTGTCAGCGGACCCTCCGTCTCACGATCCGTGGCGATTCGCTGGATCGGCCGAAATTTCGCAATATGAACAAATGCCGCAAGTCGGCTTGTTCTGCGCCGCCCCTCCGCCGATAGCTCTGCGGGGCCATCGAGAGCATTCGGCCGTCGACGATGGTGTCGCCTATGCAGGGCAGGGAGGAAAACGCCGATGAGCATGGACGATTTTGTTCTGCATCCGCCGTTCGACGTCACGCGGGCGAGCCATACGGTTCTCACGGCCCGGGACCTTGCTGCGAGCAAGCACTTCTACACCGAACTGGTCGGGCTGGTGGTCAGCGACGAGGACTCCGACGCGCTCTACCTGCGTGGCCGGGAGGAGAGCTGCCATCACAGCCTGGTTTTGCGCAAGGGCGATACCCCGCGCTGCGAGCGCGTCGGGTTCCGAATGCGGACCGACGACGACATCAAGGCCGCCAAAGACTATTTCGACGAACGCGGCGTTGCGGCGAGCCTCGTCGACGTTCCCTATCAGGGGCTGACGCTTCACGTGTCGGACAGTCTCGGCGTGCCTCTCGAGTTCTGCGCCGAAATGGAACGCCGGCCGCGCATGATGACGGCCTACGACAAGTATCGCGGCGCCAGCGCACAGCGCCATGACCATTGGCAGCTCCAGTCCTACGATGTCGGACGGTCGTACGAATTCTACAGACCGCTCGGCTTCCGGCTCAGCGAATACACCTTCTCCAAGAAGCCGGAGGGCGGTGAGCATCTCTGGGGTGTCTGGCTGCAGCGCAAGGGCAATCCGCACGATATCGTCTTCACGCACGGCCCCGGGCCGCGCCTGCACCACTTCGCCTACCTGCTGCGCGACGCGCACGATATGGTGCATGCCTGCGACGTCGCCGGGGCACTCGGTTTCGCTCCGACGCTGGAGCGCGGTCCGGGCCGGCACGGCATCAGCGGCGCGATGTTCATCTATTTCCGCGATCCGGACGGCCATCGGATCGAGCTGTTCAACACCCACTATCAGGCCATCGACATCGAGCCGCCGATGGCCTGGGACCTGGCCGATCCGAAGCGGGCGGATCAGTGGGGCCTCCCCGCCCAGGAAAAATGGTTCATGGAGGCCACGCAGTTTGCCGGGCTTGAGCCGCATCAGCCCGAGCTGCAGGTGGATCTGCCGACGCTCGAACGCTTCCTGAAGCTCGCCGTCGCCTGAGCGATCAGTTTTTCCGCCGCGAGCGGGGTCCGATCCGCGGTCTCGCCTGTGGCGCGACCACCCTTCAGAAGGAAAAACGAGATGCTGGATATCGCGATCATCGGTGCAGGGCCCGGCGGATTGGCGCTCGCTCTGCGCCTGCATCAGAAGGGCTTCCGGCCGAAGCTCTACGAGGCCGTGAAGGAGCTGAAGCCGCTCGGCGTCGGCATCGACGTCAAGGTCTACGGGACCAGGGAAGTCACCGAGTTGGGGCTCCTGGACGAATTCCGCGCCATCTCGGTCGAAGCCAAGGAATCGCTGTTCTTCACCCGCTACGGTCAGATGATCTACGGCGAGAAGTGCGGCAAGCACATGGGCTACGAGCACGAGCAGCGTTTCGTGCATCGCGGCACCTTCCAGATGATGCTCTACGATGCGGTGAAGGAGAGACTCGGGCCCGAAGCCGTGGTGCACGGCGCGCGGCTGAAAAGCTTCGAGCAGAATGAGAGCGGCGTCACCATGCGGTTCGAGGCCGAGGAGGGCGTGCCCGAGACGGTGCGCGCCGACGTGATGATCGGCGTCGACGGCATCCATTCGGCGGTGCGCAACCAGCTCGTGCCGGAATCGAAGAGCAGCCACTATTCGGGCATCGCCATGTGGCGTGGCGTCACCGTGCGCCCGCCCTATCGCGACGGCGGCACAATCCTTCATATCGGCGATCCGGTCGCGCAGGGCTCGATGATCGTCTATCCGATCCGCGACGACGTCGACGGCCAGGGCAACACGCTGGTCAATTGGGTCGTCGAACAGAACGGCAAGCCGAAGTCGGCGGAAGACTGGAACGTGCGGATCGAGCCGGACGAGATCGCGCACAAGTTCGACGAGTGCAAGCTCGACTTCCTCGATGTCGGCGAGCTGATCCGCAATGCCCGCGAGGTCTACATCTATCCGCTGGTCGACCGCGATCCCCTCGATCGGTGGTCGTTCGGACGCGTGACGCTGGCCGGCGACGCGGCACACGCGATGTACCCCCGCGGCGGCAACGGCGTCTGCCAGGCCTTGGTCGATACCCGCGTGCTGTCCGAAAAGCTCGCCGAGATCGACGACCCGGTCGAGGCCTTCAAGGCCTACGAGGCGGAACGGCGCGAGTTCGTCAACCGCATCGTCGTCGCCAACCGCGGCGAGGGCCCCGAGGTTGTGCGCCGGATCGTCGAGGAACGTTCGGGGGGACAGCCCTTCGACAACATCGAGGACATCTTTCCGCTCGAAGAGTGCGAGGCGATCTTCCTCGAATACCACCGCATGGCGGGCATGCAGCGTCCCGACGACGCCGGCCCGGTCGGCTTCCGCGACGCGGCGTTCTTCAACGAAGATCGTGCCGCCAAGACGGTCGTGAAGTCCTGAGAACGGCGCGCCGGGCCTCTCCGGGACGCGAGACGCCGGCGATGACCGCGCCGACGCAGGGCGCTTCGCCCCGATTGAGATGATTTGGAACGATAGGAAAACCGAATGACAATCGTCGACGCCAACATGCACTGGCTTCCGGACACGCTGTTCACGGACGAGGACCTGCGTGAGAAGATGATGGGCTGCATCCCGCGCCAGAACGGCATTCACGTGCGGATGGAGCAGATCCAGGGCAAGAACCTGCGCCAGATCATCATCGAGGAGCCCAAGGGCTATGTGAACATCAACTACGCCGAGGGCCAGTACAACATCGACAGCCAGCTCGAGGACATGGACAAGGCCGGAGTCGACAAGGCCGTGTTCCGCATCCCCGTCTGGCAGGAATGGCTGGATCTGGAGGCGTCCAAGCGCGTCAACGACGGATTGGCCGAGTATTGCGCGCGATCCGACCGCTTCACCGCGCTGGCCGTGGCGCCGCCCTGGGGCGACAAGGCCACGCTGCGCGAGGTCGAACGCTGCCTCAATGAGCTCGGCTTCAAGGGCGTCCAGATGGCCTGCAAATATGGCGACATCTACCTCGATAACGAGGCGTTCTTTCCGTATTTCGAATTCCTCAACGACATGAACGTGCCGGTGGTCGTCCACCACACGCCGCTGCCGGTCGACTATGGTTCGATCCTCGACTTCAACAACCAGCGCCGCCAGTACGGCCGCTGCATCGTGCAGGCCACGGCCGTCGGGCGCGAGCTGTTCTCGGGCCTGTTCGACCGCTTCCCGAACCTGCGCCTCAGCCATTCGATGCTGGGCGGCGGCTTCTTCGCCTTCGCCGACATGCTGGTGCCGGCGCCCAAGCATACCTACGGCGATGCGGTCGACCGTTTCGACACCGGCAAGAGCAATCTGCGCGAGCAGCTGCGCAAGAACATCTTCTTCGACATTTCCGGTCCGCCGCAGTGGGGCAAGAAGCAGCTCGAATGCGCGGTCGAGGTGATCGGCGAGGACAACATCCTCTATGGCGCGTCCTACCCGATCCGCAAGGACTGGTTCTTCGACGGCGTGCCGACGATCCAGGGGCTCGATATCTCGGATGTCGCGAAGGAGAAGATCCTGGGCGGCAACGCGCTGAAGCTGTTCGATATCGCCTGATCCGGCGGAGCGACATTCTTGGGACGGCTCCCCCAACGGCGGGCCGGCCATCGCTGCGTGCAAGACACGAAGGAGCATTCGGTGGACCTCGACGCGCCCTGGCTGCTACGACAGGCGGCGCTTGTCGGCGGCAATTGGATCGACGCCGGCTCGACGGAGGCCGTCGACGTCCGCAATCCCGCCACGGGCGAACTGATCGGCCGCGTGCCGAAGCTCGGCGCGTCCGAAACGCGGTCCGCGATCGTCGCGGCCGGCGAAGCGCAGAAATGCTGGGCCCAGCGCACGGCGAAAGATCGGTCGACGATCCTGCGGCGATGGTTCGATCTGATGATCGAGCACAAGCAGGATCTCGGCCGCATCCTGACGCTGGAACAGGGCAAGCCGCTTTCCGAGGCGATCGGTGAGATCGTCTATGGCGCGAGCTTCATCGAGTGGTTTGCCGAAGAAGCGCGCCGCGTCTACGGCGACCTCGTTCCCGGTCACCAGCCGGACAAGCGCATCCTGGTGACGAAGCAGCCGATCGGCGTCGTGGCGGCGATCACGCCGTGGAATTTCCCGAATGCGATGATCACCCGCAAGGCCGGCCCGGCACTCGCCGCCGGCTGCGCCATGGTGCTCAAACCCGCCTCGCAGACTCCGTTTTCGGCCATCGCGCTGGCGGTGCTGGCCGAGAAGGCGGGACTGCCGAAGGGACTGTTCAGCGTCGTCACCGGCTCGGCGCGTGCGATCGGCGGCGAGATGACGAAAAACCCGCTGGTCAAGAAGCTGACCTTCACGGGCTCCACCGAGATCGGTGCCGAACTCTATCGGCAGTGCGCGCCGACGATCAAGAAGCTGGGGTTGGAACTGGGCGGCAACGCGCCGTTCATCGTCTTCGACGACGCCGATCTGGACGCGGCGGTGGAAGGCGCGCTGATCGCCAAGTTCCGCAACAACGGCCAGACCTGCGTCTGTGCCAATCGGCTCTATGTCCAGGACGGCGTCTATCAGGCGTTTGCCGAAAAGCTGGCGAGGGCGGTGGGCGATCTGAAGACCGGCAACGGCTTCGACGAAGGCGTCACGCTCGGCCCCTTGATCGACGGGGCCGCGGTGGACAAGGTGGAGGAGCACGTGGCGGACGCGCTCGCCAAGGGGGCAAGTGTCGCGCTCGGAGGCAAGCGGCATGCGCTCGGCGGCAATTTCTACGAGGCGACCGTGCTGACCGATGTGACCGGCGAGATGGCGGTCGCGCGTGAAGAGACCTTCGGGCCGGTGGCGCCGTTGTTCCGCTTCACCGACGAGGCGGATGTCATCGCCCAGGCCAACGACACCGAGTTCGGTCTTGCCTCCTATTTCTACGCCAAGGAATTGTCGCGGGTGTTTCGCGTTGCCGAGGCGTTGGAATACGGCATGGTCGGGGTCAACACGGGGCTGATCTCGACGGCCGAGGCACCGTTCGGCGGGGTCAAATCCTCCGGACTCGGCCGGGAAGGCTCGAAATACGGCATCGATGAATTTCTGGAGCTGAAATATGTCTGCCTCGGCGGCATCGGCTGAGCGGTGGAGCCTATGATGGAATTGCCGAAGTTCGCCTCGTTTTCCGTTGGCGATGTCCGCAAATACGGCCTCGTCACGGATCGCGGCCTCATCGACCTGGCGGCACGCTACGGCGCGCGATGGCCGACGCTGCGCGAGGTCGTCGCGGACGGTGCCCTGATGCACCTGTTCACCGAAGCCGGGGCTCTCGATCCGGACGTTTCCCCCGACGAGATGCGCTACCAAATCCCCGTGCCGGCACCGGAAAAGATCATCTGTGTCGGCGTCAACTTTCCCGACCGCAACGCCGAATACAAGGACGGCCAGGGGGCGCCCGCCAACCCGTCGCTGTTCGTTCGCTTTCCGGGGTCCTTTACCGGCCACGAGCAGCCGTTGATGCGGCCGCCCGAAAGCACACAGCTCGACTATGAAGGCGAGATCGCCATCATCGTCGGCAAGGCTGGCCGCCGCATCCGCGAGGCGGACGCCCTCGACCATGTCGCGGCCTTGACGCTCTGCAACGAAGGCACGATCCGCGACTGGACCCGGCACGCCAAGTTCAACGTCACCCAGGGCAAGAATTTCGAAAAGAGCGGCGCCATGGGGCCGTGGCTGGTGCCATTTACCGAGGAGGCGCAGATCGCCGACATCGCGTTGGAAACGCGGGTCAACGGCGAGGTGCGCCAGCGGGATCGCACCAGCCGCATGGTGTTCTCGATCCGCAGGATCATCGCCTACATCTCGACCTTTACCGCGCTTGCCCCCGGCGACGTGATCGTCACCGGCACGCCGACCGGTGCCGGGGCCCGCTTCGATCCGCCGATCTGGCTGACGCCCGGCGATGTGGTCGAGGTGGAGGCGCAAGGCATCGGCACCCTGCGCAACACCGTCGCCGACGAGCCCGCGTGATGCTGAGCGAAACGGCGGTCGCCGCAGCGGTCGAGGCGCTCGATGAGGCCGAGCAGACGCGCGTGCAAACGGGTCTGTTGTCGCTCAAGCACCCCGACATGACGATGGACGACGCCTATGCGGTTCAAGGCGCGTGGGTGAAGCGGAAGATCGCCGCGGGCCGCAAGATCATCGGCTGGAAGATCGGGCTGACCTCCAAGGCGATGCAATATGCGCTGAACATCGATACACCCGACTCCGGCGTGCTGTTCGACGACATGGGGTTTGAGAACGGCACGACGATACCGAAGGACCGCTTCATCCAGCCGCGTATCGAAGCCGAGATCGCCTTCGTCATGAAGGCGCCGCTTGAGGGGCCGAATACCAGCGTCTTCGACGTGCTGAACGCCACCGACTACGTCACGCCGGCGCTGGAGATTCTCGATACTCGCATCCTGCGTGTCGATCCCGCCACGAGGACGGCGCGCACGGTCGTCGACACCATCGCCGACAATGCGGCCAATGCGGGCATCGTCGTCGGCGGCCGGGCCATGCGGCCGCACGACGTTGATATGCGCTGGGTGGGCGCGATCGTTTCGCGCAACGCCGAGGTCGAGGAAACCGGACTGGGAGCCGGTGTCCTCAACGATCCGGCACGCGGCATTGCCTGGCTCGCCAATCGCCTGGCTGCTTACGGCGACGGCATCGAAGCCGGGCAGATCGTGCTCGCCGGCTCCTTCATCCGCCCGATCGAGGCTCGGCACGGCGACACCATCGTCGGCGATTTCGGGCCTTACGGCACCGTCAGCAGCCACTTCGAATAGGCCGTCCATGCCCGCCAAGAGGAACATCTTCAAGCAGGTCCTCGCAGCCAAGCGTCCGCAGATCGGCCTTTGGGTGGCACTGGCCAATGCCTATACCGCCGAAATTTGCGGCGGAGCGGGCTTCGATTGGCTGCTGATCGACGGCGAGCATGCGCCCAACGACATCCCGTTGCTGACCGCGCAATTGCAGGCTCTCGCCGCGTCGCCGTCCCATGTGGTCGTCCGCCTGCCGATCGGCGAAACGTGGCTGGTCAAGCAGGTGCTCGACATCGGCGCCGAGACCCTGCTCGTGCCGATGGTGGAATCGGGCGAGCAGGCGCACGAACTGGTGCGCGCCACGCGCTATCCGCCGCAAGGGGTGCGTGGCGTTGGCGCGGCACTGGCGCGAGCCTCCGCGTTCAACCGCACGGCCGATTATCTAACGACGGCCAACGACGAGATCTGCCTGCTGCTGCAGGTCGAGAGCCGGGCCGGCGTGGCGGCACTCGATGTCATCGCGGCGACCGAGGGTGTCGACGGCGTCTTCATCGGACCGGCCGATCTGGCCGCCGACATGGGCTTTCTCGGCCAGCCCGGCGCGTCGGCGGTGCAGGAGGCGGTCGAGAGCGCGATCGCGCGCATCCAGTCCCACGGCAAAGCCGCCGGCATTCTGACCGCAGACCCGGAGCTCGCACGGCGCTATCTCGATCTTGGCGCGACCTTCGTGGCGGTGGGCAGCGACGTCGGTCTGCTTGTCGGGGCGAGCTCGCGTCTGGCGGCCGATTTTCGCGCCGATAGCCGACGGGAGACGACGGAGGAGGGCGGTCAGGTCTATTGAAGGGACTTGCCCAACGTAATTTCATCCGAAATTCGGTCAATTCCTTCCGGATATCGGTTTCGAAGACGCCCGGTCGCCGCGTGGGCTTAACGTGGCTCCAATCCAGTCCAGGGGACGTCCTGCAGGCGATTGCCGACAAAGCGGGAGGCTTCACATCGATAAAGCGGGAGGCTTCACATCGATATTGTCCTCGATGCATCGGGAAACCTTGCCTGCCCCGCTTCACCGCCCCCGCTTCTCATGCAGCCGCAGCAGCGCTTTGCCGTAGTCGTTACCGTTCGGAATGCGGGTGATCGTGTGGATATGGAACTTCGCCGGTTCCTTGTTCGATAGCCACATGCCGCTGTGATGGTCGAATTCGATCATGATCACCGGGCTCTGGATCCGAAAATAGAACGGATCGTCGTCGCTGCAGCCGCCGATCCAACTCCACCACGTCTCGTCGAGATGGCTCTCGATCTGCTCCATTCGCGCCGCGCGCGGCGCGTCGGGCCAATGCTCCAGGAAGGTCTCGATGCATTCGAGCAGTTTGTCGCGCTGCTCGGCGCTGAATTCGGACGCACGAACGCCTTCGAGCGGTACAATCCGATTGTCCTGGAAGGCGCCGCCGAAGTGGCGCTGGTCGGCGAAATTGAAACGCTCCGGCGGCATCGCCGGATCCTCCATCCGCTTGTAGACGGTGGCGCGCTCCCGCATCTCCTCGGGCAGGGACTGCATCAGCTCAAGCCCAAGCCGTTCTTCCTCGGTGAAGAGAGTGAATGCATTGCCGTCGCCGCGATCGATGACGTTGGGCTCGACCCCCATGAAGGTCGGCGAGATCACCATCTGGCGCCCGAGGACGAAGCAGTTGAACGCCGCGTGGTGGCCGTACAGGCTCCAGCCCCACGGTTCGGTCGCGGAGGGCTCGCCGAACATCAGGACGTGGTAGCTCCACTGGTTCATGATGTGGCGGCAGTCGTAGATCTCGCCGAGATAGAGGTTGGCCGACAGAAGCCGGAGAACCTTTTCGTAGCCTCTTGAGCTGGCACAGCTGCGCAGCAATGCCAGGAAGGCATCGCGCGTGGGCTCGGACGTGTCCTCCAGCCGTATTCCGTTGTCGTTGAAGACGATCTCGGGATTGTACCAGGCGCGCCATTCCTCGGCATCGATCGCGTAGCTCATCCTGGCGCGCTGGGCGTCGTCCAGGGTCTCCAGCATCGCCTGCGCGGCGCGCACCGCGGGCTCGACATCGAAACCTTCGTCGCCAAGCTCAAACAGCCCTTCCTGGAACTTGCCGTCCGGCGTGATGCCACGGAACGGCTCGGCCAGCCGACGCTGCCATTCGGCGACGAGCGCCTTGGCATGCGACGTCTCACGCAGCTCCTTGGAATAGGCATACCGGTCGGCTTGCCGCGCCAATGCGATCCGCGGTGTTTCGGGCGGGAAGATGAAATCGCGAAAATCGTCATTGCTCATGGGGTTCCTCCTCCTCAACGCTCCGCCGAATGGTGGAAGCGGCCCGCATCGGCGAAAGCCGCAGGGTGGCTTTGTCGGCCGAGCGCAAAATTCGCAGGCACCATAGAAAATATATTTTTTCTAGTAAATATCTTTTCCGATGCTTTATCTGTTTTATAATGGGAGGCATTGGAGGAGAGGTCGCATGGCGGCAGCCAGCAGAACAGCCGAAGTCTACGGCGCGCTGAAGCAGGAGCTTCTCGACAGCGTTCATGCGCCCGGAAGCAAGCTCGGCATCGATCAACTGGCCGAGCGGTTCAAGGTCAGCGCCGGGGCGGTGCGTGAAGCGTTGTCGCGACTGACGTCGGATTGGCTGGTGATTGCCCAGCCGCAGCGCGGATTCGTGGTGGCTCCGATATCGGCTCGGGATCTCATCGATATCACCGCAGTGCGCGTCGAGATCGAGATCCGGTGCCTCAGACGATCGATCGAGCTGGGCACGCTCGAGTGGGAGGCCCAACTGCTGGGGGCCTGGCATCAGCTGTCGCGCACGCGCCCGGCCTACGACGGCAAACCGGATCCCGAGTGGGCGCGTCTTCATGCGGGCTTTCACGACAATCTCGTCGCGGCGTGCGACAGCGTCTGGTGGCTGCGCCTGCGCGAGCAGCTCTACACGCAGGCCGAGCGCTACCGCCGGATGATCCTGCCGCAGGCCCGGGTCGAACGCGATATCGATGCCGAGCACCGCGCCATTCTCGATTTCGCCCTCGCGCACGAGGTCGAGCGCGCCGCCCGCGCGCTGAGCGATCACATGCAACTGACGACCGAGATCCTGCTGAATTCGGGCGTGCTGGGGCCGGCCTCGGCGCCGCAGGAGATGCTCGGACCGGGCTCGGCGATACGGAAACTTGTGGAGGAAAAGCAATGACCGGTACAGTTTCGATCGAACAGTCGGCGATCGGTTGCCGCTCGCGCAGCCACCAGGAAACCGGCGCGCAGTGCATCCACCGTTCGCTGGGCGTGATGCGATTGCTCGCCGGCAGCTCGCCGGACGGTGTCAAGCTCGTCGACATCGCCGCCTCGCTCGAACTCTCGCATCCCACCGCCCACCGCATCCTGAAAGCGTTGGAGGAAGAGGGCGTGGTCGAACGCGTTCGCGGCTCGCGCCGCTATACGGTCGGCGCCGAGGTGGCCTGGCTCGGCCTTGCGGCGGCCAACCGGTTTCCGATCAATGCGGTTGCCGCACCGGCCCTCGAACGGCTGTCGGAGGTCGTGGGCGATTCCGTCTTTCTGGCGGTGCAGAGCCGCAACGATTCCATCTACGCGGATCGGCGCTTCGGGTCCTATCCGGTGCAGACGACCACGCTGCCCGTTGGGGCTCGCCGGCCCATGGGGATCAGCGTGGCGGGCCGGACCATGATGGCCTTTCTGCCCGAGCGCAAAAGGGATGCCGTGCTCGGCGACAACCGGCAGCGCTACGAGAGTTACGGCTGCACTGCCGAGATGATCCTGGATGGAGCCCGGCAGGCCCGCAGCAGCGGATATCTCTATGCGGCAAGCGTCACCGCGCCCCACAAGCGCGTCGTTTCCGTTCCCGTGCTCGACATGGTCGGCGCGCCGGTGGCAGCGATCAGCGTGATCGCCTCGCACAATCGCCTGCCGGAGGAGCGCCTGTCGCGGCTGCTTCCGCTGTTGCGGTCGGCCGCTCGCGAGATTTCACAGAGCCTGACCGAAAGGGCGAAGGCGGCCTGAACCGGCCCATACCGAGGTCGCCGGGATCCGCCACTTTTCGCCATGTGAACAAAACGCCTCTCCTTGCTTGCGCCAACCCGGCCCCGCCGGAATGGTCTTGCTCATCGCATCAGGCCGATCAGCCAGGCCGGAAGCGGAGAGGAACGATGCCGCAAGTCGAACGCCGTGATGTCGAATACACCCATGAGGGCATCCGTATGCTCGGGGTGTTCTGTTCATCGGCAGGCGGCGCGCCGGACAAGCGACCGGGCGTTTTCGTCGTGCATGGGGCGCATGGGCTCGGGACGCATACGCTGTCCTGCGCCGAGCGGATCGCGGCGCTCGGCTATGCCGTTCTGGCGGTCGATCTGTGGGGCGATCGCCGCCTGCTGACCGATCCCTCCGAGATCGGGCCGACGCTCTGCCGCTTCGTCGACGACCGGGCGATGTGGATGGGACGGCTGAACGCCGCCCACGCCGCTCTGGCGGCCCAGCCGGAGGTCGATGCCGGTCGGATCGGTGCCGTCGGCTATTGCTTCGGCGGCACCTCGGTTCTGGAGTTCATCCGCACCGGCCACAGGCTTGCCGGAGCCGTCAGCTTCCACGGCGGCCTCGACATGGTGGCCGACGACTGGTCGGCCGCCAAGGCCGGCGGGAAGGCGCTGATCCTGAGCGGGGCCGACGATCCCATGGCGAAGCCCGGCGACCTCGCCCGGCTGCAACCGGTGATGACCGAGGCCGGCATCGACTGGGAAGTCGACCTCTACAGCCACACCAAGCACGCCTTTACCGAGCCGGATCGGCCGAATGCGCCGCCGTTCACCGCCTACAACGAACGGGCCGACCGCCGCTCATGGCAGGCCACGCGCGGCTTTTTCGAAGACGTTTTCGCCGATTGAGATCGAGCCGCGCGGCCGGGCGCCCGCGCTCGGCCTTCGCCGTAGAGACGGGAGACATGGATGGAACTCGGGATTGCCGACCGCAGCGCCTTCGTCTGCGCGTCCTCGCAAGGGCTGGGCCTGGCTTGTGCTCGCTCCCTGGCGCGGGAAGGAGTTTCGGTCACGCTCAACGGCCGCGACGCGGAGAAGCTCGCGGCGATCGCGGAGAGCTTGCGAAAGGACGTTCCCGGCGCGGCGGTCGATTGCGTGGCGGCCGATTTGACGAGCCGCGAAGGCCGCGCGGCGATCCTCGAGGCGAAGCCCGATATCGACATTCTCGTCACCAACAACGCCGGCCCACCCCCGGGCGCCCTCGACGACTGGGACGAGGCGGCGCTGATCGGCGCGATCAACGCCAACATGCTGCCCGCCGTGCAACTGATGCGCGCCTATATCCCCGGCATGCGCCAGCGCGGCTTCGGGCGCATCGTCAATATCACCTCGGCCATGGTGAAGTCGCCGCATTACATGATGGGCCTGTCGACCTCTGCGCGCGCCGCCCTTACGGCCATCTCCAAGGCGATCAGTCGCGAGGTCGTGGCCGACAACGTCACCATCAACAACCTTCTGCCCGAACGCATCGACACGCCGCGCCAGGAATTCATGGTCAAGCGGAAGATGGATGAGATGGGCATCAGCCGCGAGGAAGCCCGGCGCATCACCGCCGAGAGTATCGCCGCCAAGCGCATGGGACGCCCGGAAGAGTTCGGCGACGCCTGCGCCTACCTGTGCAGCGCCCAGGCCTCGTTCATCTCGGGCCAGAACCTGCAACTGGACGGCGGCTCCTATGACGGGCTGATCTGACGGCACGAAAGACGGCACGAAAGAAGAGCAAAGCGCGTCGATCGAACGCGTGTGAACGGGAGGCTCCATGGCTGAGGCAAGCGATCTCAGGAGCGAGGTCGAAGCGGCGGAAGCGGAACGGCAGCGCGCGCTGATCGCGGCGGACATTCCCGCCCTCGACCGGCTTCTCGCCGACAACCTGATCCACGTGCATTCGACGGCGATGGTCCACACGAAGGTGGAATTCCTGGCGCATGTCGAGCGGATGGGAGGATTCATCGCCATCGAGCGCGGTCCCGTCGACATCCGCATCGAAGGCGATTTCGCCGTCGTCACCGGTCCGGCGATCCACCGCGTGCGTTCGCCCCAGACCGGCGAGGAGGTGGCGCTCGACGGCTTTTCGACCGTGATCTTCCGCCGCGGCGAGGGGCGCTGGCAGATCATGCTTTCGCAGATGACCCTGTCCCGCCCCCGGCACTGACCGTCTTCGCTTCCCGGGTGCCGAAGACCGGACGCCCGCCCCCGCTTCAGCAAGGACCTCGAAAGCAATGAAACTCGCCCGCTTCACGGAAGACTGCCGCACGCGCATCGGAAAGGTCGTCGGAGACCAGATGATCGACCTGTCCGGCGTGGAGGGAGTCGGCCAATCGATGCGTCGTCTGATCGCCGATCTGCCCACCCTGCGCCCGGCGCTGGAAGCCGCCAACGGGCCGGCCTATCCGCTGGACGCCGTGCGGCTCGAACTGCCGATCGCCGATCCGCAGAAGGTTCTTGCCATCGGTATGAACTACGCCAAGCACGCCGAGGAGGCGCGCGCCGCCGGCATTCCGATCCCGACCAGCCAGATGTGGTTCAACAAGCAGGTTTCCTGCCTCACCGGCCCGTTCGATCCGGTGGTGAAGCCCGAGGCCTCCGAAAAGGTCGACTACGAGATCGAACTCGGGGTCGTCATCGGCACGCGCTGCCGCCACGTGAAGGCGGCCGAGGCACGCTCGGTCATCGCCGGCTATCTCATCGTCAACGACGTCTCTGCCCGCGACTGGCTGCCCAAGTCGCCGACCTTCACGCTGGGCAAGTCCTTCGATACGCACGGACCGATCGGCCCCTGGCTGACGACGGACGACGAGATCGGCGATCCGCTCGACCTCGACATGATTCTCACGGTCAACGGCGAGGAGCGCCAGCATGCGCGCACCAACGACATGATCTACGACATCTATGCCCAGATCGAGTATCTGACGACGGTGATGACGCTGGAGCCGGGTGATGTTCTCGCCACCGGCACGCCGTCGGGCATCGGCGCGCCGACCGGGCGCTTCCTGAAGCCCGGCGACGTCATGCGGCTCGAGATCGAAGGGCTCGGCGCGATCGAGAACCCGGTCGTCGTGGAGCCATGAACCGCCGCCTGGCACCGGGATGTCTCTTTGCGCAGGCCTGGTCAGACGGCTCGTCAGTCCGCATTGTGAAAGTTTGGCGAGAGGCGGCTTGTTTCCGTCCGGACGGTAGCCGAGGGTGCACCGATGTTTGACTCGGCCGGTATCCATGGCTGAATTCAACAAGGGAGGAAGGAATGAACCTGCTTCGAACGGTCGTCGCCGCGGCATCGCTGGCGGTCGCTGCACCCACGGTGGCATCCGCGCAAACCGAGTTGATCTTCAATGCCTATCTGCCGCCCTTCGACGAAATGTACCAGTCGACGATCAAGGGCTTGGCAGCGGCGATCGAGAAGGAATCCGGCGGCGACATCACGGTCACCATACCCGACAGCACGCTGGCACCCTCCGACCGCCAGTACGAGATGGTGCGCGACGGTATCGCCGATATGGCATTGGTGTCGTCGGGGGCCGTGCCGCAACTGGTGACGCTGAACCGGATCGCCGATCTGCCGTTCAATTCGCCGAGCGCGCGGGCCGCCTCCATCGCACTCTGGGAAACCTATAACAAGTATTTCAAGGAATTCGACGAACTGAAAGGCGTGAAGGTGCTGTCGATGCACGTCCTGCCTGGCCGCCAGATCCTTTCCGTCAGCGGCGTCCAGGTGCACAACCCGAGCGAACTCGAAGGGGTCAAGCTCTGGTCGCCGCCGGGCGCCCTTTTCGAAACGGCCGAGCAGATGGGCGCGGTGCCGATCAACACCGAGTTCACCGATCTCCAGGAATATGTGACCAAGGGCAATGTCGACGCCATCATCATGACCCCGGGCTCGGCCAACGGCGCACGTGTCTTGGAGAACGTCACCAGCTATACCGAGATCCCGGGCGGCCTCGGGTCGTTGTCCTTCGCGGTCTTCATCTCGCAGGAACGCTGGGACGAGCTCAGCAAGGAGGATCAGCAAGCGATCCAGCGCGCCGTGGACGGCCAGCCGGAACGCAGCGGAGCCTCGTCCGACGCCAATGAAGCAAAGGTGGACGACATCGTCGCGAAGATCACCGCCATCGTCCCGGACGGCGATGATCTGCAGGCGTTCAAGGACGTCCTGAATCAGCGCGTCGAGGCGTGGAAGGAAAAGGCCGCCGCCAAGGGGCTGGAAAACCCCGACGAGGTTCTGGACTTCTACCGTCAGGAGCTCGACCGCGAAACGCAGACCGCCGCCGACTGATCGCGGCGGCGTGTTCCGTTCCCCTGCGCGGACCAGCGCAGGGGCATCCTGTTCGGAGTTCCCCTTGCTCGAGACATTCATCCGCTTCATCGCTTGTCTCTATCGCCTGTTCGCGGCGATCGACCGGGTGTTCGGCGTTGTCTGCGCCATCATATCCGGGGTCGCCATCGTGTTCATGGCGTCCGTGGCCTTCGTCGACTCGATCGGCCGCGAACTGAATCACCCGCTGCAAGGCGGCGACGAATACGTCTCGTTCGCGCTGCTGGTCTTTTTCTTCGCCTCGCTGCCGCTGGTGGTGCGTGACGACGCCCACATTCGGGTGGGGCTTTTTGCTGAGCTCTACAAGCGCCGGCTGGCGACGATGGAACGCGTCTTCACGGGCGTTGTCGAAGCGCTGGCTCTGTGCGTCTTCACCTGGATGCTGTTCGACCAGGCCAGTCGGCTGAATCGCTTCGGAACGTTGACGGTGTTCTTCCAGATGCCGGTGGCGCCGTGGGTGTTTCTGGGTTCGGTGCTGAGCCTCGTCGCCACCTGGTTTGCCTTTCGGGATCTGTGGATGACCCATGTCGGGCCGATCCCGAGGCCGCATGCGATTCCCGATTACGAGGATCAGTGATGCTCGAGATTCTCGTTTTTGGCAGCGTGCTCGGGCTGGTGGCTTTTACGCGCTTGCCGCTGGGTCTGGTGATGATGTTCTGCGGCGTCGGGGGCATCGCCGCGCTCCACCCGCGTGGACTGAGCGCGGCGCTGGCGATCTCCGAGCAGCAGATCATGGATCTGGCGCTGAACTACCAGTTCTCGGTCCTGCCGCTGTTCATTCTGATGGGCGTGTTCGTCGTCCAGGCCGGTCTGGCCAACGAGCTGTTCGAGGCCGCGCGCCGGTGGCTCGGACGGTTCAACGGCGGTCTCGGCATGGCCACGATCGCGGCCTGCGGCGGCTTCTCGGCCATGTCGGCCTCGTCCTCCGCCGCCGCTGCGACGATGGCGCAGATCGCCATCCCGGAAATGGACAAGGCCGGCTACGATCCGGGCTTCTCCGCGGGCTCCGTGGCGGCTGGCGGGACCATGGGCATTCTCATCCCGCCGTCGAGCGCACTCATCATCTATGCTCTGCTGACGCAGGAAAGCGTCGGCGAACTCTTCGTCGCCGGCATTCTGCCCGGCGTGCTGCAGGTGGTCTTCTATGTCGGGGTCATGGCCGTGATCGCCGCGACCGTGCCGCATTGGGCGCCGGTCGGCGAGCCGTCGAGCCGGTCGGAGCGCTGGCGGTCGTTGCGCAAGGTCTGGGGTGTGCTCTTCCTCTTCGGCCTGATCATGGTCGGGCTGGTGCGCGGTTGGTTCACCGCAACGGAGGCCGGCGGCATCGGGGCGGGCGGCGCCTTTCTGTTCGTCCTCCTGCGCGGCAAGCTGACATGGCCGGTTTTCGTCGCCAGCCTTCTCGAAGCGGCCCGCATATCGACGATGATCTTCATCGTGGCGGCGGGTGCGATGGTGCTCAACCAGTTCATCAACCTCTCGGGCGTGCCGGGCGACGCCGTGCGCTTCATCGAGTCGCTGAACCTCAGCCCCGGCCTGGTCGTCCTCTGCCTGATCGTGTTCTACATGGGCCTGGGGTGTCTGATGGACGGCTACGCGATGATCTTCCTGACGGTGCCGGTCGTCGCCCCGATCATTCACGGCTTCGGCTACGACTTGGTCTGGTGGGGTATCGTCACGGTGAGCGTGGTGGAGATCAGCCTGATCACGCCGCCCGTCGGCCTCAACGTCTTCATCCTGAAGGCGCTGCTGCCGAAGCTGCCGATCGTGCAGATCTTCAAGGGGATCATGCCGTATCTCATCGCCGACGTGCTGCGGCTCGCGCTTCTCGTCCTGGTGCCGGCGCTGACCCTATGGCTGCCGAGCTTGGTCCAGCATTGACGTCCGTGCGCGGCGCCGTCTCGCTTGCAGGCCGGCACGAAGGCTCGGGTGCCGATCCTGCGAAGGTGTGCCTTGAGCGGGCGGAATGAACGGAGCGGCCGCGGCTCGGCGAGGTTTGCTTCTATCCGCGGCGGTCTGACGGTTCGCCGCCTTTCGGCATGAGTGCGAAGAGCAACTCATTGGCCGATGCGCCGGATGCATTGGCGACGGAGGCCAGGGTTTCGTCGGTCGAGGCGACGGCGTAACCGCGCTGCTCCAGGTTGGCGACCAGCGCATCGGGCGTGGTCTTCAGGACCGGCGCCAGATCGGCGAGGCGGGCCTGCGTCATCAGCGGGATCGCCTGGAACGCCGGGTTGCCGCCGCGGCTGTTCGACATGTTGGCCAGCGCGAAGGGCGCCGCCACGACCAGCGACAGGATCAGCGGAATGTACAGGGTCTTCTTCTTCGCGTAGCCGACGAGCGGACGCCAATTCTTCCAGACGTGGAGGGCGAAGGGCACAAGCAGAACCATGCTGAGCCAGACATGCATGGAATGGAATGCGCTCGGCATCCAGCCGAAAAACAGCGCGACACCGGAGATGGTGGACACGGCAAACATGCCGGTGGTCAGCGGTGTCGCGAAACGGTTGATCAAGGTGCTCAAGTCTTTTCTCCTAGGGGCCTCCGGCGCCCGGACGCCGTGGCCGCCCGCACCAAAGCGCGGGCGGATGTCTTGTCTCGCAGAGCCTAAAGGTTCGATCCGGAAGTTGGTGGCGTGCCCGGCGTCGTTTGCGGGGCGGCGTTTCCGCCGGGCTGGCTCGGCGCCGGTTTGGCGGGCAGGACCCCGGGCCAGGAGAAGTCGTCCTGGCTCAACTGGCCGTCGCCGTTGCGATCAAAACGGGCGATCATTCCGGCAAAGCGCCCGTTGAATTCGTCGGGGGTGACCTGACCGTCGCCATCGGCGTCGTAGGCCTGGAACGCATCCACCATGCGTTCGCGGCGCTGGGCGGACCAAAGGGTCTGGTACTCGTCGAGCGACAGCGCGCCGTTCTTGTCCGCGTCGTATTGGCCGATCTGGTCTTGGCGGGCCTGATCGATTTCGGCCTGGGTGATGGTGCCGTCACCGTTGCGGTCGAAGGTCTGAAGCTGATTGGCCATGCCTGGGCCGTGTCTGCCGTGGCCGCCCCGGCCGCCGTGCCGGCCGAACCGCCCGTCGCGCTCGAACCGCCCGCGCTGGTCCCGATCCCGGACGCGATAATCGTGATGCCATCCGATCGGCCGTGCGGCCGGGCCGGCGGTGGGGGCGGCTGGGGCCTGCCCTTGACCCGCGGCCACGCCCCCGAGGGCAAATGTCAGAGCCAGGCTGGTCCAGATGATGGTCTTCCTCATGGGTCTCTCCATGGCGTTTTCGTATGCCAAGGAGATAGGCGGCTTCGGTCGCAGAAATGTCCCCGCAGGAAGCGAATACGTCATCGATTGTCGCAGCCCCCGGCTTCGCGACAAACGGATACAATTTCGTGCTGCACGGATGCGATGGACCGCTATCCTGCAGCGCCACAGAAAAGACACGTCCCATGGACCCGATGCCGCACATTCTCGTCGTTGACGACCAGCGAGATATTCGTGAGCCGCTCGGCCGCTATCTCGACAAGCACGGCCTGCGAACGTCGCTGGCCAGCAGTGCCACCGAAGCACGCGACATCTTGCGGTGCAGCGCCATCGACCTCGTCATCCTCGACATCATGATGCCGGGGGAGGACGGGCTGTCGCTGTGCCGGCATTTGCGCGAGGCCGCCAACATGCCGATCATCCTGCTGACGGCCATGGCCGATGACGCCGATCGCATCGCCGGCCTGGAGGTCGGCGCCGACGACTACGTCGTCAAACCCTTCAATCCGCGGGAGCTGCTGGCGCGCATCAAGGCGGTGCTCCGGCGCGCCACGACGCTGCCGCGATCGAGGGAGGCAAACGCCAACGAACGCCTTGCCTTCGACCGCTGGATCTTCGACGTCGGCCGCCGTGAGGTCGTGGGGGCGGATGGCGTCTCCATCCCGCTCTCGACGGCGGAGTTCCGCCTGCTTTCGGCCTTTGTGCAGCGACCGCGGATGGTGCTGACGCGCGACCAGCTCGTCGACCTCACCAGCGGTCGCGACGCCCAGCCATTCGATCGCTCGATCGACAATCAGGTCAGCCGCCTGCGCAAAAAGCTGGAAGCCGATCCCAAGGCGCCGGGCATCATCAAGACCGTCTGGGGCGGCGGCTACGTGTTTTCCACCGACGTGAAGCCGGCGTGATGCATCGACTGCTTCCCCGCAGCCTTGGCGGCCAATTGGCGGTGCTGTTGATCTGCGGCCTGCTGGCCGCGCATCTCGTCAGTGCATACGTCTTTTCCGGCGAACGCGACCGCGCGGTGGCGGCGACCGTTCGCTACGACGTGGTGGAGCGCATCGCCGCCCTGGTGGAGATCATCGACGGCACCACGCCCGAGACGGCCGCCCGATTGGCCGGTGCGCTGAGCAATCGACGCACGCGGTTTTCGATCGACCCGGACAGTGCGCTTCCCTCGGGCGCCATGGGCACCGTCGAAACCGGCTTCGCCCGCCAGCTTGCCTCCATCCTGTCGCTGGGTCCCAACCTGCTCCGCGTGCGGGTCGAAGAGGCCGAGCCCGATGGCGATGCTCTGCGAAGAAGCGGGCCGAAACGGCAAGACGGCCACCATTGGCGCGAATGGCGCTCGCTTACGAATATCGCGGTTTCCGTTCCCTTGCAGGACGGCCGCTGGCTCAACGCCACGGCCTCCTTGCGTGCGCCCAGCCCCGAATGGTCCTGGTCGTGGATCTTTACGCTCGCAGTGAGCGCGCTTGTGATCCTCACGATCGTTGCGCTGGTCGTGGGGCGGATCACCCGGCCGATCCGTGCGCTAGCAACGGCAGCCGAAAAGGTCGGCCGCGGCGAAACCGTCGAACCGATCCCGCCACGCGGCCCCGCCGAGATCCGCACGACGGTGGAGGCCTTCAACGCCATGGAGGAGCGCCTGACGCGCTTCGTGCGCGACCGCACCCGCATGGTGGCCGCGATCAGCCATGATCTGCGAACGCCCGTCACGTCGCTTCGGATCCGGGCGGAATTCATCGACGACGATGAACTGAAGACCGATGTCATCCGGATTCTCGACGAGTTGCAGGCGATGGCCGAGGCGACGCTGGCCTTCGTTCGCGACGAAAGCAGCGGCGAGGAGACCCGTACCGTCGATCTCGCCGCGCTGATCGAGGGGATCGTTGAGGATCAGCAGACCCTCGGTCGCGACGCATCGTATCGAGGGCCGGAACGACTGCCGTGGCGCTGCCGGCCCGTCAGCCTGAAACGGGCGATCACCAATCTCGTCGAAAATGCCATCCGTTACGCCGGTTCGGTTTGCATCGACCTCTCCGACGACGGCGGAGAGGCGCGCATCGTCGTGGAGGACGACGGACCCGGCATTCCGGAGGCGCAGTTGGACGACGTGTTCGAGCCGTTCGTACGTCTGGAGGCCTCCCGGAACCGCAGCACGGGAGGCGTCGGCCTGGGATTGTCCATCGCGCGCTCGATCGCGCGGGCGCATGGCGGCGATCTGAAATTGGCCAATCGACGGGATGGCGGACTGGCCGCGACGCTCAGTCTGCCCTGACTTGGTTCGCGGACGCACCCCCGCCGTCAGGCAGGCCTGGGCTTCCTGTCGGTTACCGGCTCCATCGGAGCACCCAGTCGCGGACGGGCTCGATCGTATAGGCGATGCGCCAGGTGTTGCGATGGCCGCTGGCGCCGGCGGTGGACGCGCCGTCCGGGATCACCGTCCCCTTGGCGAAGCTGACATAGTTGATCGGGCTTTTCTCCGCGTCGAGATCGTCGAAGGCGAACTGGAACTGCTCGTCGGACCAGGTGGCCGGATCGTCAATGCCGGTCCGGAAGAAAAAGGCCCCGGGGTCGGTCAAGCGAAGCTGGCCGGTCGCGAGGTCGGCCCAGATGGCGACGGCTGCTCGCGCGGCAGCGATTGTCGAGCCGTTCTTGCGCGCTCGACCCATCGTGGAAACTCGCGTGAGAATACCGCGCCCTTGATCGGTGGCGGGGCAAAGCTGCTATGGAGGGGGCCTCGCGATTCTTCCTACGACCGTTCGATGCCCGCCAACGCCCTCGAAATCCTCAAATCCGTCTACGGCTACGACGCCTTTCGGGGGCCGCAAGCGCGCATCGTCGAGCATGTGATCGCCGGCCACAACGCCTTCGTGCTGATGCCGACGGGCGGCGGCAAGTCGCTGTGCTACCAGATCCCCGCTATCGCCCGGCCCGGCATGGGACTGGTCGTCTCGCCGCTCCTGGCGCTGATGGCTGACCAGGTGGCGGCCCTGCGGCAGGCGGGGGTTAGGGCGGCCGCACTCAATTCCGACCTGCCGCCGGAAGAGCGGCGCGCCTTGTGGCGCGATATCGGCACCGACGCTCTCGATCTCCTCTACGTCGCGCCCGAGACGCTGCTGCGCGGCGGGGTTCTGGAGCGGCTGGCCCGCGCGCGGCTGTCGCTGATCGCCATCGACGAGGCCCATTGTCTGTCGCAATGGGGCCATGACTTCCGCCCCTCCTATCGCCAGCTCGACGAACTGGTGCGGCAGTTTCCCGACACGCCGCGCATGGCGCTGACGGCGACGGCCGACGAGCCGACGCGTGCGGAAATCCTGGCGCATCTGGACATTGCCGAGGCCGACGCGTTCATCGCCGGCTTCGACCGCCCGAACATCCGCTACGCCATTGCGGAAAAGGATAATCCGCGCGCTCAATTGAAGGAGTTTCTCAGGCGCCACGAGGACGAGAGCGGCATCGTCTACTGCCTGTCCAAGCGCAAGACCGAGGAAACCGCCTCCTGGCTGCGTGGGGAGGGGTATGACGCGCTTGCCTATCACGCCGGCATGGACAAGGCCGCGCGGGAGGCCAACCAGCAGCGCTTCCAGCACGGCGAGGCGGTGATCATGGTCGCCACCATCGCCTTCGGCATGGGCATCGACAAGCCCGACGTGCGCTTCGTCGCCCACCTCGATCTGCCGGCGAGCATCGAGGCCTATTATCAGGAGACTGGGCGGGCCGGGCGCGACGGCCTGCCGGCGGACGCCCTGATGCTCTACGGCCACGAGGACATCGCGCTGCGCAGCCGCTTCATCGAGGAGTCGGAGGCGCCGGTGGAGCGCAAGCGGACCGAGCGCCAGAAGCTCGATGCGCTGCTGGGTCTGGCCGAAACGGCCGGCTGCCGCCGCCAGGCTCTGCTCTCCTATTTCGGCGACCATTGCGAGCCGTGCGGCAATTGCGACACCTGTGCCGAGCCGCCGCAGCTTTTCGACGGGACGATTGCGGCGCAGAAGGCGCTCTCCTGCATCTACCGCACCGGCGAGCGCTTCGGGCAGGCCTATATCGTCGACGTGCTGCTCGGCGTGGACAACGATCGCATTGCCCAGTTCGGTCACGACCAGATCTCCACCTTCGGCATCGGCACCGAGCACGACAGCCGGATGTGGCGGGCGATCCTTCGTCAGCTGATCGCGCAGCGTCTGGTCGACGTCGATCTTGCCGGCCATGGCGGCTTGTCGATCGCGCCGGCCGGCCGCGATTTTCTACGCGACAAGCCGGCGCTGATGCTGCGCGTGCCGCCCGCCCGCAAGGCCCGGCGCGGCAAGGTCGAGCGCAGCGCGGCGCAGGCCTCCATCCCCGAGGCGGACCGGGACCTGTTCCAGATGCTGCGGCAAAAGAGGCTGGAAATCGCGCGGACGCAGAACGTGCCGCCCTACGTCATCTTCCACGACAAGACGCTGGTCGAGCTGGCGGCGGCGCGCCCTGCCTCGCGGGCCGAGATGGCCAAAGTCCCGGGCGTCGGCGAAGCCAAGCTCGACCGCTACGGTCCCGCTTTCCTGTCGGTGATCGCCGAGCAAACGCGGTGAGCGCGCGGCGGTTGCCACTCGAACGACGGCATCGGGGCAGTCTGTTCCGGGGCGCCGGACGATCGAACGCGTCGCGTTACATAAGACCGTCGATACTCTCTAGCGGTTGCAGCACGATATCGGCAATGGCTGCGGCTCCGACCATGAACGCGATCTGGTATTCCGGATCGTCCACCATGTTCTTGAATGCAGATCGGCGCGGATACTGAACCAGCACCGCGGCATCCCATCCCTGGGCGTCCCCTGTCGTGAGCACCGGCAGGCCATCGCCGCCGAACAGGATCTTCGCACCAAATCGGGCCAGAATGGGCTTGGCCATTCGCAGGTAGTCCAAATATTTTTCCCGGCCGCCATCGGGTTGGAATCGAATCAGATTCAACATGACGACGGCTGAATCGTCTCCGGCCAGGAAGGCGTCGAACGCGCCGGGCGAGAATGAAACCATTTATCTTTCCTCTGACAGGGCACCGCGAGCGGGTGCGTCCGCCGACGGTAAGGTGTCGACGGGTCAGAAACTGTCAGGATCGAACGCCGGTCACGATCCTGCCGCCGTCATCGCGTGGTGAGAATTCCGCCCGTGAACGCTGCGGCGGTGGCAGGAGACAGGCCCGCTGTCTGGGCCCGGCAGGACACTCGGCTCATTCATGTGCTTGACTCATGAGTGCAAGCCGTTTGAGCCGGGTAATCATCGTCGGCTCGATACCGCGTCGGCCCGGATTTCCGCATGCTTGCCGTCGGCGCGCCCGCCTATTTCGCGGGGCGGAGCATCCCGCAGGTGCCGCAGGACCTTACCGATCACCTCTGTATCAATCTGCGCCTCGCCACCCATGGCGGCCTCTATGCCTGGGAGTTCGAGAAGGATGGACGGGAACTTCGGGTGCGGGTCGATGGGCAACTGACCTTCAACACTATTGATCCGGTGGTCGAGGGCGCGCTGCAAGGCTATGGATTGGGCTACGTTCCCGAGAGCCTGGTGCAGCATCACATCGAGGCGGGCCGGCTGGTCGCGGTGCTGGAAGACTGGAGCCCGCCATTTCCCGGATATTTCCTCTACTATCCGCATCGGCGGCAGACCTCGCCGGCGTTCTCCGTCATCGTCGAGGCGCTTAGGCACAAGGGCTGACGGCCGATTGGCTCAGCAGACTGCGAGCCCGATGGTTCGCCGCAGTGAGCGGGACGCGCTTCCCAGGCTACGGCCACGGCCTGCGTCAGCCTTCGCGACCTTCGAACGCCTCTTTGGCCACCGGTATGGCGGAAACGACGTTCGGCCAGCCCGCATAGAACGCCAGATGGGACCGCATCGCCGACGCTTCGTCCTTGCTCAGCCCATTGTCCATGGCGCGGCCCCGATGGAAGGTGATCTGTTCGACGTGACCCGCCGCGATCAATGCCACCACAGTGACAGTGACGGGGATTCGATCGCGCGGCGCGAGCGCCCTGACGGTCTCCGACCAGGCGGCGCGCTATCTCTTGTGGTGCGAAGCGCTTGAATCGACGAAGGAGGCCGGCGTGGTCTCCGGCTTCCAGCGCCTCTTCGCCGAGCGCGGCTTGCCCGTAGGCATCAGGAGCGATAACGGCCTGCCGTTTGCCAGTCCCAACGGGCTCTACAACCTCTCGCGCCTGTCGGTCTGGTGGCTGAGGCTGGGGATCGCGATCGAGCGCATCAAGCCGGGCCATCCGCAGCAGAACGGCCGGCATGAGCGCATGCATCTGACGCTGAAGAAGGAGGCGACACGGCCACCGGGCATGAACATCCTGCAGCAACAGGCGCGCTTCGATGCTTTCCAGAGCGAATTCAACACCGAGCGCCCGCACGAGGCGCTCGGAATGAAGACGTCGGCCGAAGCCTATTTGCCTTCCTCACAGCCCTACAATGGCCTGCCGGAGGTCAAATACCCGTTCCATGACAAGGACCTGCTGGTCACCGCCCGCGGCCGCATCTGCATGCACCGCAAGAAGATCAACATCTCCACCGTCATGGCGGGACAGCGGCTCGGCATCAAGGAAGTCGACGAGGGAATTTGGCTCGTCAGCTTCATGACCTATGATCTGGGATATATCGACCTGGAACAGAGAACCCTGCAGACCATCGACAACCCTCGTCTAGCACGAGGTTGTCACCCATGTCTTAGGGACGTTCTGTTACCTATGTCTCCGGGCCGGACACAACTTAGGTATGGCGGAGAGAGAGGGATTCGAACCCTCGATACGGTTTCCCGTATACACGCGTTCCAGGCGTGCGCCTTCGACCGCTCGGCCATCTCTCCTTGCCGGTCCGGACTGCCGCTGGCGACAGCCGTCCGGCTGTGCGGTCCAACGGATTCGCTCATCGACTTGACGTGCGAACCGGACGGCGCCGACTTAGGCCAGATCGTCGGCGCGTTCAAGCGCCGAAATGAACCGAAGGGTCGGCTTTCGGCGGGTTTTTCGGTTGATGGCCTCTCGCCAGCCGAAAGAGGGAAGCCGTCGTGCCGGGCTGAGAGATGTCGATGGACGCTCATACGAAGCGTTTGCGGGTCTCGCACCCTCTTGGGCCGCGGCCACACGATAATTTGCGCTGCCTCCGGGCGGATGCGGCATTGCCGGCCCGGTCGGGCCGCCCACATAAGGGGCACGTTTCGCGTTCGGCCGTCCTCGCCAAGCCCTGCCGGGTTTTCGGAGGGGCGAGGCGCCGCCGAATGATCTGGGTCCCGTCGGAGACTGCGAATGCTGCGCTTTCTGGCTCGCCTCGTCGGGGCGGTTCTGCTCGCCGTCGCGGTCGTCTTTGCGGTCGGCGATGTCGCGCGGTCGCTCGCGAGCGAGACGATGGTGCTGCAGCCGGCCGCCGACGCGCTGACGTCTCTCGGTCTGGCGCCTGCCGCCTCGTCGCAGGGGGGCGATGGATTCGGTGAGGTGATTGCCGCAGCCTGGGCCCTGATCGGGCCATGGCCGGTGTCCATACTCTTCCTGGTCCTGGCGTTTCTGTTTCTGGCGCTCGGCTCGGTCGGCCGCGCACCGCAGAGCCGTCTGGTCCGCTGAGGCCGCAATACGTCGGTCTGCTGCCCTGGACGCCGTTTGAAATCGGCGTCGGACCAGCGGCGATATCGGCCCCGCTCGACTTCTCGTTGTTCATTTTCGAAAAGGATGCTCGCCATGAACCTTCTCGACATGTTTTCCTCCAAGAGCCGGCTGCCTTCGGCGGACGAAGCCTTGCCCGGCCGCACCCAGGCGATCCCCACGGCCGAAACGCACTTCATTTCCGGCCGGCCGCTCAAGGGGCCTTACCCCGCGGGACTGCAGACGGCGGCCTTTGGCCTGGGATGCTTCTGGGGCGCCGAACGGCTGTTCTGGCAGACCGACGGCGTCTATGTGACGGCGGTCGGCTATGCCGGCGGCACCTCGCCCAATCCGACCTACGAGGAGGTCTGTTCGGGCCGTACCGGGCATGCCGAAATGGTGCTCGTGGTCTTCGATCCTGCAGTCGTCACCTACGAAGAGCTTCTGAAGCGTTTCTGGGAAGGCCACGATCCGACGCAGGGCATGCGCCAGGGCAACGACGTGGGCACCCAGTATCGCTCCGCGATCTATGTCTATGACGAGGGGCAGCGCCGGGCGGCGGAAGCCTCGAAGACGGCCTATCAGGCAGCGCTCGACAAGGCGGGACATCGCGCCGCGATCACCACGGAGATCGCGCCGGCACCCGAGTTCTACTTCGCCGAGGACTATCACCAGCAGTATCTCGCGAAGAATCCGCGAGGCTATTGTGGCCTTGGCGGGACCGGGGTGTCCTGTCCCGTTGGTCTTTCCGTATCGGCGGCCGAAGAATCAAGGTGATTTCCTGTTGCGGACGTGCCAGTCTTGGCTTGGAGCGGCCCCAACGTCCGGCAAGGCGGACACGGCCGCGCTCAAGCGGCGCCGCGCCCGTTTTGCGAGAGCGGACGCCGCGCGACCATGGTCAACAGGGAACGAGTAGACATGAAACGATTCCTGGCGGGTCTCGCCACCGCAACGCTTCTTTCCGTCGGTACGGCCTCTGCGGCTGAGCCCGCGCTGATCTTCGATCTGGGCGGCAAGTTCGACAAGTCGTTCAACGAGGCGGCCTACAACGGCGCCGAGCGGTTCAAGGAGGAGACCGGCGGAACCTACCGCGAGTTCGAGATCCAGAACGAGGCGCAGCGCGAGCAGGCCATCCGCCGCTTCGCCGAGCGCGGCAACAGCCCGATCGTGGCGACCGGCTTCACGGCGGCGGCCGCGATGGAGAAGGTCGCCAAGGAATTTCCCGATATCCAGTTCGCCATCATCGACTCGGTCGTCGACGCGCCGAACGTCCGCTCGATCGTGTTCAAGGAGCAGGAAGGCTCCTACCTGGTCGGCGTCCTGGCGGCGATGAAGTCCGAAACCGGCACGGTCGGCTTCGTCGGCGGCATGGACATTCCGCTGATCAAGAAGTTCTCCTGCGGCTACAAGGGCGGCGCCAAGTCGGTGAGCGCCGACATCAACGTGCTCGAGAACATGACCGGCACCACCGGCGCGGCCTGGAACAATCCGGTGCGCGGCGGCGAACTCGCCAAGTCGCAGATCGACCAGGGCGCGGACGTGATCTTCCACGCCGCCGGCGGCACCGGCATCGGCGTGCTGCAGGCGGCGGCGGATGCCGGCAAGTTCGGCATCGGCGTCGATTCCAATCAGAACGGCCTGTTTCCGGGCAGCGTCCTGACCTCGATGGTCAAGCGCGTCGACGTGGCTGTCTACCAGACCTTCAAGGACGCCGCCGACGGCAACTTCACGGCCGGCACGCAGGTGCTCGGTCTTGCCGAGAACGGCGTCGACTACGCCATGGACGAGAACAATGCCGACCTCGTCACTGAGGATATGAAGGCGGCGGTCGAGCAGGCCAAGCAGGACATTATCGACGGCAAGGTGGACGTTCACGACTACCTCACCGACGAAGCCTGCCCGTACTAGGGCATCGACAGGGCATCCCGCCGGCCCTGGCCGGCGGGATGCCCGTTCGCTCATCGCGGCCTCTACCAATGTGGCGGCTTGGCGGTTCCGGGGCGTGGCGCGGTCGTGTCTTCCAGTGCGACAAGGCGTCGCGCCACTTCCGTCAACGTCTTCTTCAATTGATCGATTTCCGCCCACTGCCGCGCGACCTGCTCGGACAGCTCGTCGATCGTCTTCGCCTGGTGGGCGAGCTGGATTTCCAGATCCTCGGTCCGGGCGGTGTCTGCCATGTGGGTCGACCTCTGCGGTTGGTGTGGAGCGAAGCCTGTCGTCTCTAGGAATCGCGGCCACAACCACTAAACTTCTTTCGACTTCATTACGTCCAGGGCGTGCCATGGCCAACCCGGCGATCGAGCTGATCAACATCGACAAGAGCTTCGGCGCGGTCCGAGCCAACAAGAATATCAACTTGACGGTGGAGAAGGGCACGATCCACGGCATCGTCGGCGAAAACGGCGCCGGCAAGTCCACCTTGATGTCGATCATCTACGGCTTCTATCAGGCGGATCGGGGCGAGATCCGGGTCGATGGCAAGACCGTCCAGATCAGCGATTCCAACGTGGCCATCGCGGCCGGTATCGGTATGGTGCATCAGCACTTCATGCTGGTCGACAACTTCACCGTGGTCGAGAACGTGATGCTCGGGGCCGAGCAGTCGCCGTTGCTCGGCCCCGGCATTCAGCGCGTGCGCTCCGAGCTGAAGCGTCTGGAGCGCGAACACAGCCTGGAGGTCGATCCGGATGCCGTGGTGGAGGACCTGCCGGTCGGCCTTCAACAGCGCGTGGAAATTCTGAAGGCGCTCTATCGCGGAGCCGACATTCTGATCCTCGACGAACCCACCGGCGTGCTGACGCCGGCGGAGGCCGATCATCTGTTCGGCGTGCTGAAGCAGCTGCGCGCCGAGGGCAAGACGATCATCCTGATCACCCACAAGCTGCGCGAGATCATGGCGATCACCGACGCGGTGTCGGTGATGCGGCGCGGTGAGATCGTCTCCACCCTGAAGACGGCCGAGACCAATGTCGGCGAACTGGCCGAGCTGATGGTCGGCCGCCGCGTGCTCCTGCACGTCGACAAGGCGCCGGCCAGCCCCGGTGCGGTGAAGCTCAAGGTCGACAACCTCTCTGTGCGCGACAGCCGCGGCGTCAAGATGGTGGATGACGTGTCGTTTTCGGTGCGCGCCGGTGAGATCGTCGGTATCGCGGGCGTCGCCGGCAACGGCCAGTCCGAGCTGTTGCAGGCGCTTTCCGGGATCCGCGCGGCCGAAAGCGGTCGCGTGACGCTGCTCGACCGCACCCTCGACCCGACCCGGGAGGCGGACCCGGCGGCGCTGCGCGCCATGGGGCTCGGCCATGTGCCGGAAGATCGCCATCACATGGGCTTGGTCCTGCCGTTCGAGGAAAACGAAAACGCCATCCTCGGCTATCATCGCGATCCGGCACTGGCCAAGGGAGGGCTGCTCGATCGGGCGGCGGTGCGAACGCATGCCCGCGAGACGATCGAGGCCTACGACATCCGTCCGCCCGACTGCCGGCTGAAGACCTCGAACTTCTCGGGCGGCAATCAGCAGAAAATCGTGCTGGCGCGCGAGATGGAGCGGGATCCCGAAGTGCTCTTGATCGGCCAGCCGACGCGCGGTGTCGACGTGGGCGCGATCGAGTTCATCCACCGCCGCATCATCGAGATGCGGGACGCCGGCAAGGCGATCCTGCTCGTCTCGGTGGAGCTCGATGAGATCCGCTCGCTGTCGGACCGCATCCTGGTGATGTTCGCCGGCCGTGTCGTCGGCGAGCGCTCGCCGGAAGCCGGCGAAAACGAGCTGGGCCTTCTGATGGCCGGCATCGACGGACGGGAGGCGGCCGAATGAAGGACGCGCGGGTCTGTCTCGTCACGCTGGGGATCGCCGATATCGCGCGATCGGCGGCGTTCTATGCGGCGCTGGGGTGGCAGCGGACGGGCGCGGGCAACGAGTCCGTCGCCTTCCTGCAGGGCGAAGGGCTGGTGCTGGGCCTGTTCGGCCGTGACGATCTGGCCGAGGACGCCCATGTGGCCTTTCCGGCCGACAGCCCGCCGGCGCCGATCACGCTTGCCATCAACATGCCGAGCGAGGCCGAGGTCGACCGGCTCTACGCTGCCGCGCTCGCCGCCGGCGCGACCGCCACGAAGCCACCGGAAAAGGTGTTTTGGGGCGGCTATTCGGGCTATTTCAGCGATCCCGACGGGCACCTTTGGGAACTCGCCCACAACCCCTTCTTCGCTCTCGACGAAAACGGTCATCTCGACCTCGTCGGCAACCAGGACGAACCGAGCGCATGAGCCGTCCTTATACCAAATTGCCCCCCTGGATCGATTTTGGGCTGATCCCGGTCCTCAACGTCGTCGTCGCCTTCATCGTCGCCGGGCTCGTGGTGCTCATCGTCGGCGAAAGTCCGATCGAGGCGGCCAAGCTGATGATCTACGGCGCGCTCGGCTACGGCGGCGGCGTCGGCTTCACGCTCTACTACACGACCAACTTCATCCTGACGGGGCTCTCGGTCGCGGTCGCCTTTCATGGCGGGCTGTTCAATATCGGCAGCGAAGGCCAAGCCTATGTGGGCGGGCTCGGAGCGGCGCTGATCGCGCTCAATTTCGACACGACCTTTCCGTGGTGGATCAATTTCCCGCTGGCGATCGTGGCGACCTTCGTTTTCGGCGCTGCCTGGGCCTTCATTCCCGGCTGGCTGCAGGCCAAGCGCGGCAGCCACGTCGTCATCACCACCATCATGTTCAACTTCATCGGCGCGGCGCTGATGGTCTATCTGCTGGTCGGCCCGCTGAAGCCGCTGGGCGCCATGGCGCCGGAGACGCGGACTTTCGCCGCCGGCGGCGAACTGCCCAAGCTCGACTTTCTGTTCGAGATGTTCGGCTCGCGTCTCGGCGGTGCGCCGCTCAACGTGTCCCTGTTCCTGGCGCTCGCCGCCGCCTTCTTCGTCTGGGTTCTGATCTGGCACACGCGGCTCGGCTACGAGATCCGCACGCTGGGCTTTTCGCCCTCGGCGGCGCGCTATGCCGGCATGTCGCAGGTGCGCCTCGTGGTGGTGACCATGCTGATCTCGGGCGGGCTCGCCGGCCTGATGGCATTGAACCCGGTGATGGGCGACCAGGCGCGCCTGCAGGTCGACTTTCCGGCCGGTGCCGGGTTCGTCGGCATCGCCGTGGCGTTGATGGGGCGCGGCCATCCGGCGGGCATCATTCCGGCGGCGTTCCTGTTCGGCATGCTCTATCAGGGCGGCGCCGAGCTCGCCTTCGACATGCCCGCCATCTCGCGTGACATGATCGTCATCATCCAGGGCCTGGTGATCCTGTTCGCCGGCGCCATGGAGAACATGCTTCGGCCGGGCGTCGGGGCAGCGTTCCAATGGGTGCGCTTCCGCCCGTCCAAGGACGTGCAGGCCGAGGAGGCGAGGTGATGGACGGCGGCACTCTCCTCGCCATCGTCGATTCGACGCTGAGGCTGTCGACCCCGCTGATCTTCGCGGCGCTGGCCGGGCTCTGCTCCGAGCGCTCCGGCATCTTCGACATCAGCCTGGAAGGCAAGATGCTGATCGGCGCCTTCTTCTCCGCGGTGGCGGCGGCCTATACGGGGTCCGCCTGGCTCGGACTTCTCGCCGGCGTCGTGAGCTCGGTTCTCTTCGCGCTGATCCACGGTCTCGCCTCGATCACCTATCGCGGCAACCAGATCGTGTCGGGAACCGCGCTCAACTTCATCGCCGCCGGCATTACGGTGGTGCTCGGCCAGGCCTGGTACGGGCAGGGCGGGCGCACGCCGTTTCTCACCGGCAACGCCCGGTTCGGAAATGTCGAGCTGCCCGGCGCCGATGCGCTGTCCGGCGTGCCAGTCCTCGGACCGATCTACGCCGATGTGATCTCCGGACAGAACCTGCTGGTCTACGTCGCCTTCCTGGCGATCCCGCTGGTCTGGTGGATGCTGTTTCGCACCCGTTTCGGACTGCGGCTGCGTGCGGTCGGCGAAAACCCGGCCGCCGTCGACACGGCAGGCGTCTCCGTCACCTGGCTGCGCTACCGGGCCGTCATCATCTGTGGCGTGCTCACCGGCTTTTCCGGCACCTATCTGTCGGTCGCCCAGGCCTCTGCCTTCAACCGCGACATGTCGGCGGGACAGGGGTTCATCGCCCTGGCGGCGCTGATCTTCGCCAATTGGCGGCCGGTGCGGGTGATGTTCGCCTGCCTGTTGTTCGGCGTGCTCGATGCCCTGGCGATCCGGCTCCAGGGCGTGAGCCTGCCGGTGGTGGGTGTCGTCTCGGTGCAGTTCATCCAGGCGCTGCCCTATATCCTGACGGTGATCCTGCTCGCCGGCTTCGTCGGCCGGCCGACGCCGCCCAAGGCGGGCGGTGTGCCCTACGTCAAGGAGCGGTGAGCCGCCAAAAGTCGCCAGACTTTTGGTCAAGGATCGCGACCGCAGCAACCGGGAGCCTATCGCCATGGCAGAAGATCTTTTCGCCCGCGCCAAGTCGGCGATGCGGCGGGCGCACGCGGCCTATTCCAAGTTTCCGGTGGGGGCGGCGCTCAGAACCCGCGACGGCCGCATCTATGCGGGATGCAACGTCGAGGTGGTGAGCTTCCCCGAAGGCTGGTGCGCGGAGACCTGCGCCATCTCGCACCTCGTCATGGACGGGGGAGGGGAGATCGCGGAGATTGCCGTGGTGGCGGAGCGGATGCGCGCCTGCCCGCCCTGCGGCGGCTGCCGCCAGCGCATCGCCGAATTCGGCACGCCCGAGACGCGGGTGCATCTGTGCGACGCGGAGGAGGGGGTGGTCGAGACGCTGCTGCTCGAAGACCTTTTCCCGCGCGGCTTCAAGACGGAGAATCTGGGATGAGCGCCATTGCCGACACACTGCGCCAGCGCCTCGATGATCGCGCGCCGAAGATCGCGATGATCCTCGGCTCGGGGCTGGGATCGCTGGTCGACGGTCTCGAAGACACGGTCCGTGTCCCCTATGGCGACATCGAGGGTATGCCGCAGAGCGGCGTCTCGGGTCATGCCGGCGAATTCGTGTCCGGTACGCTGTCGGGGGTGCCGGTTCTCGTGCTCTCCGGACGCGTCCACTATTACGAGGAGGGCAATGCGGCGGTGATGCGCCCGGCGATCGAGGCGCTCGCCGAACTCGGCATCGAGACGCTGGTGCTCACCAATTCGGCCGGCTCGGTCAATCCGCAGATCGCGCCCGGCTCGGTGATGCTGATTTCCGACCATATCGCCTTTTCGGGCCAGAATCCGCTGATCGGCGAGCCCTCCGACCGCCGCTTCGTCGGCATGACCATGGCCTATGACGTGGACCTGCGCATCGCCATGAAGAAGGCGGCGGGCTCGATCGGCGAGACGCTCGCCGAGGGCGTCTACATGTGGTTCTCGGGCCCGTCCTTCGAGACGCCGGCGGAGATCCGCATGGCGCGCACCTTCGGCGCCGATGCCGTCGGCATGTCGACGGTGCCGGAGACGATCCTGGCGCGGTTCTGCGGGCTGCGCGTGGTCGGCGCCTCGGTCGTTACTAATTTCGGCGCCGGCATGACCGGCGGCGAGCTGTCGCACGAGGAGACGAAGACCATGGCGCCGCTCGGCGGCGAGCGGCTGGCGCGCATCCTCAAGGCGGCGATCCCGACTTTCTGAGATAGTACGAACGCCCAACAAAGGGGACGGAGCATGGCGGGCCTGCCGCAGGAAACGATCCGCAAGAAGCGCGACGGCAAGGCGCTCGATCGCCGCGAGATCAAGGATTTCATCGCCGGCTTCGAGGGCGAGCGCGTGACCGAGGGGCAGGTGGCGGCGTTCGCCATGGCGGTGTTCTTCAACGGCATGGAGGCTGCCGAGACGGTGGCGCTCACCGAGGCGATGCGCGATTCCGGCGACGTCCTCGACTGGTCCGACCTCGACCGTCCGGTGGTCGACAAGCATTCGACCGGCGGCGTCGGCGACAACGTCTCCTTGATGCTCGCGCCGATCGTCGCGGCCTGCGGCGCGGCGGTGCCGATGATTTCGGGCCGGGGCCTGGGGCACACCGGCGGCACGCTCGACAAGATGGAGTCGATCCCCGGCTATTCCGTCACGCCCGACAACGCCACCTTCCGCAAGACGGTGGCCGAGATCGGCTGCGCGGTGATCGGCCAGACCGGGCGCCTGGCGCCGGCCGACAAGCGCTTCTACGGCATCCGCGACGTGACGGCGACGGTGGAGTCGATCCCGCTGATCACCGCCTCGATCCTGTCGAAGAAGCTCGCGGCCGGCCTCCAGGGCCTGGTGCTCGACGTCAAGACCGGCTCCGGCGCCTTCATGGCGACGGACGAGGACGCGCGGGCGCTGGCGAAAAGCCTCGTCGCGGTGGCGAACGGCGCGGGGTTGAAGACCACGGCGCTGTTGACCGGCATGGACGAGGCGCTGGCGAGTGCTGCCGGCAATGCGGTGGAAGTGCGAAACGCCGTCGACTTCCTGACCGGCAAGCACCAGGACCCGCGTCTGCTCGACGTGACGCTCGCGCTGTCCGGCGAGATGCTGGTTCTGGCCGGCCTTGCCGCCGATCCCACGGCTGGGCGCGAGGCGGCAGCCGCCGCGCTATCGGGCGGGCGGGCGACGGAGGTGTTTTCCCGCATGGTGACGGCGCTGGGCGGGCCGGCGGATTTCGTCGAGCGCATGGACGACCACCTGCCCAAGGCGCCGGTGATGCGGCCGATCAAGGCGCCACGAACCGGCACGATCGTCGGCGTCGACACGCGCGGCCTGGGCCTCGCCGTGGTGGCGCTCGGCGGCGGACGCACGCGGCCGCAGGACCCGGTGGACCACGCCGTCGGCCTGACCGATCTCGTCGGCCTCGGCACGACGCTCGTCGCTGGCGATCCGCTCGGCTTCGTCCACGCCCGCAGCGAGACGGCAGCCGAAGCGGCGGCGGCACAGGTGATCGCGGCCTATCGGCTGGGCGAGAAGGCGGCTGCGGCGGGGCCGGCGGTGATCGACCGGTACGGGTGAGCACTCTTGGTGTTGGCAAGGGCGATGCACGACCAACCCGGCCGCGACATGGGAGGGTGAAATAGGATTCATAATTCTGTTTCAGAAGTGACGTTCTATAGTAACTGCACCCTGCATAAGAAAACTGCCGAGATGGATGTCTCGGCAGTAATTGTTCAGCCACACACAACTCTGCAATCTACCTTAGGTGGAAAGCCCCCCACGGAACACTTTAACTCACACCCGGGCAATAGACCCATAACTTGGACATCTGGTTTTTCTTTTAGAGTGATTGACTCAATTTCGTAGCCGCTTAATCCGGATTCTTCGATTAAAGATTGCAATCGTTTACTTAACGTCGCTGCAAAACGATCGATTTCTTCTTGAGATACGCTATCAACCATAGTTGCCTCCCTTTGGGTGCATCATGCACCGACGCAACTTTACCTAGTTTCTGAAGCGGCATCAATTATAAATGTGAGTGGTCGAAGTTGGGCATTCTGAAGCACTTTCATGGTATTCCGTTTCACCCCACCTCGGCCAAGGGTGGGGTGAGTGTTGGCCGCCATCACCACGCCGCGATTTTCCTTGGCTGCTTCAATGCCGGCGCTACCCCAATCACTCCACCAGATCGAGCGTGTCGCCCTCGACGGAGTAGCGGTCGAGCTTTCCGAGGAAGCTCATGCCGAGGAGGGTTTCCGACAGGCCGCCGCCGCGCAGCACGGCAGCCTCGACGTTGCGCGCCTGAACCTGTCCGATCTCGACCCGGTCGATGAGGGCGCGCGCCACCTTGCGCTCGCCATTGGCGGTCTGCACCGTATAACGAAACTCGTCGGGGCGAACGAAGATGCCGATGCGCCGCGCGGTGTCCTCATCGATCGCGATGGCCGTGGCGCCGGTGTCGACGAGCACGTCGACGGGTCGCCCGTTGAGCCGCGCTTGCGCGCGGAAATGGCCGCTCGCATCCGCCCGGATGCGCTCGACGCGGCCGCCGCGCGGCGCGGGCCTGGCAGAAGCCTCGACGATGGGGGGAGGCGGAGCGAGCTGCTCGACGCTCTGGTTTTCCGGTTGGAGCAGGGAGTGCCTGTAGCGCTCGAACAGGGACGGCGTCGCCAGTGCGAACAGCGAGGCGCCGACCAGAACGACCATCAGCTTGCCCATCGCGTCCGTCCTTGTCACGGGAGGCCGGTACGAGCCGGCCGTTCGGGCGAAAGTCTAGAAGGCGAAGCTTAATATCGTGCCAAGGCAATGACGCGCATTCGAGAATAGAATGCTCTCGCCATGCACCGTTCATGTTCTGAATCGGCGGGCAACGGAGGTTACTTGGTGCCGTACATGCGGTCGCCGGCGTCGCCCAGGCCGGGGACGATGTAGCCCTTTTCGTTGAGATGGCTGTCGATGGCCGCGGTGTACATGGGCACGTCGGGATGGTGCTCGGCGAAGTTCTTGATGCCTTCCGGCGCCGCCAGCAGGCAGAGGAAGCGGATGTTCTGGGCCCCGCGGGCCTTCAATTGCTGAACGGCGGCGATCGCCGAGTTGCCGGTCGCCAGCATCGGGTCGACCACGATGACGAGGCGGGCGTCCATGTCCTCGGGGGCCTTGAAATAGTATTCGACCGGCTGCAGGGTCTCGTGGTCGCGGTAGACGCCGATATGGGCAACGCGGGCGGCCGGCACGAGGTCGAGCATGCCTTCGAGCAGGCCGTTGCCGGCCCTCAGGATCGAGGCGAAGACCAGCTTCTTGCCTTCCAGGACCGGCGCGTCCATGCGGGTGAGCGGCGTTTCGATCGGTCGCGTGGTCAGCTCCAGCCCGCGCGTCACCTCGTAGCAGAGCAGCGTGGAGATCTCGCGCAGCAGACGGCGGAAGCTCGCCGTCGACGTCTCCTTGTCGCGCATGATGGTCAGCTTGTGCTGGACGAGCGGATGGTCGATGACGGTGATGCCGTCCATGATGCGCGAGCCTCCTTCAGGTCATGCCGGGCGAGCCGTCGCGGCGCCGTTCGGCCCGGTCATGCAGTTCGTGGGTTGGGAGCGTCGGAAGGAGCGCAGCTCATCGCCCGTCGCCCGAAATCATTGGCGCGCACTCTAGGGTGCGGCGGCCGGCGCGCCAAGGGAAATGGCATCGAGAATCAGACGATCCTTGAGCCGTCCACGGGTTTCCTCGTCGACAAAGGCCGCCTCGATCGCGGTCCGCGTGAGGTCCATCAGCTCCGGCGCCGTCAGCCCGGCGGCGCGCGCCAGCTCGTATTCGCCGGCGAGCGTCGTGGAAAAGAACGGCGGGTCATCGGCGTTGACCGTGACGGCGACCCCGGCCTGGCGAATGGCCCGCAAGGGATGGGCTGCAAGGCTTTCGTAGATGCCCAGCGCCAGATTGGAGCCGGGGCAGACTTCGAGCACGATGCCCTCGTCGGCCAGACGGCGGACGAGGTCGGGATCCTCGATGGCGCGCACGCCATGGCCGATGCGGCTCGGTCGGAAGGCGTCGAGAGCGTCGCGCACGCTGTCGGCGCCGGCAAGCTCGCCGGCATGGGCGGTGAGCCCCAGGCCGGCATTGCGCGCGATGTCGAAGGCGCGGGCGAAATCCGCCGGGCGCCCCACGCGCTCCTCGCCGGCCAGCCCGAAGCCGGTGATCAGGGGATGGGCGAGCGTCGCCGTCCATTCGGCCGCCGCCTCGACCGCCTCGGCTCCGAGATGGCGCACGCCGATGACGATCATCCGCGCGACGATGCCGGTCGCCGCCTCCGCCTGCCGGATGCCGTCCGCCAGCCCCTCGACATAGGCGAGCGGATCGAGGCCGGCCGAACGGGCATGGTCGGGCGAGATGAAGAACTCGGCGTAGAGCGTTTCGTCGGCGGCGAGCCGGGTCAGGTGGTCGGAGGCGAGCAGCGCGTAGTCCTCCGCGCTGCGGAAGACGCTGGAGGCCAGATCGTAGGCGGCCAGAAAGCTGGTGAAGTCGTACCAGACGTAAGTGTCGCCGTTGATGATGCCCGAAACGTCGACGCCGTAGCGCGCCGCCTGGGCGACGACGAGGTCAGGCGGTGCCGCGCCCTCGATATGGCAGTGCAGTTCGGCCTTGGGCATGGGGCGCCGAATGCCGGCGCCGGATGCGGCGAGAACGGAGCGCCCGAGCCCGATCACAGGAAGCTTTTTCCGTGCGGGCCAGGAGCGAGGCCGAGATGCGCTGCCACCGATTCACCGATGTCGGCGAAGGTCTGGCGCCGGCCGATCGACCGGCTTTCGATGCCGGGTCCGAAGGCCAGCACCGGCACGGCCTCGCGGGTGTGGTCGGTGCCTCTCCAGGTGGGATCGCAGCCGTGGTCGGCGGTGATGATTGCAAGATCGCCCGGCTTGAGGCGCGCCGTCAGCTCCGGCAGGCGACGGTCGAAGGCCTCGAGCGCTTCGGCATAGCCGGCGACGTCGCGGCGATGCCCGTAGACCATGTCGAAATCGACGAAGTTGGCGAAGACCAGGTCGCCGTCGGCGGCATCGTCGACGGCCGTCATCATGGCATCGAACAGCGCCATGTTGCCGGCGCCCTTGCGCACCTCGCTGACACCTTGATGGGCGAAGATGTCACCGATCTTGCCGATGGCGATCATCCGGCGCCCGGCCTGGACCGTTCGGTCCAGAATGGTCGGCTCGGGTGGCGGCACCGAATAGTCGCGACGGTTGGCCGTGCGCTGGAAACTGGCCTTGTCATTGCCTACGAAGGGACGGGCGATCACTCGGCCGATGTTCAAAGGGTCGACGTGGACACGGCCCGCCTCGCACAGCGCATAGAGCCGCTCGAGCCCGAAATGCTGTTCATGGGCGGCGATCTGCAACACGGAGTCGGCAGAGGTGTAGAAGATCGGTTTGCCGGTCGCGATGCTCTCCTCGCCGAGTTCCTCGATGATCTGGGTGCCGGAGGCATGTTTCTGGCCGAGGACGCCGGCGATGCCTGTATCGTCGACGATCTCCTGGATCAGCTCCGGCGGAAAGCAGGGAACGGTTTGCGGAAAATAACCCCAGTCGAACGCGACCGGCACGCCGGCGATCTCCCAGTGGCCGGAGGGCGTGTCCTTGCCGTTGGAGACCTCCTCGGCCGAACCCCACAGGCCTTCGGGGTCGGGGCCGGCCTGATCGTAGCCTGCGGCGTGGAACAATCCGAGGCGGCGCATGTTCGGCACGTCGAGGTCGCGTGACGGGCCGTGGCGGCCGGCCAGCAGCGCCTGGCGGATGTGGCCGAGCGTATCCGCCCCCTCGTCGCCGAAACGCGCGGCGTCAGGGGCATCGCCGATGCCGAATGAATCGAGCACCATCAGAAAAGCGCGGCCCATCCGGTCTCCTTGCTATGTCTTACGCACTCTCGCTCACCCAACCATGTGGCTGCGTTGGAGCGAAAACGACATTAGCAAGCTTTTGGTTCTGCGGAGTGGGTGAAAGCGGAAACCCACCGTAAATGTCGGGCGGTCTAGCTGGCGTCGGTGCAGCTCTGCGGCGGCGCGCAATCTGTGCAGCTGACACTGGTGCCGATTCTCGGGTGGAGATAGGAGGTTTCGCCCATGTCGAAGGGCGTCTGAAGGCCATAGCCGCCGAGCGGCGTATAGCCGTAACGGGTCTCGGCGACCATCAGATAGCTGTCCGTGGATGTCGCGAACTGTGAGGGAAGCGTGATGGTGTCGCCCTGATGGTCCTTCGTCATGCCGCGCGAGCAGGACCAGACGGCGGATGCCTTGCCGGTTGCGTCGATATAGACCGAGGTGACCTTGATGCGGAGCTCATCGGTGTCATAGGGCTGCATCACGGCGCTCGAGATATTGAAAATGCCTTCGACCTGATCCGGCGTCAGCGATGTGGTCTGGGCAATCAGGTCGTTGACGGTGTTCGCGGTGTGCTGGACCTTTCGGTTGATCGTCACGGCGACGGCGGCCTCGGAGCCACCCATGTAGAGGATCAAAAGGAGCGGGGCGACCAGGGCGAACTCCACCGCCCCCACGGCCGCGATGTCGGCGGCAAACCGCCGGTCCACCAGGGCGACGCGCAGGCGCTCGACGAGCGCGCGCCGCGCTGCCATCGCCCTTTCGGCACTGCTCCCGATTAAGCCAAGCACGTCCGTCAATCTCCGTAGGGCTCGGTCTTGAAGGCCGCCATGCTTGCGATCAGAAACGATCCGTCCGACATGTTCGACAGGTATTTATGCATCACGTCGGTATAGAGCGGCCATTTGTAATAGGCCCGCAGGGCCATGATGGTTTCGGAGGAACCGGGGGCATAGCCCAGGCCGCTCGAATCGAGATCGCCCTCGGTCACCGGCGCCGTCGCGGGAATATCGGCATAGTCGGCGTAGCTCCTGAGATCGATGACGAGGTTGTCGCAATCCATCAGGAAGTCGATATCGTCGCAGATCCGATCCTGGAAATCCTCGGCGGACATGTCGTCCTGTATCTCGCCGGTGCGGACCTGCCGGCCGACGCGGTCGACGGCGTGATCGAGGGTCAGTTCCGCCAGAAAGACGATGGAGGTTTCCAGCAGCGCAAAGACGATCGCGAAGAACGGCGCCGCCAGCAACGCGAACTCCACCGCCGTCGTGCCTTGCCGATCCCGGGCAAAGCGCGTCCTAATCCCGCGTGTCACCCAGGCGAGTGCCGCGCGAAACAGGCGCGTGCGTGCGCTCGCCGCCCCGCTGCCCATCAGCCGCCCTTTCACGTCGTAACTTCAGCCGACAGGCTAGCTGAAGATGCGTTACCAAGAGGTAACGCAAGGGCAATCGAATTTTCGGGCGACTTATTGTGCGGAACCCAGAGCCATTTGCTGGCGCGTCTGGAACTGGCCGGACGCTTTCGTGAAGGCCGTCTCGTCGTCGCCGATCGTCACGGTCGGCTCGCATTCCGGCGCGCAGGCGTAAGTGATGCGCGAGGCCTGCCGATAGACGCGGACGGTCTTGTCCTCGAAACTGCGCACCACCACGGACTCGTCCATGATCGGCGTTCCGCCGTCGTCGAGGATGATGAGATTGGTGATGCCGTAGGACCGGCCGGTCAGAACCAGCGTCTCGGAATCGTGGACCGTGACGTCGACGATCGCCGGGTTGCCGATGATGACGGTGGCCGCGGGACGCTCGATCTTGAGCACGCGTGCATGATCGACGGTGACCTGAAGCATGTCGTCGGACGCGGCGGCCGCCGCTCCAATGCCAGCCGTGATCGCCAGAACGAGAGCGGCGAAGACGGTCAGGGCAGGGCGGGAGTGGCGGGTTGCGGTCATGACTCTACGGAACTCCACTCGGGTGGCTTACCATTAGCTATCATCCTCTTGGTGAATGAAGCTTTAAGAGCGGCTTTCGATCGGCCGGCCGAGAGATCCCGCGATCGTCGCCGTCTTAACAACCGCACAAGGGTTCGGGCTTAATCTGCCGCGTCGCCGGACACGACCGCAATCGGTCGCGCCCTCCAGAAGACGAGACGACCGGATGACGATGGCCGTAGTGCTGATTCTCCTGTTCCCGCTGGCGATGATCGCCTCGGCGGGTACGGATATTCTGTCGATGACGATTCCCAACTGGTTGACCGGGCTGTTGGCTGTCGTCTTCTTTGCAGCGGCGCTCGCACAAGGCATGGCGCCGATGGCCGTCGGCCTGCATGCGGCCACGGGGCTGATCTGCCTGGCGATCACCTTCGCTTGCTTCATCCTTGGCTGGATGGGCGGCGGCGATGCCAAGCTCATCGCGGCGACCGCGCTCTGGCTCGGACCGACGCAGGCGCTGGCCGATTACGTCGTCGCGGCCGCGCTGTTCGGCGGTCTGCTGGCGCTCGGCCTTCTGGGGGCTCGCGCCCTGGTCTCGCCGACGACCGGGGTCGCCTTCCTCGACCGGTTGCTGATTCGGGGGGGCGGTGTTCCCTATGGCGTCGCCCTCGGAGCAGCGGGTCTGATGGTCTTTCCGGACAGCCATTGGGGACCGACGGCATTCGGTTTCTTCGCTTAATATCAGGCGCCGTAGCGCCTTCGTAGTGGTTCGTTAACCATACATTGACTGTTTCCGCGCGATAACGACTCAGGCCCGCCCGCTTGTTGGGCGTCTCGCAGGAGTCCGACATGAAGCTTGCGCGGATAGCAGTGATGGGGATCGCGCTCCTGGCGGCAGGAGGCGCGGCCTTGGTCGCGCTCAACATGTCGGCCCCCGAGCCGAGTGAGCCCGTGATCATCACCGCCGAACCGGCGGAGCCGCCGATCAAGCTGACGGAAGTCCTCGTCACCGAGAAGGACATTCCGATGGGCACCGGCGTCGAGGGATCGCTGGGCTGGCAGAAATGGCCGGAAGACGGGGTCGGGCCGGACTTCATTTTGCGCAGTCAGCGGCCTGATGCGATCAACGAGATGAAAGGATCGGTGGCCCGCCAGTCGTTCTTCGCTGGCGAGCCGATCCTGGAAGGCAAGCTGATCAAGACCGACCGGGGCTTCATGTCGGCGATCCTCCCTACTGGCAAGCGCGCCGTCGCGGTGCAGATCTCGGCCGAGACCTCGGCCGGCGGCTTCATCCTGCCGAACGACCATGTCGACGTGATCATGACGCGCCGCAAGGACGGCAGCAGCAACACCGGCGGCAATCAATACGACACCGAAACGATCATCCAGAACCTGCGAGTGCTGGCCATCGACCAGACGATCGAAGAGCAGAACGGCACCAAGGTGGTGGTCGGATCGACCGCGACGCTGGAGGTGACGCCAGAGCAGGCGGAGGCGTTGACCGTCGCCCAGCAGGTGGCGGAGCGCCTCGTGCTTTCGCTGCGCTCGCTGGCCGATTCGATCCCGGGGACGCCGGGATATGCCGCCTTCTTGCTCGCCCAGGATGCGAACCAGCCGAACCGTATCCGTATCGTCCGCTACGGGCAGTCGACCGACATAACGACCAAGAAGTGACGAGCGAACGCACCATGAACAGGGTCTACGCCAAACGTCTTTCCATCACCGCCCTCCGCCGACTGGTGCTGGCCGGCCTGGGTCTCGCCACGATCCTGACGCCCGTCCTGGAGGCAGGACCGGCAGCGGCGGAAACGTCGATCGTCACCGTGCGCCAGCCGCATCAGACGATTGCGCTCGGCCTCGACAAGTCGAAGGTCATCGACCTGCCGCGCGACGCCCACGACATCCTGGTCGCCAATCCACAGGTCGCCGATGCCGTCACCCGCACGGCGCGCCGGATCTACATCTTCGGCAAGCAGGTCGGCCAGACCAACGTCTTCGTCTTCGACAGCGCCGGTCAGGAGATCGCCGTCCTCGATCTGCGCATCGAGCGCGACATCGCCGGTCTCGAGGCGACCATCCGCAAGTATATCCCCGGCGCCGACGTCCAGGCCGAAATGCTGAACGACAACGTCGTGCTCACGGGCACGGTGGAGACGCCGCAGCAGGCCGCCAAGGCGGTCCAGCTTGCCCAGATCTACGTCACCGGCGGCGAGGCGACCACCAGCCAGTACATCAAGGCGGCCGGCGGCGACAGCGGAGACGTGTCGCAGGCCAGTGAAACCCGGCAGACCAGCCAGATCGTCAATCTGCTGAAGATCGAGGGCGAGGACCAGGTCACGCTCAAGGTGACCGTGGCCGAGGTGCAGCGCTCCGTCGTCAAGCAACTCGGCTTCAACAGCACGGTGTCGAGCGTCATCGACGGCATCGCCTTCGGCACGGTTAGCGACAATCCGTTCGGCTTGGGCAAGGCCATCTCCAACAGCGGCGCGGCGCTGGCCGGAACCGTCGGCTCGGTCGATATATCCGGCGAGATCAGCGCCATGGAGCAAGCCGGCGTGATGCGCACGCTGGCCGAGCCGAGCCTGACGGCGGTTTCCGGCGAGACGGCGCAGTTCAAGGTGGGCGGCGAGTTCACCGTGCCCAGCGGGCGCAGCTTCACGGCACCCACCTATGACGACGATGGCAATGTGGAGACCGAAGGCTATGCCACGATCGACACCAAGGAGATCGAATACGGCATCGGCCTCGACTTCACGCCGGTCGTTCTGGCGCCCGGGCGCATCAGCCTGAAGATCCGCACCTCGGTGTCGGAGCCGACGTTCGAGACCCCCTTCAACGTCAACGGCGACGAGTACGGCCCGGGCGTCGGATTGATCGGCCTGCGCAAGCGTCTGGCCGATACCACGGTGGAACTGCCCTCGGGCGGCTCGCTGGTGATCGCCGGTCTGGTACGCGACGAGATGCGGCAGGTGATCTCCGGCTATCCCGGTCTGTCCAAGGTGCCGGTGCTCGGCACCCTGTTCCGCAGCCGCGACTTCCAGCGTTACGAGACCGAACTCGTGGTCATCGTGACGCCCTATCTGGTGCGGCCTGTCGCCCGCCAGCAGCTTGCCCGGCCGGATGACGGCCTCGCCTTCTCGAGTGATGGTTCGGCGAACTTCCTGGGCAAGATCAACCGCATCTACGGTGCCATGCAAACCGACCTTCCTCCCGGCCGGTATCACGGCATCGTCGGCTACATCTACAAATGATCGGCTTGAGGAGAGGACCTGTGTCGACGCACCCTTTCGGCCTCCGTGCCGCCCCCCGAGCCCGCACCCGCCCGCTCGCCGCCGCTTCCCTGACGCTGCTGCTCGGTGCGGTGGCGCTCGGCGGTTGCGCCAACATGCACCATGTCGAAGTGGGCGCCATTCCCGACGACTATCGCACGCGCCATCCGATCGTCGTGGCCGAGGCCGAGCAGGCGATGGATATCCCGGTGGTCTCGACCGAGGGACGGTTGACCGAAGCCGACCATGAGCGCGTTCGCGCATTCGCCGAACGGTTCAACCGGTCGGGCTCCACCACCATCCGGATCCTGCAGCCGAGCGGCTCGAACAACGTGTTCGCGGCCGACATGGTGACCAAAGATATCGTCGGCACGTTGAAGGCCTCGGGCGTCGGCGCGGGCCGTATCCTGGTGCAGCCCTATCCGGCCGCCGATCTCGGCGGAGCGGCTCCGATCCATCTCGCCTACGTGGCTCTTTCCGCCCAGACCGCCCCGTGCGGCCGCTGGCCGGAGGACCTGTCGGAGACCTCGGAGAACAAGAACTACTTCAATTTCGGCTGCGCCAGCCAGCAGAACCTCGCAGCGCAAATCGCAGATCCGCGCGATCTGCTCGGGCCGCGCGGCATGAGCGAGATCGATGCGGGACGGCGAACCGCGGTGCTCGACAACTACCGCAACGGCGAGCTTACCAGTTCCGATGCGCCGAGCACCGAAATCGACTACGACTTCTAGGCGGAGAAACCGATGATCGAGGACAATGTCCCCGCGCCGACGAGCGCATCCGATCTCCGCCACGAGGGCGCATCGGACGATCTGGAGCTGGTGCGTCCGATTCCACGCATCTCGATCCAGGCGTTTTGCGAAACCGAGGCGGTGGCGGCCCCTCTGGAGGAAGCGGCGGGCGACCGGCGCATGGTGAAGGCGCATGTGCGCGTCCACATGGGGGGCATCAGGGCGGCGGCCGACCATTACGCCGGCGCGCCGACGCCCAATCTCGTCATCCTGGAATCGCGCTATGCTCCCGATCAGCTGCTGCACGAGCTCGAAGCGCTGGCGGATGTCTGCGATCCGGGCTCCAAGGTCGTCATCGTCGGCCATACCAACGACGTGGCGCTCTATCGCGAACTGATCCGCCGCGGCATCTCGGAGTATCTCGTCGCGCCGATCACGCTCGGCGACGTGCTGAACGTCATCTCGGCGCTGTTCGTGGCGCCGGACGCCGCGCCGCTGGGTCGCACGCTTGCCTTCGTCGGCGCCAAGGGCGGCGTCGGCTCTTCCACCATCGCCCACAATGTGGCCTGGTCGATCTCGCGGCTGTTCTCGACCGACGTCGTGCTGGCCGATCTCGACTTGCCGTTCGGGACCGCCAACATCAACTTCGACCAGGATCCGGCGCAGGGAATCGCGGAGGCCGTCTACTCGGCCGATCGGATGGACGACGTCTTCCTCGATCGGCTGCTGGCCAAATGCGCCGATCATCTGTCGCTGCTGGCAGCCCCGTCGATCCTGGATCGCACCTACGATTTCCCGGCCGACGCCTTCAACTCGTTGATCGAAACCGCGCAACGCGGCGCGCCGATCGTCGTGCTCGACGTCCCGCATGCGTGGACGGAATGGACGAAGACGGTGCTCTCGCTGGCCGACGAGATCGTGATCACCGCGACGCCGGATCTGCCGAATCTGCGCAACGCCAAGAATCTGGTCGAGATGCTGAAGCGGGCGCGCCCCAACGACCGTCTGCCGCGCCTGATCCTCAATCAGTTGGAGATGCCCAAGCGGCCGGAGATTTCGCCTGACGAGTTCGCCGAACCGCTGGAGGTCGAGCCGATCGCACGGATCAGCTTCGATCCGAGCGTTTTCGGGACGGCAGCGAACAACGGTCGGATGATCGCCGAGACCGATCCCAAGCATCCTTCCGTCGATGCGTTCCACAAGATCGCTCACGCCCTGACCGGGCGCGGGCAGCCGAAGCGCGCCAAGAAGCGCTCGCCTCTGGATCTGTTCGCCAGCTTCCGGCGCCGGCAGTCGACCCTCGATTCGGCCAGGAGCGGATAAATGGGGATGTTCGGCAAACGCGGGGGCGACGGCCCTCAGATGGGCGGCACGGCAACCATGGAGCCCGCGAAAAGCGTGCGGCCCTCTCTTCCGCCGGAGCCCGTCTACGCCCCGCCTAAGCCGCAGGCCGCGAAGGCCGCGGTTCAGCCGGAGCCCATTCCCGTCTCGTCGCGTCCGCCCGAAAAGGAGCGCGAGCGCTCCGAATCCTATTATGACACCAAGGCCCAGGTGTTCGCCGCGCTGATCGATACCATCGATCTGTCGCAACTGGCCCGGCTCGACGGCGAAAGCGCGCGCGAGGAGATCCGCGACATCGTCAACGACATCATCGCGATCAAGAACTTCGCGATGGCGATCTCCGAGCAGGAGCAACTGCTCGCCGACATCTGCAACGACGTGCTCGGCTATGGGCCGCTGGAGCCGCTGCTCGCCCGCGACGACATCGCCGACATCATGGTCAACGGCGCGCAGCAGACCTTTATCGAAGTGAACGGCAAGGTCGAGGAATCGAACATTCGTTTCCGTGACAACCAGCAGCTTCTCAACATCTGTCAGCGCATCGTCAGCCAGGTGGGCCGGCGCGTCGACGAATCCTCGCCGATCTGCGACGCGCGATTGCCGGACGGGTCCCGCGTCAACGTCATCGCGCCGCCGCTGTCGCTCGACGGGCCCAGCCTGACCATCCGAAAGTTCAAGAAGGACAAGCTCACCCTCGACCAGTTGGTGAAGTACGGCTCGATCTCTCCGGAGGGGGCCACGATCCTCGAGATCATCGGGCGGGTGCGCTGCAACATCGTGATCTCCGGCGGCACCGGTTCGGGCAAGACGACGCTGTTGAATTGCCTCACGCGCTACATCGACACCGACGAGCGCATCATCACCTGCGAGGACTCCGCCGAACTGCAGCTGCAGCAGCCTCACGTCGTGCGCCTGGAGACCCGGCCGCCCAACATCGAGGGCGAGGGTGAGATCACCATGCGCCAGCTCGTGAAGAACTGTCTGCGCATGCGGCCCGAGCGGATCATCGTCGGCGAGGTGCGCGGACCGGAAGTGTTCGATCTCCTCCAGGCGATGAACACCGGCCATGACGGATCGATGGGCACGATCCATTCCAACAGCCCGCGCGAGTGTCTGAGCCGCATGGAGTCGATGATCGCCATGGGCGGGTTTTCGCTGCCGCCACGCACCGTGCGCGAGATCATCGTCGGCTCGGTGGACGTGATCATCCAGGCGGCGCGCCTGCGCGACGGCTCGCGCCGCATCACGCACATCACCGAAGTGCTGGGCATGGAAGGCGACGTGATCACCACGCAGGACCTCTTCGTCTACGACATCCTGGGCGAGGACACGGCCGGCAAGATCATCGGCCAGCACCGCTCGACCGGCATCGGCCGCCCCGGCTTCTGGGACCGCGCACGTTACTATGGCGAGGAGAAGCGTCTCGCCGCAGCCCTCGACGCGTCCGAAGCGAACGAACCGGATACACGGCTGTGAACGGCTCTCCGCTCAGCGTCTTCCTCTTCGTCCTGCTTGCGGCGATCGCCGCGGGCGGCTTGGCCTATGCTTTCCTCCAGCCTTTGATCGCCTCGGAACGCAAGACCGAGAGCCGGCTGAAGCAGCTGAAGCGTGCCGAAACCGACACGGACTCCAAGCGGGTCGCGCGGGAGCGCCTGCAGGAGGCGGCGAAGCGGCGGCGGACGATCCAGAGCTCGCTCAAGGAGATCGAGGCCAAGCAGAAGGAACGGGACAAGCATACGACCCGATTGTCGACCCGGCGCCTTCTGGACCAGGCCGGCCTGAAGATGTCGGTGCGCGGCTTCGTGCTGACGAGCATCGCCGTCGGCGTGGCCTTCTGTCTCGTCGCCTTCGTGCTTTCAGGATCGCTGCTGGTGGCGCTCGGCATGGCGATCACCGGCGGGGTCGGACTGCCGCGCTGGAGCCTGGGCTATCTGCGCAAGCGGCGCCAGAAGCAGTTTCTCAACGAATTCGCCAACTCGGTCGATCTCATGGTGCGCGGCATCCGCGCCGGCCTGCCGCTGAGCGACTGCCTGCGGATCGTCGCCAGCGACGCGCCGGAGCCGGTGCGGTCCGAATTCCGCAAGATCGTCGAGACGCAGCAGATGGGCATGTCGACGCCGGAGGCGGTCGAGCGGCTCTACCATGACATGCCGCTGGCCGAGACGAACTTCTTCGCCATCGTCCTGTCGATTCAGGCGCAGGCCGGCGGCAATCTGTCTGAGGCTCTCAGCAATCTTTCCCGCGTCCTGCGCGACCGCAAGAAGATGAAGGGCAAGATCCAGGCGATGTCGATGGAGGCGAAGGCATCCGGCGGCATCATCGGCTCCCTGCCGGTGATCGTAGGCTTGCTCGTCTACATGACGACGCCCGACTACATCCTGGTGCTGTTCGACACCAACGTCGGCAAATTGATCATGGGCGTCTCCGTCGTGTGGATGTTCGCCGGCGTGATGGTCATGCGCAAGATGATCAATTTCGATTTCTAGGACGACACGGGCGGGCCGAGCGAGATTCGCATGAGCGGTTTTCTGGAATGGATGGGACTGTCGGAAACGCTGCTGCTCAGCGTTTTCGTGGCTGTGGCCGTGTTCACGACCATCCTCACAGTGGCGCTGCCGATCCTTTCGGGCAACGAATTCAAGTCGCGCATGAAGGCGGTGGCCCTCGAGCGCGACCAGGTGCGGGCGCGCGAGAGAGCCCGATTGCAGATCGAGCGGGAACGGAGCCGCGCCGGACTGCGGCAGCATGACGACAACGGCATCGCGGCCGCCGTCGTCCAGAGGCTCAATCTGCGCAATGCGCTTGCCGACGATCAGACGGTCCAGCGGCTCAAAGTGGCGGGACTGCGCGGACAGCGGCCGTTGACGATCTTCCTGTTTGCGCGCGTCTCGCTGGCCCTGGGAATGCTGGTCCTGGCCGTCATCTACCTGTTCGGTCTTCATCTCCTGGCGGGTCAGCCGACAGGGATACGGCTGCTCATCTGCCTCGGCGCGGCCTATCTCGGCTTCTATCTCCCCAATCTCTACATCTCGAACCGAGCCCAGAAACGGCGCCAGTCGATCTCGCGGGCCTGGCCGGACGCCCTCGACCTTCTGCTGATCTGCGTGGAATCCGGCGTATCGATCGAAGCGGCATTTCGGCGTGTTGCCGACGAGATCGTCATCCAGTCGGTCCCGCTTGCCGAGGAACTGGCGCTTTTGTGCGCCGAGCTGTCGTTCCTGTCGGATCGTCGGCAGGCCTATGAGAATCTGGCGAGCCGCACCGACCTGGAAGGCGTGCGGGCTGTCTGTACGTCGCTGATCCAGGCGGAAAAGTACGGCACGCCGCTCGGCAACGCGATCCGCGTACTGGCGCAGGAGAACCGCGACCTCCGGCTGAATGCCGCGGAAAAGAAGGCGGCGGCGCTGCCGCCGAAACTCACCGTGCCGATGATCGTCTTCTTTCTGCCGGTGCTGTTCGCCGTGATCATCGGCCCGGCCCTGATCCAGGTTCTCGGCTACAATTAGCCGAGGCCCGAGGATGCGTCGGCCATCGGCCCCACCCGGTCAGGCGGCAACGGCGCGCTTGCCGAGAATCCGATCGATCAGGCCCCAATCGAGAGCCTGTTCCGGCGTCATGAAATGATCGCGATCGAGCGTGCGTTCGACCTCGGCTTCCGATCGGCCGCAATGCTCGGCATAGAGGCGAATGATGCGACGCTTGGTCTGCAGCATGTCCTCGGCATGGATGGCGATATCGGAGGCCTGACCTTGGTAGCCGCCGAGCGGCTGGTGAACGTGCAGGCTGGCGTTGGGCAGGGCCGCCCGCTCGCCCGGCTCGCCCGCCATCAGCAGGAACGAGCCCATGGAGCGGGCCGTGCCCATGCACAGCGTGTGCACCGGCGACTTGATGAAGCGCATCGTGTCGTACATGGCGAAGCCGCTGGTGACCACGCCGCCATAGGAGTTGATGTAGAGGTGGATGGGCCGGCCCGGGTTCTCGGCTTCGAGAAACAGCAATTGGGCGCAGACGAGTGACGACATCTGATCGTTCACCTCGCCGTTGGCGAAGATGATGCGCTCCCGCAGGAGGCGCGAATAGATGTCGAACGACCGCTCCCCGCGGCTCGATTGTTCTACGACCATGGGGACGAGTTGCATCGTGTCGCGCATGCGCGAGATCCTTTCTTCTTTTCGCAATCAGGACGAGGGCGTCAGGCGGCGCGCATGAGAGGCGGCCGATTGACGTTGGCGGCATCCGTCTGGCGCATCTGGCGCGCGTCGAGGGCTTGCTGCACGATGGTGAAGCGCGTGCCGCCGGCCGGGTGCGGTCGGATCTGGAACGTCACCGTGCTCTCGATGAACGGCGGCTCGGCATCGCGCATCCGGTAGGACACCTCCTCGCCGTCGGCCGACACGACCGGCTGCTGATCGACCAGGACCCGCGACGGCAGCCATCTCTCGCGAAGCTCGGGCACCGTGAGCGCGCGCCGGACTTTCTCCGGCGTCGCATCGAGCTCGTATTCGAGAACGAGGCTCCCGCCGTCTTGTGTGGTCTCGTGGTGGTCCGTCATTGATCCATCTCTTTCAGCAGGGAGACCAGGTCTTCGACGCGGGCCGGCCACCAGTTGCGATATTTCGCAAGCCACCGGCCGATGCACATCAGTCCCTGAGGGTCGACCTCGTAGTTCACGAAGCGGCCCTGCCGTTCCTCACGCACCAGACCGGCCGAACGCAAAACCGCCAGATGCTGCGACATTGCCGGCTGGCTGATGGCGATACCGTCGCGCAGCTCGCTGGCATTCATGCTGCGCGCGGCCAGCTTTTCGAAGATCGACCGCCGTGTCGGGTCGGCCAGGGCTCTGAAGATGTCGTTTTCCATCGCGCTAACACATAAGCACACGCTTATTTGATTCGCAAGCCTCCTGCTCTTTCCGAGCGCTAAGCGCCTTGATCGCGCTCGTGAGGCTGGCTGAGGGATCAGGGATGGAAATCGGCAGATGGCGGTCGCGGGCGATTGCGACCTGTGGCCTTCTGCTGAGACGGCCTGCGGGCCATTCGAGCGGTAAGGCTGGCCAAGCGCCGTGCGCTTGTGACGCAGCGCGTTTGCGGCGGGTCAAATGGCGTCGCAAAACGTTCACGTTACCATTAACCTAAAATTTAAATCGACGTTTACTGATTGTTAAATGCGGCATACGGTTTTGCAGTGCAATAAAGGAGTCTCTGCACATGCTGAACGCGCAGTGGAATGTTGCCGAGGCAGTGGAGCCGGGCCGAGCCGACAGCATCAACCTGGTCGACCGCATTCATGACATGACCGGGGCGCTGCCCCAGATCCAGTTGATGTACGAAGAGAATTTCGCGCTGCTGTGGATCGTCATGCGGCCCGAGCCGAAACCGGTCTTCACGCTGCCGCTGGTCGATAGCGTTCGCAAGGTGCAACGGGCGTTGGCGCAGCTCCTGGATGGCGACGATTGCCCGCCCCTCTCCTTTCTGGCCTTCCGGACGGCCGGTCCGGTGTTCTCGCTGGGCGGCGATCTTGACTTCTATCTGGAATGCCTCGCCAACAACGACCGCGCCGGACTGGAAGAATATGCCCAGGTGGCGTCCGACGTGATCGTGGGCAACTACACGGGGCTGGGCGGCCGCGTTACCACCATCGCCGCCGTGCATGCGCGGGCGTTGGGCGGCGGCATCGATCCTGCTCGGGCCTGTCACATCATGATCGCCGAGGAGTCGGCTTCGTTCTGTTACCCGGAAGTCAACTACAATCATTTTCCGATCGCCGCCGTGCCGGTGCTCGCCCGGCGCGCCGGCAGGCTGGAAGCCGAACGCATTCTCTTGTCCGGCGCGACCTTCTCGGCCGAGGAGTTTCGTCAGCGCGGGGTGGTGGACGAGGTGGTGCCCGACGGCGGCAGCGCGGCCTGGGTGCGCAAATACGCCAAGGACACGGCGGCGAGTCGGCGTGCCCGAATTTCCATCTCGCTGGCGTTCAACGCCATGAGCGCGGATCTGGAAAGCCAGCTGGCGGCGTCTTCCGCCTTGTGGGTCGAACACATGCTGTCGCTGGAAATACCAGAAGTTTCGAAGTTGAAGCGCATCGTTACTGCCCAGGAAAGGATGTTGGCGCGTCTTTGACCTTCAGGCCGGCTCGGGAAGCTTTTTGGCCGGGAGATTGCTAGCCAGCGAAGCGAGTTGTTAACTCCGACTGCCTATCTTGGCGCCTTTGCGAACCCGCTTGTGGTGGCTGGATGGCGTCAAACGGCCGGAATATGAACCGTGAAGCGGAGACTATCGGGGTCGACCATGCGATAGAGCGCTCTTTCGGAGCTACCGAGGAGCGTCACCGGGTGCTCGTCGGCTCGCTGTTCGCTTCGCCGCTCTCGATCGTCATCTCGAATACGATCGGCATCCTCGTCGTCTATTTTACCTGGACGATCACGGGGCGGCGGCACTTCGCGGTTCTGGCCGCCCTCGGCCTGACCGTTCTCCTCGGGCGGATGGTCACCCTGTTGCGGTATCACAGGGCCGATCATTCGGCCGACACGGTGGCGCGCAACCGACGCTGGAACCTGGAGTTTCAAGCCGGAGCGACCCTCTTCGCCCTCGTGCAGGGGCTCTGCTGCTTCGCTTCGCTTGCCTATGCCGACGACTTCGCCGCCCAGCTCGTGAACGTCATCGCGGTGACGGCTTTCTCGTCCGGCTACGTGGCACGAAATGCCGGGACTCCGGGTTTCGTGTTCCTTCAGCTGCTCGTCATGTGCGTCCCGATGATGCTGGGGTTGCTGTGGTCCGATCACGTCTACTACGACGGGATCGCACTGTTCATCGTCCTCTATATGATGACCAACCTGGTCATCACCCAATCGCTGAACAAGAACATCCGGGCGCTTGCCGAGGCCACCCTCAAGGCGCGCAGCAATGCCGCAGCCGCGAAGAAGAACGCGGATCAGGCCGCGATTGCGCTCCATGCCATGACGCATGGCCTGGCGCTCTACGACCGGGCGCTCCAGCTGGAATTGGAGAACGACCGCCATCTGGAGATGTTCGGCATCGGAACCGGGACCTCGGGTCCGGGGCTCGACGATCTCTTGTCGGCCGCGTCCGCCAACGGAAACCTGTCGGCTCCCGATGCGCAGAAGATCGGCCTGCTCGTCGCCAAGACGATGCGCACCCGATGTGCGACGAGCTTCGAAACCGCCAATCCGGACGGCCGCACCTTCGCCTTGCACATAGAGCCGACCGAGGATGGCGGCGTGCTGCTCCTCACCGAGGACGCGACGGCCGACAAGCAGGTCCTGGACCAGATCGAAACGCTCGCCCGCAAGGACGGACTGACCGGGCTGGCGAACCGGTATGAACTCGACCGGCGCCTCGAAGGCATGGCAGGAGATCTTGCCGACGGGACGTCGGTGGCCGTCCTCTACATGGATGTCGACAACTTCAAGGACATCAACGATTCGCTGGGCCACAGCATCGGCGACATCGTTCTGATCGCCGTGGCGTCGCGAATTCGCAGCGTGATCCGGGCTTCCGACCTGGTCGCACGGTTTGGCGGCGACGAATTCGTCGTCGTCATGGAAGGCGTCGCTCCGGACGACGCCCTCGAAAGCGCATCCCGGATCCTGGCGGCGCTCGACGAGCCGATCGACGCGGCGGGCCACGAACTCACCGTTTGCGCGAGCTTCGGCATCGCAACCGGTCCCCAGCACGGACTGGATGGGACACAGCTGCTGTCGGCGGCCGACCTCGCCCTCTACGAAGCCAAGAGCGCCGGGCGGGGCAAGGTTGCCGTCTACAACAGCACGATGGCCGCGGGCTTCCGCCGGCGGATGGAACTGAGCACGGAAATGCGTGCCGCACTCGCCAGCGATCAGTTCAAGCTGCACTACCAGCCGATCATCGAAATCGAGAGCGGTCACATCGTGTCCGTCGAGGCGCTGATCCGGTGGAACCATCCCGACAAGGGCTCCGTTCCGCCCGCCGAGTTCATCCCTTTGGCCGAGCGCAGCGGCTTCATCTCGGAGATCGGCGATTGGGTGATCAGGCGGGCCTGCCGCGACCTCGTCCTGCTGCCGGCCGACATCTCGGTCGCGGTCAACGTGTCGTCGGTCCAGTTCCACGATCCGGATCGACTGGTCCGAGTGGTCGAGGAAGCGTTGCGCGACGCCGGCGCGGACGGCAACCGGCTGGAGATGGAGCTCACCGAGACGGTGCTGGTGGAGGACCGCGACAAGACGCGCCGGACCATGCAGCGCCTGCGCAATCTCGGTCTGCGCTTCGGGCTGGACGATTTCGGCACCGGCTATTCCTCGATCGGCTACCTGGCGTCCTACCCGTTCGACAAGGTGAAGATCGACCGCTCCTTTGCCGAAAACATCGATTCCGACATGGCGTGCCGGTCGGTGATGGAGATGGTGCAGCACCTGGCCAACCGGCTGGGCTTCGTGGTCGTGGCGGAAGGGATCGAGAGCCCCTATCAGCTCACGGCCATCAACGAGATCGGCATTGTGCAGGGGCAGGGCTTCCTGTTCGGCCGCGCTCTGCCGGTCGAAGAATTGCGGGCACGGATCGCGCCGGGGCCGCACCTCGCGGCCGTGAGCGATGTCGTCAATGGATGATGCGAAGGACGGCGCGGCACAGCGTGCGCCGTAGGCGACCTCAGCCCTGCTTATCCTCGTCCTTCAGCATCGACCAGGTGTTTTGCTGGGAGAGCATCTGCTTGAGATAGGCGACGTTGGCGGCTGCGTCGTCCGGGGCCAGTTCGGCGGCCGCGATCTGCTGCGCTTCCTCGAACCGCCCTTGCAGCCCGACGACCAGCGCCAGATTCTGGCGCACGCGGCTGTCGGCGCCCGGCTGACGCACCGCCTGGCGCAGATAGGTTTCGGCCGTCTTCAGATCGTTGGTAAGAAGATACGACATGCCGATGTTGGACAGGATCGACGGTTCGTTCGGCTGGATGTCGAGAGCCTTGCGATAGAGCGTGCGCGCATGGTCCGGCTGGCCGAGTTGATCGAGGATCGCGCCTTCGGCCGAGAACAGCCGCCAGTCGGGCGCATCCGGCGTCTGGGCGCGCCGCACGGTTTCCAGCGCCTTTTCCAGCTCGCCGGCCGCCGCCAGCGCCTTGCCGTAGGCCGACAGCACGTCGCGATCCTGGGGGTGGGCGATCGCCACCTGCTGCATGACCGCCAGCGACTGGTCGTTGCGGCCCGTCATCTGCAGCGTCGTCGCATAGATCAGTCCGACGCGCTTGTCCTTCGGGCTCTTCTTGTAGGCGGCGCCATAACTGCGGACCACCTGGTCGAGCTCCGTCGAGGTCATCTCGGCCAGCGGCTTGTTCGTTTGCGGGGCTCCGATCGAACCGGTGGTCTCGTGCGAAACCGAGGCGCATCCGGCGAGCGTCAGGGCGGCGATTGCCGCGCCGCAGAGAATTCCCTGTCGCAGGGTCCGAGTGAGACGACTATGGTGCGTGTGCAAGGCGAATCTCCAGATCCCGATGCCGCCGGACGCTCCTGGTGCCGGGCGAGGGGAAGGTCGCCCGGAAGAATATTTCGTTAACCCTAACCGAGCGTTAACGCGGCGTTGGCCGCAAAGGACAGACATGATGAATGAACGCCTTCTTCCCGCCGATACCGCGGACGCCTTGCCCGTCTGGGCGGTCGACGCAGCTGGCCTCGACACGCTTCCCGATTCCGCCAGGCGTTGGGCGAAGCTCGCCGGCTTCAAGGCCGGGGCCGGGAAGGTGCTGCTGGTCCCGCACAGTGGTGGAGAGGGTTTGGCCGGCGCGATCCTCGGCCTCGGCGGCAGGACCGGCTCGCAAGCGGACGATCCGCGCCGCCTGACGCTGCTTGCCGGCGCGCTGGCCAAGGACTTGCCGGAAGGCGCATGGGCGCTGGCTGACGGGTCGCCGCTCGATCCCGAACTCGCGGCGCTGGCCTTCCTGCTCGGCGGGTATCGCTTCGAGCGCTACAAGGCGAAGGCGGCGGACGGCGCGGGCCCGCGCCTGGTCGCCGGTTCCAGCGTCGATGCCGCCAAGGTGGACAGTCTCGCCGCGGCGACGGCGCTGGCGCGCGACCTCATCAATACGCCGACCAACGACATGCAGCCGGACGCGCTGGAGGAGGCAGCGCGCGGGCTGGCGGCGGAGTTCGGAGCCGACGCGGTCTCGATCGTCGGCGACGACCTGATCGCCCAGAACTTTCCGATGATCCACGCGGTCGGTCGCGCCGGCGCCGTGGCGCCGCGGCTGATCGACCTCACCTGGGGGCGCGCCGGGGCCCCGAAGGTCACCCTGGTCGGCAAGGGCGTCTGCTTCGATACCGGCGGGCTCGATATCAAGCCGCCTTCGTCGATGCTCTTGATGAAGAAGGACATGGGCGGGGCGGCCAACGTGCTCGGTCTCGCCCGCATCCTGATGGCGGCCAAGCTCGACATTCGGCTGCGGGTGCTGATTCCGGCCGTCGAGAATTCGATCGCCGGGGCGGCGTTCCGGCCGAGCGACATCCTGACGAGCCGCAAGGGCAAGACGGTGGAGATCGGCAACACCGACGCTGAAGGCCGGCTGGTGCTCGCCGATGCACTGGCGCTGGCCGACGAGGAGGCGCCCGAGGTTCTGGTGGACATGGCGACGCTGACCGGTGCCGCGCGCGTGGCCGTCGGTCCGGATCTCGCGCCGTTCTATACGAACGACGACGATTTCGCCGAGGCTCTGGCCAAGGCATCGCAGGCGGTCGTCGATCCGCTGTGGCGAATGCCGCTGTGGCAGCCTTATGTGGGCAATCTCGCCTCCAAGGTCGCCGACATCAACAACGTGACGGGCGACGGCTTCGCCGGCTCGATCACCGCCGCGCTCTTTCTGCAAGGCTTCGTCGAGAAGGCCAAGGTCTGGTCGCATTTCGACATTTACGGCTGGCGCCCGAAGCCGTCGCCGATCGGCCCGGTGGGCGGCGAGGCCCAGGGCATTCGGGCCTTGGCCGAGGCGCTGAGCCGGCGTTACGGATAAGGCACGCTAGCGCCGGCCCGGACGATGGCGGTTCGGGCCGGCGGCGTCGGCATACCAGGCTCGCCGCCGCGCGAAGGCCGCTTGCGCCAAGGCCCGATCCCGCTCTATGGTGCTTGGAACGGAACCGAAACGAAACGAGCCATGGGGATCGAGCTTCGCCCGGCGCAGGCCTTGCGGCTTCTACACCAGAGTTCGTTGCGGCAGGCGAGAGCCGCCAGCCCCGATTTGACATTGCGGCAGACCGCGATTCTACTCACTATCTATCTGGAACTGCCGCCGCATACGGTGCGCGGGCTTGCGGCCAAGCTGAGCGTGACCAAGCCGGTCATCACCCGAGCGCTCGACACGATGAGCCGGATGGAGCTCGTCGAGCGGCGGCGCGATCCCGACGACCGTCGCAACGTGTTGGTGCGCCGGACGGTCAAGGGGAGTCTCTACGTGTCTCAGCTTGCGGACCGGTTCGTCGAACTGGCAGGGGAATTGGCACCATGAGCGAGGATTTGGACAAGCGCGTCAACGCCTTTCGTGCCGATCTCGCCGACAGCCGCCTGGAGGGGCGGGTCGAGGCGACGCGTTTCGTCGAGGGTCGGCCGGCGCGCGTCACGGCGGCGACCGCGCCGCTGCGCCGGGCACCGCGGTCCGATGCGCCGGTCGACACCGAGGCGCTCCGCGGCGAGGACGTGCTCGTCTTCGAGTCGACGGACGAGGGTTGGGTCTGGGCGCAGCTCCTCGCCGACGGCTATGTTGGCTGGCTGGCGGAGGGCGCGCTGGGCGAACCCGAGGCGGCCCCCACACACCGGGTTTGTGCGCCGCGCACGCTGGTGTTTCCCGGTCCCGACATCAAACGGCCGCCGCTCGACGCGCTGCCGATGGGCGCCCTGGTAACGGTGACGGGGCAGGCCGAGGATCACAATGCGCGCTACGGCCTGATCCGGCCGTTCGGGGCCGTCGTCGGCCAGCATCTGCGTACGCCCGGCGAGGTGGAGGCCGATTTCGTCGCGGTGGCCGAACGCTTTCTCGGGGTGCCCTATCTCTGGGGTGGCAAGACGGTGCTCGGTATCGACTGCTCGGGACTGGTCCAGGTCGCCTGCCAGATGGCCGGCATTTGGGCGCCGCGCGATACCGACATGCAGGAGAGGGAGCTCGGCACCCGGCTGGCCGGCATCGAGGCGCTGCAGCGCGGCGATCTCGTGTTCTGGAAAGGCCATGTGGGGATCATGATCGATGGCGAGCGCGTCGTCCACGCCAACGCGCATCATATGATGACGGCCATCGAGCCGCTCGCCGAGATGGTCGCGCGCCTCGAAGCCAAAGGCGTGTTCGTCACCAGCGTCAGGCGGCTCCGGGCGTAGGCGCGAGCAGCCCCGCGCCGCTCCGGCTCTGCTCCATCTCGGCCAGAATCCAGTCGCGGAAAGCGCGGATTTTCGGGACGTTGCGCCGATTCTCCGCGTAGCAGAGCCAATAGGAGCGACCTTCGTCGGCGACGAGATCGAAGGGCTGTTGCAGGAGGCCATCCGCGACCTCCTGTTGATAGAAGACCGACGACAGGATCGCGACGCCGAGCCCGCCGATGGCGGCGCGGGATTCGAGATACTGCGTTCCCAGGAAGGAGTTCGGATGCTTCTCCGGGTCGTAGTTCGTCACGCCGGCCCGCTCGAACCAGACGGCCCACCATGGATCCCGCGGCGCGATCAGCGGGAACCTGAGGAGATCGGCCGGTTCTCGAAGCGGGCCGAAGCGCTCCAGGAGCCGCGGGCTGAGCATGGGCGCGAAATCGACCGGCAGCAGGCGATGCCCGACCAGGCCCGGCCAGCCGCCACTGCCGGAGCGCAGGGCGACATCCACGTCATGACGCGCAAAGTCCAGCATTTCGTTGGTGGTGTCGAAGCGCACCGCGATGTCCGGGTGCTTCATCTGGAACGACCCGATGCGGGGCGCAAGCCAGTTTGCCGCAAAGGTCGCCAGAACGGTGATGGAGAGAACCGTGGCGATGCTGCCACGCACCGCGGCATAGGACGAGGCAATCAGATCGAGCGCATCGGTCGTCGCCGGCGCCAGCATTTGGCCGCTCGGCGTGAGGCTCACCGAGCGCGGCTTCCGCAGAAACAGCGGCGCGCCGACCCGTTCCTCGAGCAGTTTGATCTGATAGCTCACCGCAGCCTGCGTCATGCCCAGTTCGGCCGCGGCCTTGGTGAAGCTGAGATGCCGGGCGGCTGCTTCGAAGACGCGGACGGCGGCCAGAGGCGGAAGGTCTCGGTGTTCCAAGCGTCAACGCCTAATGCATAAGCTCACCTTATGCATAGTGCTCGCATTTCAGTTGGAATTGCAAGGCCTGCCGACCGACATTCGACGGCAGGAACAGGGAGCCGCCCGACGCGGCATCGAACATGATCTTGAGCACCGGACTTCAGTCCGGCCGCCTCGCGGCCGGGCTCGCTACCCTCTTTGTTCTCAGCTGCATCGCCGGCCTACGCCGCTCCGGGCCTCGCTATCGGATCATCGACCCGGCGGTCCTGCCGGAGGCCAGATTGCGCGATCTGGGCCTCGCGGACGGTCGTGGGCCGTCCCTGCATCGGACTGAGCGCTTCGAGCCTTGGACCGAGCGTTTCGAGCCTTATCGATAAGCGCTCTTTGCCCTCGGTACGGACTCCCGTCAGTAGCCGGTCTGTCGATCCACGGTGTGTCGTAGGGGTTCGCCGCGCTCGAAGGCGTCGATCTGACCGATGATGAGGGGCGCCAGAGCCTCCGGCTCGGAGACGGCGGCGACGTGCGGCGTGATGAAGACGCGCGGATGCTTCCACAGCGGGCTCGCCGGCGGCAGCGGCTCACGCTCGAAGACGTCGAGCGAGACTTCCGACAAGATCTTTTCGTCGAGGGCGCGAAGGATGTCGGCCTCGACCTGAAGCCGTCCGCGCCCCGCATTGATAAGGACCGGGCCGCCCATCGGCGTCTGCTTCTTCATCCGGGCAAACAGGCCGTAATTGAGGATGCCGCGCGTTTCATCGGTAAGCGGCAGGAGACAGACGACGATGTCGCTCACCGCCAGAAAACCGTCCAGCTCCGCCTCGCCGGCGAATGTCTGGATGCCCGACGCGGTCTTCGGCGAGCGGCCCCAACCGGCGACCGAGAAGCCCAGACCCTGAAGCTTCCTGGCCGCATCTCGGCCCATCTCGCCGAAGCCCATGATGCCGACCGTTACCTCGCTGGCTTTGGGCTGGCGGCGCCGGGCCCGCCAATGCACGGCGTCCTGCTGGGCGCGATAGGGGAGGCCCCGGCGCATGTGATCGAGCACCCGCCAGACCACATACTCGCTCATGCGGGTGGTCAGGTCCTCGGCGACGATGCGCACGATCGGCACGTCCGGCAACGTCTTGTCCTTCAGGACGTGGTCGACGCCGGCGCCGATCGAGAAGATCGCCTTGAGGTTGGGCAGGCCGGTGAGCAGACCGGGCGGCTGGTTCCACACCACGGCGTATTCGATCAAGGGATCGTGCACGTTTTCGGGGTGAAGCAGAATCGAGCGCTGCGGCGCGTGGTCGGACAGCGCCTTAAGCCAGCGCGTCGGCTCGAAGCCGGTGATGGACAGAAGAATCGTCAAGGCTCGTTTCCCTCGGGCATGCTGATCAGCGTCGCCGCCATGGCCCGTCCCTTGCGAGCGAACCAGTTGAGACCTCCGACCAGATAGCCGTTCACGATGCGTCCGTCATCCGCGGCCCGGATCAGATCGTCTACCCTGGCGGCGATCGGCCGGATGTCCTCGTGTTCATGATGGTTGCCGGCGGATTCGGCAAGGGTCGAGGCATCGACAATGGCGAGAAAGACCATAGCCAACTCGTCTGTCAGCGCTGGCGCGGCCATGATCTCGTAACCTGGGGCTAGCGTTTTTGCCCTCAGGCCCGTCTCCTCTTCCAACTCGCGACGCGCGGCCTCTTGCGGAAACTCTCCTTCGTCCACCATGCCGCCAGGCAGTTCCAGCATGGCCGCGTGTCCGAGGCGCATGGCTGCGCCCAGGCGAAACTGGCGAATGACGACGATCGCATCGAGCACCGGGTCGTAGGGAATCACCAGGGTGACAAGGCTGGTTAACAGCACCTGCCGATGCATCGGGCCGAGCATTTCGCCGTTGGCGAGAGCCCGATGCGATAGGATTACCTCCTCGACAGGCCGAAAGCCGTCATAGACGCGCTTCCGCCCTTCTTCCTCCCAGTCCAGCGACTGGTCGGAGAGATCATCGCGATTGAAGTCGGTCATTGCGAGACGACGTCTCCCGATGTCGCCGCGATATCGAACGCGGCCGCCATCAGCGCGCGGGTGTAGTCGCTCTTCGGACGCTCGAAGATTTCCTCCGATGGGCCGCGCTCGACCACCTTGCCGTTGCGCATGACGATGACCTCGTTGGCAAGCGCTCGGACCACCTTCAGATCGTGGCTGATGAAGAGATAGGCGAGTTCATGGCGCTTCTGCAGATCGCGCAGGAGATCGACCACCTGCGCCTGGACGCTCATGTCGAGTGCCGAGGTCGGCTCGTCCAGCATGACGAAACGCGGATTGAGCACCATCGCGCGCGCGATCGCGATGCGCTGGCGCTGGCCGCCGGAAAATTCGTGCGGATAGCGGAAGCGCGTCGCGGGATCGAGCCCGACCTCCTGGAGCGCGGCGACCACGCGAGCGTCGCGGTCGGACGCCGTGAGGCCCGGCTGGTGGACGAGCAGTCCCTCGGCGATGATCTCCGCCACCGACATGCGCGGGCTGAGCGAGCCGTAAGGATCCTGGAAGACGATCTGCATCCGCTCGCGCAAGGGGCGCATCGCCTTGAAGGAGCGATTGTCGATGCGGTCGCCCTCGAAGACGATCTCGCCATTGGAGGAAATCATGCGGGTGAGCGCCAGGCCGAGCGTCGTCTTGCCGGACCCGGACTCGCCGACCACACCCACGGTCTGGCCGGCGCGTACGGTGATATCGATGCCGTCCACCGCCTTCACATAGTCGGTGGTGCGGCGCATCAGCCCGGTCTTGATGGGAAACCACACCTTCAGATCCTTGGCCTCCATCACCGCCGGGGCGTTGGCGTTGGCGGCCGGCGGCGCGCCCTTGGGCTCGGCGGCGAGAAGATGCCTGGTGTAGGCATGCTGGGGGTCGGCAAAGATGCGCGCCGTTGGGCCTTCCTCGACGATCTTGCCGCGATGCATGACGCAGACCCGGTCGGCGATCTTGCGCACGATGCCGAGATCGTGGGTGATGAACAGCATCGCCATGTGGCGCTCGGCCTGAAGCTTTTTCAGGAGTTCCAGGATCTGGGCCTGCACCGTGACGTCGAGTGCCGTGGTGGGTTCGTCGGCGATCAGAAGGTCCGGTTCGTTGGCGAGCGCCATCGCGATCATCACGCGCTGTCGCTGGCCGCCGGAGAGCTGGTGCGGAAAGGCACCCAGGCGTTTTTCCGGCTCGCGGATGCCGACCTGGTTCAGAAGTTCCAGGGTGCGCGCGCGCGCCGCCTTGTCGGAGAGCCCGCGGTGGACCTTCAGCACCTCGCCGACCTGCCGCTCGATCGTGTGCAGCGGATTGAGCGAGGACATCGGTTCCTGGAAAATCATCGAGATGCGGTCGCCGCGCACCGAACGCAGATCGCGCTCGGTGCCGGTGAGCAAATCCTTGCCGGAAAACTGGATCGAACCGCCCGGATGGCTGGCCGCCGGGTAGGGCAGGAGCTTCAGGATCGACAAGGCCGAGACCGACTTGCCGGAACCGGATTCGCCGACGAGAGCCAGGATCTCGCCCTTGCGGATCTCGAACGAGATGGCGTCGACGGCGAGCGTCACCCGCTCGCCCTGGCGGAAGGCGACCGACAGGTCGTTCACCGAAAGCAGGGTCTCCCGAGGAGCGATGGCGGCGGTCTGGGACATTCGGGCTCCGATCAGGCGTGCTCGGCGGCGATGCCATGAGAGGGGTGATGATCGTTCGCCGGCTGCTGGCCGGCCGCGGTATCGTGCTCGTGGCAGGCCATCGCCATACCGGTGTCGGCGCAAACATGGCGCTCGATTTCCACCGTGGCGTGATTGATCGAGAAGGTCCTTTGCAGCTCGGCCTTGATTGCCTGGGTCACGGCGGGCGGATCGGCGCTCTCGATGACGCAGGCATGCAGCGTCACCATCTTGCGCTCCGGCGTAATGGTCCAGGCGTGGAGATGGTGGATTTCGCGCACCTCCGGGATCGCCTTGGCCAGGTGAGGCCCGATGTCCGACACGTCGAGGTCGGTCGGCGCGCCTTCCAGCAGTACATGGCCGGCGTCTCGCACCAGCCGCCAGGCGGAGACGAGCAGGATCAGGGCGACCACGACCGACAGGATCGGATCGATCGGCGTCCAGCCGGTCGCCATGATGACGAGCGCCGCGGCGAGCGCCGCGACGGAGCCAAGCAGATCGCCGATCACGTGCAGCACCGCGCCGCGGATGTTGAGGTTGTCGCGATCGGCGCCATGCAGGACGAAGAAGACGGCGACGTTGACGAGAAGGCCGCCGACGGCGATCGCCAGCATCGTGCCGCCGAGGATTTCGACCGGCGAGCGCAGGCGCTCATAGGCCTCGAAGACGATGACGCCGGCGATGAGAAAGAGCGCCAGACCGTTGACGAAGGCGACCAGGACCTCGAAGCGGTCGTAGCCATAGGTGCGTTTCGCGTCGCTCGGCCGGGCCGATAGGCGGAAGGCGAAATAACCCAGCGCCAGCGACGCGAAGTCGGTCAGCATATGGCCGGCGTCGGCGAGCAGCGCCAGCGAGCCGGAGATCAGCCCGCCGACCACTTCGGCCGCCATGAAGAGGCCGGTCAACAGCGCGGCGATCGCCATCCGGCTCTGATTGGCGCCATGGGCATGGCCACCAAGGGCGTGGGAGTGGCCGTGGTGCGAATGATCGTGACCATGGCTGTGGCCATGATGATCGCGATGATGATGATGGTGATCGCTCATGACGTCACTCAAAGCTCTTGCGCGGATCGAAGGCGTCGCGCACGGCTTCGCCGATGAAGATCAAGAGCGACAGCATGATCGATATGGTGATGAAGCCGGAAAAGCCGAGCCACGGCGCCTGAAGATTGTTCTTGCCCTGGGCCAGAAGCTCGCCCAGCGAGGGCGAGCCGGGCGGCAGGCCAAAGCCGAGGAAGTCGAGCGAGGTCAGCGTGGTGATCGAACCGTTCAGGATGAAGGGCAGGAAGGTCAGCGTCGCCACCATGGCGTTGGGCAGAAGATGGCGGAACATGATCGTCCAGTCGCCGACGCCCAGCGAGCGGGCGGCATTGACGTATTCGAAGTTGCGGGCGCGCAGGAATTCCGCCCGCACCACGCCGACGAAGGCGACCCAGGAGAACAGCAGCATGATGCCGAGCAGAATCCAGAAGCCCGGCGGCAGGATCGCTGCGATGATCAACAGCAAATAGAGCACCGGAATCGACGACCAGATCTCGATGAAGCGCTGGAACAGAAGGTCGACCCAGCCGCCGAAATAGCCCTGGATCGCGCCGGCGCCGACGCCGATGACGGCGGAGGCGACCGTCAGGACCAAGCCGAACAGCACCGAGATGCGGAAGCCGTAGATCAGCCGGGCCAGCACGTCGCGCGCCTGATCGTCGGTGCCGAGCCAGTTCCAGTTGCCGAGCGTACAGTTCGGATCGTCGACCCCCTGAGGATACTGCTGGCAAAGCTCCTCCTTGGTGAAGGTCCAGGAAGGGGCGGAAGGGGCCGGCGTCGGAATCTCGTTGTTGACGGTGCGGTAGGAATAGCGGATCGGCGGCCAGATCATCCAGCCGTTGGACTGGATCTCGTCTTGCACGAACGGATCCCGGTAGTTGGTGACGGGCAGAAAACCGCCGAACACCTCCTCCGGATAGTCGACGAAGACCGGATAATAGAACTCACCCTTGTATTCGACGAGCAGCGGCTTGTCGTTGGCGACGAACTCGGCGCAGAGCGTGACGACGAACAGGATCGCGAAGATCCAGAGCGACCAGTAGCCGCGCCTGTGGGCCTTGAAGTTCTTCCAGCGCCGTTCGTTGAGCGGTGACAAGCGCCGGCGCTGGAAGCGCATTTCCGGCGCCTGCTGGGCGATCCCCTCGGTCTGCTCGCGCGCGGTGTCGGCGGCATCGATTTCGCGAGGGAAGTCGGTGTCTTCGAGCCTATCCATCGAGACCTCCCTTTCGCCGTCTGGCTGCGATCGTTCGAACGCTCGGTCCGTTGCGCGCCATCCTCAAACCTCCCGCTTCTCGAAATCGATGCGGGGATCGATCCAGGTGTAGGTGAGGTCGGAGATCAGCGTGGTGATCAGGCCCATGAGCGAAAAGATGTAGAGCGTGGCGAACACCACCGGATAATCGCGCTTGTAGATGGATTCGAAGCCGAGCAGCCCGAGCCCGTCGAGAGAGAAGATCGTCTCGATCAGCAGCGAGCCCGAGAAGAAGGCGGAGATGAAGGCGCCCGGGAAGCCGGCGATGATGATCAGCATGGCGTTGCGGAAGACGTGGCCGTAGAGCACGCGGTTCTCTGTCAGGCCCTTGGCGCGCGCCGTGGTGACGTACTGTTTGCGGATTTCGTCGAGAAACGAGTTCTTGGTGAGCAGCGTGGTGGTGGCGAAGGCCGATAGCGCCAGGGCGATCAAGGGCAGCGTCAGGTGCCAGAAATAGTCCGGAATCGTGCGAGTAACGCAGTTGGGAATATCGAACTGTCCATCCCAGGGGGTGCACCATGCGCCGCGCACACCGTCGGACAAGAGGCCGCGGAGCGGAAAAATGTCCCAGAACGAGCCGCCGGCGAAAAGCACGATCAACAGCACCGCAAAGAGGAAGCCGGGAATCGCATAGGCGATGATGATGACGCCGCTGGTCCACACGTCGAAGGCGGAGCCATCCTTTAGCGCCTTGCGGATGCCGAGTGGAATCGAGATGGCGTAGGAAAGCAGGGTGATCCAAAGCCCGAGCGAGATGGAAACCGGCATCTTCTCGAGGATCAGGTCGATCACCGAGATGGAGCGGAAATAGCTCTCGCCGAAATCGAAGCGGGCATAGTTCCACAGCATCATGCCGAAGCGCTGCAGCGGTGGCTTGTCGAAGCCGAACTGCTTTTCCAACCGGGCGATGAACTCCGGGTCGAGCCCCTGGGCGCCGCGATAGCCGGAGGAGGATTCGCCGGAGGTTTCCATGCCGCCGCCCGACGAGCCGAAATCGCCGCCGCCGCCGGAGACGCGTTCGGTGGCGCCGCCACCTTGGCCCTGGAGCTGGGCGATTACCTGCTCGACCGGGCCGCCCGGCGCGAACTGGATCACCAGGAATGAGACCGCCATGATGCCGAGCAGGGTCGGAATCATCAAAAGCAGGCGGCGAATGATGTAGGCGCCCATGAATCCTCGTTAGTTTTCGGTGCTCGGCTTTTTGGTGCTCCACCACAGCGCCTCGACTGGCCAGCCGTAGTCGGGCTTGGTCTCCTTGAAGCCGAAATGGTCCCAATAGGCGACGCGATGCTCGGCCGAATGGATGTTGGGAATCCAGTCGAGCCGCGCCCGCAACACGCGGTCCAGCGCGCGCATGGCGGTGACCAGGTCCTCGCGGCTCTGTGCGCTCGCGGCCTTATCGATCAGGGCATCGACGGCCGGGTCGGCCATGCCCGGCAGATTGTTGGAACCCTGATGGTCGCGCGTGTCGCTGCCGAAAAAGGTCCGCAGGCTGTCACGGGTGGGTGTTGCCGACAGGCTCCAGGCGCCTTGAATCAGATCGTAATCGAAATTGTTCCGCCGATCCTGGTACTGGGCGGCATCCACGAGGCGAAACCCCGCGTCGATGCCGAGACGACGCAGCGTCTCGACGAACTTGCCGTAGACCCGTTCGAAGCCCTGATCGTCGATCAGATATTCCAGCGTGAAGGTTTCGCCCGCCGCATTCTTCAGGGCGCCGCCCTGGTTGGTCCAGCCGGCCTCGGCGAAGAGGTCGAGCGCCTGTTTCAGGAGCCGGCGGTCGTTGCCCGAGCCGTCGGAGACCGGTTGTATCCAAGGCTTGCCGAAGACGGCGTCCGGCACCTGCTCGCGCAGCGGCTCCAGCAAGACCAGCTCCGCCTGGTCGGGCGCGTCGATCGCCTTGAACTCGGAGGTTTCGAAGCAGGAATCGGAATGGACGTAGAGGCCATAGAACATGTTGGCGTTCGTCCACTCGAAGTCGAAGCAGAGATTGATCGCCTGCCGCACGCGCTGGTCGGCGAAGCGCTTGCGGCGCTGGTTGAGCGCCCAGCATTGGAAGCCCGGACGCCGCTCGCGCGGAAAGGTGCGGCGCACGACGCGGCCATCGACGATCGCTGGAAAGTCGTATTCGGTCGCCCAGTTCTTCGACGTGAACTCCTCGCGCCAGTGCACCTGACCCTTCTTGAAGGCCTCGAAGGCGACTTGGCGATCCCGGAAGAACTCGATGCGGATCGTCTGGAAATGGTCGAGGCCTCGCGCGAAGGGGAGATCCTCGGCCCAGTAATCGCCGCGCCGTTCGTATTCGATGAAACGGCCGGGCTCGTAGGCGCCGACGCGATAGCGACCACTGCCGGGGATCGGCGTCAGGTCGGTGGTCTCGAAATCGCGGTCGGCAAAAAAGCTCTTCGGCACGATCGGGTCGGTCAGAACGCCCAGCACGGTCTGCTCGCTCTGGCGGCCGGAGAACACCAGCCGCACCGTTTGCTCGTCGTCGGCGATCGCGTCGGTCAACTCGCGCAGGTCCAGCGCCAGGTCGGGATGGCCCTTCTCCTTGAGGCTCAGATAGCTGAAGGCGACGTCCTCGGCCGTCACCGGGCTGTCGTCGGAAAAGCGCGCCTCGGGCCTGAGCTTGAAGGTGTAGGTGTTGCGGTCGGCGGAGATCGTGACGCTTTCGGCCAGCGCGCCATAGATCGAATCCGGCTCGTCGAGCGCGCTCGTCATCAGCGCATCGTAGCACTTTTCCATGCGCGGCGGGGCGTTGCCCTTGAGCACGAAGGTGTTGAAGGTGTCGAAGGTCAGGAGCGACTGGTTGAAGTAGTAGTAGGACGGCGCCATCCGGAAGCTGCCGCCGGTCGGCGCGTCGGGCGCCGCATAGTCGAAAGCGTCGTAGCCCGGCCCGTATTTCAGCTCGCCGAAGGCCGAAAGGCCGTGCAGCGGCGTCTCGACCGGGTTGGCGGCAAGGGAAAGCTTCGGTCGGAGCGCCGCCGCGCCGAGCCCGAACGCGAGCTGGCCGAAGCGGCGGCGGGTGAACAGGATGCTCATGGCGTCCCCGCCGCGGCGTCCTTCTGGGCATCGGTGATCCACCAGGAGTAGGGGTCGAGGCCGGCGGAGTCCGGCTGATCGTCGGGCATGCCGAACTTGTTCCAGTAGGCGAGCCAGAAGGACGTCAGATGCCATTGCGGCACGACGTAGTATTCCCAGAGCATGACGCGATCGAGCGCCCGCGTGGCTGCGACCAGATGCTCGCGGTCTTCAGCGTAGACGATATCGTTGACGAGTTCGTCGATCGCGGGATTCTTGATGCCCGCATAGTTGCGGCTGCCGGACGCATCGGCGGCGGCCGAGCCCCAGAAATCGCGCTGCTCGTTGCCGGGCGAGAGCGACTGCGGGTAGTATTTCATGGCGACAACCTCGAAGTCGAAGTCGGTCATTCGCTCGATATACTGGTTGGTGTCGACGATGCGGATATTGGTCTTGATCCCGAGGCGCTGAAGCTGTCGGGCGAACGGCTCCAGCGTGCGGCTGTCGCTCGGATCATCCCCGAGAAACTCGATGGTGAAGGGTTCACCGGTCTTGGCGTTCACCAGTGAGGTGCCCTTAAGTTCGTAACCGGCTTCCTTGAAAAGCTGAAGCGCCTTGCGCAGGTGATCCCGCGCCGACTGGGTATCGCCATAGACCGGCAGCTTGAACTCCTCGGTAAAGACTTCGTCGGGAATCTGGTCCTTCAACGGTTTCAGATAGCCGAGTTCGGCCTCGCTCGGCAGGCCGGTGGCCGCCAACTCGCTATTGGAGAAATAACTGGAAATGCGTTCGTACAGACCGAAAAACAGCGTCCGGTTCATCTCCTCGAAATTGAAGGCGAGCGTCAGCGCCTTGCGCACCCGGCGATCCTGGAACTTGGGTAGGCGGTTGTTGAGCACGTAAGCCTGCATTGAATCGACGCCGGGATCGTCGAGCGTCTTGCGGATCACCTGCCCGTTCTGAACGGCCGGAAAGTCGTAATCCTCGGCCCAGCGCCGCGAGATGTTCTCCAGCCGCCAGTCGTCGAGGCCACCCTTCTTGAAGGCTTCCCACGACGCATTGGAATCGCGCAGATAGACGAAATGCATTCGATCGAAATTATAGCGGCCGACATGGGCCGGAAGGTCGGCCGACCAGGCATCAGGCACACGCTCCCAGGTGATCGAGGAGCCGGTGCTGAAATCGGCGATCTTGTAGAGGCCTGAGCCGAGCGGCGGCTCCAGGGTCGGCTGGGTGATGTCGCGCGTCTTGCCGTTGGCGTCTGTGCCTTCCCACCAATGCCGGGGCAGGACCACGAGATCGCCCATGATGTGAGGAAGTTCGCGGTTGCCTTTCTGGTCGAAGGTAAAGGTCACCTCGCGCTCGCCCGTCTGCTCGGCCTTGACGACGTTGCGGTAGTAGGCCGCCCACTGGGGATGAAGCTCCTTGAGCGTGTTGAAGCTCCAGATGACGTCGTCGACCGTGATCGGCTCGCCGTCATGCCAGCGGGCCTTCGGATTGAGCCGGAAACTCACCCAGGAGTCGTCGTCCGGAAACTTGAGCGCTTCCGCGATCAGTCCATACGAAACGCCGGGCTCGTCGGTCGATTGCTCGGTCAGGGTTTCATAGAGCAGACCACCGCCGATATTGGCAAAGCCGGCCGCCGCCGTTCCGCGCACGATGAAGGGATTGAAGCTGTCGAAACTGCCGATCGCCACCTGGTTCAGCGTTCCGCCCTTCGGCGCATCCGGATTGACGTAGTCGTAATGCTGGAATCCGTCCGCGTATTTCGATGGTGCGACGAGCGAATCCCAGGTGACCCAGCCGCTGTCTGCGGCGGCCGATGAGCCTTGCTTCGCGCTTTCGTCGGTCGATGCGGCCGCGGGAGTCTCCGAAGGCTGGTCGGCCGGGGCGGGCGACTGCTGCGCTGCGGCCAGGGGAGCGGCGGCCATGAGCCAGCCGAGGCAGAGGAGCAACTTCGGGGCGGATCGCAAGGGCAACCTCAAAAGGGGCCTCCAGGGTGTCGAAACGAGGGAAACGCGCTGATTCGGGCCAACATCCGAACAATCTATGGCCGCTCTGGGACCAGGCCACGGTTCTGACGAAAGTTTAACCTTTTGCGCCGGCAAGTCCAAATCGCTGGCGATGCAGACTGGCGCCAAACACAAACAGGCCGGGCGTCGGAGCCCGGCCTGTCGATCACATCATCCTGATATGCCGCGGATTGCCGGGCTATTGAGCGGTCCCGGACTCGGCGGGAGCGGCTTCCTCCTGGTTTTCCGCCGGGATCACAGGCTGCTCCGCTTGTGCCGGCTGCTCCGTCGCCGTCGCATTGCCGGCGTCGTTCTGGTCCGCGGGGGTGGCCTCTTCGGCGGGCGAAGCCGCTTCGCCCTCGGCGTCGCTCGCGGCCGGCGCGGTGCCGCCGCCCTGCGGCTGGGTGCCTGCCTCTGCAGCCGGCTCCGTTGTCGTGGCCGGGTTGGTCTCTTCCGTTGCGGCCGCGTCCTGGGCGGTCTGCTCCTCGGCCGCCTCAGGCTCGGGCAGCGGCGGCGGATTGTCGTTCAAGGTCCGCAGATAGGCGATCAGGTTGGCCCGGTCCTGGTCCTTCTTGATGCCGGCGAAGCCCATGGCGGTGCCAGGAATGAAGTCCTTCGGACTGGTCAGGAAGTGGTTGAGATGGTCATAGGTCCACTGCTCCTGCCCGCCATTGGAAAAGTCCTTCATGGCGGCCGAGTAGTTGAAGTCCTCAATGCTGGCAACGGGCCTCATCACCACATCCCAGAGATGGGGGCCGACCTTGTTGGCGCCGCCCTTGGTGCCGTCGTGGCAGGCCTGGCACTTCTTGAACTGCGAGGCGCCGGCGTCGGCGTCCGCATCGGCCAGCAGGACGGCGATCGGCGCCGCGGCTTCCTCCGCGGCCGGAGCCGCACCGCCAGATTCTTCAGAGACCTCGACGGCATAGCCGAAGGTTTCCGGCACTTCGGAATGAAAGATCGCCTCTGCTACGAGGCTTCCGCCAAAAAGAACGAACACCGTTCCCAGAACGGCGCCGAGAATCTTGTTGACCTCGAACGAATCCATCGAAAAGGCGGCTCCCTCGCCAAGCCGGTACTTTAGAACCGGCATAATCTCCTAGAAAAGCGGGCGGACCCTAGGTCTTTTGCGATTTGAAGGCAACACCTATAAGGGGCTTCTCATGAACCCTTTAGGCCGACCGCGTCGCTCGCGGCGGCTTTTGCGTCGCCTGTCAGGTCCCATGTCCATCATCGTCGCTATCCCCTCCCGTCTGGCATCCACCCGCCTTCCCGGCAAGCCGCTTGCCGATATCGCCGGCCGGCCGATGATCGTCCATGTCGCCGAGCGCGCACGCGACGCCGGCCTCGGCCGGGTGATCGTCGCCACCGACAATGACGAGATCGCGGCGGCCGTCCGCTCGGCGGGCTTCGAGGCGGCGATGACCGGCAGCCATCACCAGAGCGGATCGGACCGGATCTTCGAGGCGCTGGCCGCCATCGATCCGGCGGGCGAAGCCGAGATCGTCGTGAACCTGCAGGGCGACCTGCCGACGATCGAGCCGGAGGCCGTGCGCGCGGTGCTGCGACCGCTCGAAGATCCGAACTGCGATATCGCCACGCTCTGCGTCGAGATCGACAACGAAGAGGACAAGACGCGGCCGGCGGTGGTCAAGATCGTCGGCACGCCGATCGGGCCGACGCGGCTGCGGGCGCTTTATTTTACCCGGACGACCGCCCCTTACGGCGAGGGGCCACTCTATCATCATGTCGGCATCTATGCCTATCGGCGCGCCGCGCTGGAGCGGTTCGTATCGCTGCCGCCGTCGGTTCTGGAAAGCCGCGAGAAGCTGGAGCAGCTCCGGGCGCTGGAAGCCGGCATGCGGATCGATGCCGAGATCGTCGACACCGTGCCGTTGGGGGTGGATACGCAGGCCGATCTGGATCAGGCGCGGGCCATGATCGCCGGGGAGAGGCTGTGATGGACGTTCTGGACATGATGCCGGACGTCGCCGGTTCGTGGATCGCCTATCAGGGCGAGCCCGGCGCGAATTCCGACATGGCGTGTGAAACGGTGTTCGGCCATCGCCTGAACCGGCTGCCGAGCCCCTCGTTCGACGATGCTTTCGAGGTTCTGAAGTCGGGCCACGCCGTCGTCGACGGCCAGGAGGTCCCGGTTCGGTTGGCGATGATCCCGATCGAGAACACGCTGGCCGGCCGGGTTGCCGACATCCATCTGCTGATGCCCGATTCGGGGCTGCAGATCGTCGGCGAACACTTCATGCCGATCCATTTCCAGCTGATGGCGCTGCCCGGCGTGAAACGGAGCGAGATCCGCTCCGTACACAGCCATATCCACGCGCTCGGCCAGTGCCGCAAATACATCCGCTCGAACGGTTGGAAGCCGGTGGTGGCGGGCGACACGGCGGGCGCCGCCCAGGAGGTGGCGCGCACCGGCGATCGCACCCGCGCTGCCCTGGCCCCGCGTCTGGCGGCCGAGGTCTATGGCCTCGACATCCTGGAAGAGGACGTGGAGGACGGCGCCAACAACGTCACCCGCTTCGTCATCCTGGCCAATCCGGAGCATCGCCCGTTGGCCGACCCGGACGAGCGGCGGCTGAGCCTCTGGGCGCCGCGCGACGCCTCGCTCAACGAGACGGGTCGCACCTACACCAGCCGCAACGTGGTCACAACCTTCGTCTTCCGCGTAAGGAACATTCCGGCGGCGCTCTACAAGGCGCTGGGCGGCTTTGCCACCAACGGCATCAACATGACGAAGCTGGAGAGCTACCAACTCGGCGGCAGCTTCGCCGCGACGCTGTTCTACGCGGACGTCGAGGGCCATCCGCACGATCCGGCGCTCGATCGGGCGCTGCAGGAGCTTCGGTTCTTCTCCGCCGAGTACCGCAATCTCGGCGTCTATCCGGCGGCCGACAACCGTCAGGCGCTGCTGTCGCCGGCGGAGTAGCAGCGAGCCGGCCGCCGCCAACGCCGGCCAAAGGCCGGGGCGTGGGGGCATGCCATCATCGCGCCCGCACGTCCTGCCATTTCGGGTGGCGCTCGATCTGCGCCTTCGAACGGATAGGGCGGCAGAATCGACTTTCGGGCGGGCCGGGCGTCCTCCACTGCCCGGCACACGAGCCACTCGCCGATGGGCTGGCGCCGCGAGGCTGTCCGTCTGGTCTATGACGATCAAGCGCTCGCCGGCCAGGCCGTAGGTCATGACGGCAGCGTGGCTGCTTACGGTTCGCGAATCGCTCTCGCACCTACTGGGATCGACGCCTTCCGGGGGTCATCGGTTCGAGGCCGGGATCATCAGGCGCTCGAGGAGCGAGAGCAATACCGCCCGTTCGTCCTCGTCGAGGGGGGCGAAGGAGGCGGAGAACACCTCCGCGGCAATTGATGCTCCGCGCCGCCGGATGTCTTCGCCGCTCGCCGTCAAGACGTAGCAGATCGCGCGTCCCTTGCCGGCAGAGCGCGACACCAGACCCTTGTCGACCAGTCGCGCCGCCAGCGCCCCGAAGGACTGGTCGGTCTGGAAGGTGTATTCCGCCAAGGCATGCGAGGAGGCGCCCGGATTGCGGTGAACCGCCCGCAATGCATCCCATTGGGCCAGAGACGATCCGATCTCCGTCAAGCGGATGTCCAGCATGCGGTGGTGCTTCGTCTGCAGCTGTTTCACGGCGCGGCCGAGAGCGTCGAGACTCGTTGACACTATATAAATATCCTTATATAAGCAAGCTTATAAATATCGCTTTTTTCATCCGGAGATGTCAACATGGCCTATCAAACTCGGTCGGTGCCGGCGATCGCCCGCACGAAGGGAATGCAAATCGAGCAGTTCGGGGCGGGACGGCCGCTTCTTGTGCTGCATGGCGGCGGCGGCCTCGCCACGGTCGAGACCTTTGCGCGTGGTCTCGGGGACGCCTTTGAAGTCATCCTGCCGACCCACCCCGGCTTCGATGGTACCGACCGACCGGCCGGCATCAATGGCGTCAAGGAGCTTGCAGGGGGCTATGCCGACATCATCGCCGAGGCGGGGTTGCGCGAGGTGATCGTCATCGCCTTCTCAATGGGCGGTTGGATTGCCGCAGAAATGGCTGCCTCGTTCCCGCAGGACATTGCCGGGTTGGTACTGGTCGATGCCGTGGGCCTCACTGTGCCGGGCGAGACCGTTCTTGACGTCTTCACGACACCGCCCGGCGATCTGCCAAATTTCAGCTTTCACCGTCCCGACGCATTCCGTATCGATCCCACCGCGTTGAGCCCGGAGCGCCAGGCGATGATGCGGGCGAATTTCGAGGCGCTGGCCGCCTACGACCAGGGCCACGCCATGCAGGACCCCGATCTGGCATCACGGCTCGGTGCGGTGGCGATGCCGGCGCTTGTTGTCTGGGGGGAAAGCGATCGCGTTGCAACGCCAGCCTATGGCCGCGCCTTCGCCGAAGCGATCCCGGGCTGCCGGTTCGAAACGATCGCCGAAAGCGGCCATCTTCCCCAGATCGAGCAGCCCGCCGCGCTCAGATCGCTGCTGACGAGCTTCGTCCACGAACTGCCGCCGCGCTGACCGCCGCGCGATCGACCAAGGAGCCTCCGATGCGCCAGCTTCGTCTCGTCTTCTCCATGTCCCTGGGCGTCTATCCCATCGTCACGGCGTTCAGTATATCTTGATGCCGTTCACCACCGGGACGTTCGTTTGGGAGAGGTCGCTGATCTTCACACCTCTGATCGTCGCCAGCATCTCGCGGGTGGTTGCTCCCTTCATCATGCGGTGGTTCGGCGCCTTCATAGCCGGTCGGTAGGACCCCCGAGGTAAGAGGCTTTGCCCCACAAGGCCGGGATCTTCCATCCGGCGCGGTCTCATACCTCTCCGTCGGCGAAGGCCTTGATCAGATGATGGGCGATGGCGAAGCGGCCGGGCAGGGTGATGCCATCGGGATGTTCGCGCGCCAGCGCCAGACGCACCTCCTGGCGCGAGAACCAGCGGCAATCCTCCAGTTCGTCGCCGTCGAAATCGATGTCGACGGTCGCCGCTTCCGCCAGGCAGCCGATCATCAGGGAGCCGGGAAACGGCCAGGGCTGGGAGGCGAGATAGGAGACGCGTCCGACGGTGACGCCGGCTTCCTCCTTGGTCTCGCGACGCACCGCGTCCTCGACGGTCTCTCCCGGCTCGACGAAACCCGCCAGGCAGGACCAGGCCAGATGGCGGAAGCGCGGCTGACGCCCGAGGATGGCGTTGCCGCGCCCATCGTGCACCAGCATGATCGTCACCGGGTCGGTGCGCGGGAAGACGATCGTGTCACAGGCCGTGCAGCGACGGCGCATGCCGGCGGCCTCGGCGACCGTCGGCCCGCCGCAACGGCCGCAGAAGCGGTGCGACCGGTGCCAGGAAAGAAGGTGGGCGGCCTGGGCGAGCTGCCCTTCGGCGTCCGTATCGAGCAGCGCGCCTTCGGCGATCGACCGCAGATCGAGCGGGACCAGATCCTTCTCCGTGGGAATCTCGGCCAAAGGCATCGCCAACCGCGGACGACCCTCGTCATCGGTGCCGAGCAGGACGGCATCCTCGAACCGGGCGCCGAAGCGTCGGGCATCGGATACGGAAAAGTGCGCCTCATGGCAGATCTCGTTGGAGCGCATCATCCAGCCGCCGTCGAAACCAAGCAGGACGCGTGCGTCGGGGTGATCCAGCGCCGCCCGCAGGGTCTCCTCGCTGCGGTGTTCGGAACCGCGCACGAGGCGGTTGCCGGCAAAGCCGGTTCGGGCACTGATTTCGTCGAACATGATGTGGGTCGTCGCTGATCTGGGGCACCGGACGGTGCGTCACGCCACCAGTATCGCCTCACGCAGGGCGCGGGCAAGGTTCTCGCCCGCCTCGTCATCGTAAGGGATGCGGCCGTCGAGGCCCCAGACCGGTTTTGGCCAGTTGTGATCCCCCGTGAAGCGGGCGACCACATGCAGATGCAGCATGGCGACGACATTGCCGATCATCGCCGTGTTGATCTTGTCGGCCCGCATCAACTGCTTGAGCGCCTTGCTCACCAGCGACGCCTCGAAGGTGAGCATGGTCTGGTCCAACGGCGTGAGGTCATGAAATTCGGCGATGCCGTCGCGGCGCGGCACCAGGATCAGCCATGGCCAGCGGCTGTCATCCATCAGGCGCAGCTCGCAGAGGCCCATGATCGCGACGGGCAGGGTGTCACCCTCGAGGCGAGGGTCGAGACGGAAAGCGTGCATGGCGTCTGGTCCTGCTTCCTCCTCAGAGCGCTGGCAGGCCCCGCTGCCAAAGGCCGGGACGAACGGTGCATCGGTATTATCGTTGCTGCGCTCCCTTGAACCCTTGCATTTGCCGTCGTGATTGTCGATATGGGTGTTGGGAGGTTGGTGGTGGACGCGCCACTCGCCAACCGGGTCAGGTCCGGAAGGAAGCAGCCCCAACGAGCTCCGGCACGGGTCGCCGTGCCAGCCTCCCACCCCTTTTTTCGACTTTTCCAAAAAATGGCGGCAATCTCCCTTGCTGCTTCCGGGCTCGGCGCATCTCGCCGATCCGGGGCTGCCTCCGGCGCGGTCGCCCTGGCGTTAAAGGAGCGCAGTATGCCCCCGATGTCCTCCCCGCCTTCCATCGCCACACGCCCTGGCCGCGCGGCGGACGCCGCCGAACTGACCGAACTCCTCAATGCCGTCATTCGTCGGGGCGGTACGACCGCGATGGAGGAGGCGTTCTCGCCGGCGGGCTTCCGCGAGCATTTCATCGACGGCCCCGACCTCGCTTGCTGTGTGGTCGCAGTCTCGATCCAGGACGGACGTCTCGTCGGATTCCAGGCCGTCTGTCGGCATCCCGAGCTGCCGGCGGGATGGGGTGACATCGCCACATTCGCCGATCAGGACAAGAAGATCCCGGGTGTCGGCGCCGCGCTTTTTTCGGAAACGAGAGAGCGAGCCCATGGCTTGGGGCTCGAAGCCATCAACGCGACGATCAGGGCCGACAACACCGGCGGACTCGCCTACTATTCGAAGATGGGCTTTGTCGACTACAAGACCGACCGAGCGGTGCCCCTTGCCGACGGAACGCCGGTCGATCGCATCTCGAAGGTCTTTCGGCTGGGTTGAACGAGGCGCCGGCGGTGTCGGTTACGGCAGCCGCAGCAGCACCGGCAGGACGCCGCCGTCCTGCAGCCATTCGACGATTTCCAGCAGAGGCATGGCGACGAAAAACACCAACCCGTCGAACAGCGTCGCGTAGATCCGGTCGGTCTTCACCATCAGTTCCGGCTGGTCGCGGAACAGGGCTGGATTGGGCCAGAAGCGAGGCACCCGCTCGACATAGTCCGCATAAACCGTCCCGAACCGTTGCCCGAGAAACCGTTCCTCGCGGCGGATCACCACGTGGAACGCCGCGATGCAGACCACCATGGTGACGAATGCGACGATGAGGCTGCCGCTTTGTGCGCCCAGGCCGGCGGCGGCGACGCTGGAAAACACGTAGAGCGGATTGCGGCTGATCGAATAGGGGCCGGCGTCGACGATCTCGGCTGACTTTCGGCCGCCGATATAGAGCGTGCACCAGATCCGTCCGACGATACCGACGACGATCATGCCGAGGCCGATCATTTCGATCATCTCATGCGTTTCTTCGGACGCGCTGGAGCGAACGAAGAGCAGCAGGATCAAGGCGAGAAGCAGCACACCGGCCAGGACGAGCCGGCGAAGCTGTTGATAACGTTGGAGCGTCATGGGGGACTCTTGGCGGGGGCAGGGGACTCGATTCGTTGGTAGCGCGGCCTTGGACCGGCCGAAAGCGGCATTTGTCGGGCGCTGCCTCCGGCTCGGCGATCATGGCATGGCTTGCGTCTTGGCGGTATCCGCCGCACAACCGTCCTGACGATCCGAACCGCCGCGCAGGACCGAGCATGCCCGATCAACCTTTCCGGCCCGGTCGCGTCTGCCGACGTCCGGCACTATATCGGGACGCATGACGATGGACGACATGGAGCCGACGCCGCCGGCTGCGCCCTACAGGGTACTGGCGCGCAAATATCGCCCCGAGAGCTTCGACGACCTGATCGGCCAGGCGCCGATGGTGCGCACGCTGACCAACGCGTTCGAGACGGGGCGCATCGCCCAGGCCTGGATGCTGACCGGGGTACGCGGCGTCGGCAAGACCACGACGGCGCGAATTCTGGCGCGCGCGCTGAACTACCAGACCGACGAGATCGACCAGCCGACCATCCACATGCGCGGCTTCGGCGTGCACTGCCAGGCGATCATGGAAGGCCGCCACGTCGACGTCGTGGAAATGGACGCGGCCTCCCACACCGGCATCGACGACATTCGCGAGATCATCGCGCAAGTGCGCTATCGCCCCGTGTCGGCGCGCTACAAGGTCTACATCATCGACGAAGTGCACATGCTCTCCAACCAGGCCTTCAACGGCCTGTTGAAGACGCTGGAAGAACCGCCGGAGCATGTGAAGTTCGTCTTCGCCACGACCGAGATCCGCAAGGTCCCGATCACCGTCCTGTCGCGCTGCCAGCGCTTCGACCTGAGACGTATCGACTCGGCCGAACTGATGGCGCATCTGAAGAAGATCGCCGGCTCCGAACAGGTCGAGACCGATGAAGAAGCGCTGCGGCTGATCGCGCGCTCGGCCGAGGGCTCGGCGCGGGACGCCCTGTCGATCATGGACCAGGCGATCGCCCACGGCGCGGGACGCATTGTCGCCACGGCGGTCCGCGACATGCTGGGGCTCGCCGACCGGGTGCGGGTCATCGACCTGTTCGAGTATCTGATGAAGGGCGACGCGACCGCCGCCCTGTCCGAACTGCGCGAGCAATATGCCGGCGGTGCCGATCCGGTGGTGGTTCTCACCGACCTCGCCAATTTCACCCATCTCGTCACCACCTTGCGGTTCGTACCGGAGACGGACGCCGAAATGGCGCTGTCGCCGGCCGAACTCGACCGTGGCCGGAGCTTTGCCCAATCGCTGTCGGTGCGCACCCTGTCGCAGGTCTGGCAGATGCTCATGAAGGCGATCGAGGAGGCACAGCGCGCCGTCGATTCGCGCCAGGCGGCGGAAATGGCGCTGATCCGCATCGCCTATGCCGCGGACCTGCCGTCGCCGGACGAGATCGTGCGAATGATCCAGAGCGGCGAGGTGCCCCGGCTCGAGGGCGGCGCTCCGGGCGGTGGCCCTGCCGCGGCGTCCACGGCGCCGCGCGGCGAAACGGCAGCGGTCGCACCCGCGACGGGAGCCGCCGGCGATGCTCGGGGGGGCGTCGCTGCGGCGGCCAGCCAGCCGGTCGCCAGCGCCAAGCCGGAGTTCGTGACCGTTTCCCATGCCTCGGCCGGCGGGCCGCCGCCTCGGGCGCGCCCTGTCGTCGCCGCTGCGCCGCAGCCCGAGGAGCCGGTGCTCAAGACCATCGCCGATCTCGCGGCCTTGGCCAAAGAGCGGCGCGATTCCCTGATGCACATCTGGATCCACCGCTACATCCGGCCGGTGAAGCTCGAATCGGGACGCATCGAGATCGCGCTGATGCCGCAGGCGCCGAAGACCCTTCCGGGCGATCTGGCGCGCAGGCTGATGGATTGGACCGGTCGGCGCTGGGTGGTGACGATCAGCCGCGAGGACGGCGCACCGACCCTCGAGGAGCAGGAGCAGGCGGAGCGCGAGGCGCTGGTTTCCGACGCCAGGGCCGACCCCGAGGTGTCGGCCGTTCTGGACGCCTTTCCCGGCGCGAAGATCGTCGACGTCAGGCTGCGCGGCACGGCTGCCGAGGTGGCCGAGGATCTCGACGGGGCGCTGGAGCCCTCCGAGGTTGCGGACGACCTCGACGGCGGCATCGATCCGAGCGAAGACGACGACGATTGAGCCCTTTACCACGATGCGTCGCCGCCGATCGATTTCGGCGGCCGGGCGCATCGTTTTTCGATCCGGCGGGTTGTCCCGCCGACCCGCCAGAGCATGATGCCGAAAAGTTGCAGACTTTTCGGACCCTCATCATGCGGCAAAGCAAGAGGCGAGAGCGACACTGCGCTTCAATCCGAACGTGGGCTCGCTCGAGTGCGTAACCGATTGGGAGAAACCCGATGAAAGACCTGATGGGCATGATGAAGCAGGCCAAGGCCATGCAGGAGAAGATGCAGACCCTGCAGGCCGACGTGGCCGACCTGGAGGCCTCCGGCCAGTCCGGCGGCGGCCTGGTTCAGATCACGCTTAACGGCAAGGGCGAGATGACGACGCTGGCGCTCGATCCGTCGCTGATCAAGGCAGAGGAGAAGGATATTCTCGAGGACCTGATCATCGCGGCCCACAATGACGCCAAAAGCAAGCTGGAACTCGCCATCCAGGAAAAGACCCAGGAATTGACCGCCGGACTGCAACTGCCTGCTGGCATGAAGTTTCCGTTCTAGGCACGAACGGCGCCAAGCGTGCGTTTGCTCGCGGCGCAACCAAAAGCCGGGGTGGGGCCTCTCGCCGCCGGGCTAGACGCGTGTGGAGCGCGGTGAGTTCTCGTTCATGGCAAAATCCATCGCCGGACCCGAAATCGAACGGCTGATCCAACTGCTGGCCAAGCTGCCGGGCCTCGGGCCGCGTTCCGCGCGCCGGGCGACGCTGCAACTGGTCAAGCGCAAGGAGCAGCTGTTGGCGCCGCTGGCCGACGCCATGGCAGCGGCGGTCGAGCACGTGAAGATATGCTCCACCTGCGGTAACATCGATACGCGCGATCCCTGCACGATCTGCTCGGACGCGACGCGCGACCAGTCGGTGGTGATCGTCGTGGAGGATGTGTCGGATCTCTGGGCCCTGGAGCGGGCCAAGGCTCTCAATGCGGCCTATCACGTGCTCGGCGGGGTGCTGTCGCCGCTCGACGGCATCGGCCCCGACGACCTGACCATCCGGCAACTGGTGGAACGCGTCTCGGGTGGAGGCGTGGCCGAGGTCATCCTCGCCGTCAACGCGACGGTCGAGGGCCAGACGACCGCCCACTACCTGATCGATCAGCTCGCCGGCCTCGACGTCAAGATCACGCGGCTCGCGCACGGCGTGCCCGTTGGCGGCGAACTCGACTATCTGGACGAGGGCACGTTGGCGGCGGCGATGCGCTCGCGCACGGCGATGTAGGGCGCTGCCACTTCCGCTTGTTCCTGTGAGGTCTCGCGCCATCTTCCCGAACGGAGGAGAAGCGACGATGACAGGCCAGACGGACAATTGCGAACGAGCGCGGCAGGACGTGGCAACGAAGCCGGACGCCATGGACAGCGCCGATCTGTCGACGCGCGAATACGACACCGAAAAGGGCAGCGTGACGCCGGATGATCAGGGGAAGGCGCAAGCCGAGGGCGTGCCGGTCTCGCCGTCGGCCGGCGCCGTCGATCCGGAGAAGGCCGCAGAGAGCGGGTCCTGAAGCGTCAGGCGAGACGGCTTTGCTTGCGTGAGACTTGGCCGCATCGGGCCCGCTTCGCGATGAGGCGGCGGGCCCGATGCAATTCGTAAGGTCGACACAAGATCGCCATGTTTGATTGCGAGCGCATCAAGACACTCTATAGGGCGCGGCAGCACACCCCTCGAACTCGCCGCGCTCCTTTTCTTTCCCGTCCGTCCGCCGCTGCGTCCAGAATCAGGCGAGGTCCTGTATCGCCGATCGGCATGCCTGGCAGCAAGGGCGAAATGGACAGGATGCCGGCCCGGCTTCGTCTTGTGGGGAACAAACAACGAATCCCGGTATTGGAGCGGACCTTGCGGTCGCGCGGCCGCCGACATGGCCGAAAGGGCGAAACAATCCGCTTGCCAGGCGAGTTGGAAGCGGATTCGATCCGGCTCGGTCCTGCTGATCGTTGACGCCATCGCCGATAGCGCGCTTTGAGCTCTCACGTCGACGACGGCGATTCCTCGCCGATGAAAGCCGACGTTTTGAAAGACTGCCAGTCGGCTCGATGCCGCTGTGAAACGAAAGACGGGCCGCGGCGAGGACCGCGACCCGTCTTGGGTTCGAAGAAGCGGGCCGGGACGCCTTGAGGGCACGGCGTCCCGGCCGATACTCATCGCGCGCGGGGGGTGTCGCGCGACGAGTCGGGACCGAAGCGCGGTCCATGATGGCCGCGTTGGCCATCCTGGAAACGGCCGTCGCGATGATGCATGCCCATGCCTCGGCCACCGGGCCGCAGCTGGCTCAGAAGCTGGTCGGCCTTTTCGACCTGGTCGGGGGTCAGCACCGCCGACAGGTCGTCGATGGCCGAGCGCAGGTTCTGCGCGGCTTCGGCGCGCTCGGCCTGACGGTCGATCATGAAATCGAGCATCTTGACGGCCGGCAGATCGGTCAGCGTGCGCTCTTCGGAGGCAGTCGCCGGTGCCTGGGCCTGATCCTGCGCCTGAGGCGCACCGGCCGGCGGCGGGGTCATAGCGCCATCGGGGGCGCCGGGTCCGCCGGGACCGCCCATCGGACCGTCGGGCTGGTCGCCCTGAGCCGGACCGTCGGGACCGTCGAAGGGGCCGGGATGCATGGTGTCGGCGAAGTCGAGAAAGGCCGTGGTAAAGCCGTTCCAGGCGTCCTGCTGGTCGGTGGTGATGCCGAGCGCGGTTTCGGCGGCGTTCAGGCCACCGGCCAGCATCAGCGGGTTCGGCCCGCCCTGCATGCCGGGGAATCCGCCGCCCATTCCGCCGCCGAAGTTCATCGGCCCGCGGGCGTCGACCCTCGGACCTCCGTCACGGCCCATATGGTGGCCGCGAGGACCCATCGGCCCTGGGCCCATGCCCATGCCCATGCGCTGGCCATTCGAACCCATCTGCGGCTGGCCGGGGCCGCCTTTGCCGAAGCCCTGGCCCGGCATCGGCGGCGGCGTCTGCTGCTCGGCCGCCGCAGGGGCCGCGGTCGTCGTGTCGTTGCTTTGCGCGGCCGCCGGCCCCAGGGCCAGTGCCGGAACGCTGACGCCGAGTGCCAGAAGGGCGGCAAGTGTCTTGGTCGGAATACGCATCGTTTTCTCCCTCGGTGCGAGTTTCGTGTCACCTTCGATGCTGGAACATAAGCAACAGGTGGTGCGACACCATGGCGGTCGGATGTCGATGTGTTTCGTTTTGTTGCCTTCGGAGATGGCGATCGACGCCCAGACGCGACAAAGACGGCCGGGGGTTGACATCTTTCGCAACAAAATTCCCTTCACTGTTCTCGCTGGAAGGCGATTACGTTCGCTGCGATGGAAGACGAAATGGATGTCAAAACGAGAGTTCTCGTGGTCGATGACGACCCCGAGATCCGCAAGTTGCTCGGTCGCTACCTCGATGGGCAGGGCTTTTTGACCTCGCTTGCCGGGACCTGCCGCGAATGCGAGCAGGTCCTGGTGGATCGCAACGTCGATATCGTCGTGCTGGACGTCATGTTGCCGGACGGCTCCGGTCTCGACCTCTGCCGACAGTTGAAGGATCGGCGGCCGCAGTTGGCGATCATCCTTTTGACCGCGCTGAAGGAGGACGTCGACCGGATCGTCGGGCTCGAGCTCGGCGCCGACGACTATCTCGGCAAACCCTTCAATCCGCGCGAGCTGGCGGCCAGGATCAAGGCGGTGCTGCGCCGCGGCGGCGGCCCGGGCGGCGATGCCGCCAACGGCGCGCCGATGCGCTATCGGTTCGAAGGCTTTACGGTCCTGCCCAATGCGCGCAGCGTGAGCGATGGCGCGGGACAGGAAATCGATCTCACCGGCGCCGAATTCGACCTGCTCCTGATCTTCCTCGACCGGCCGGGCCGCGTGCTGTCGCGCGACGTGCTCCTCGACCTTCTGCATGGCCGGCTGGCCGATCCGTTCGACCGGACGATCGACGTGACGATGAGCCGTCTCAGACGCAAATTCGGCGACAACGGCGTGTTCCGGCTGTTCAAGACCGTGCGCAACGGCGGCTATCAGTTCGCCGCCGAGGTGGAGCGTGAGGAGTGCGCGCCTTGATGTCCCTCCGGGCCCGGCTGGCGTTGCTGATCACCGTTGCCATCGTCGGTGTGGTGATCGTCGCCGCGATCGTCACCTTTCAGATCGCCGACCGGCGTCGAGACGACAGTTTCGGCCACATCTTCGAGCAACAGTCCGCGATCATCGCGGAACTGGTGGATCGCTCGCCGCAGCGCGCCCGGGCGGCAGGTCTTACGGTCGGTCCCAGGCCATCGGCCGACGCCATCGATCCGAGGGACACGCGCCGCATCGATCGGGGCCTGGCGCGGGCCGGACGCGAGACCGCCGGCAGCGTGGTGAGGATGGCCGACGGCAGGCGGAGCTTGGGCTTCCCCCTGGAAGACGGCACCTGGGCCTTTCTTCCGGTTCCCGGTCCGCCGCCGTCGCCGTGGCGGATCCTCTCCGCCTATCTGCTGCTTATCGTGATCGGCACGATCGCGGTGGCGCTGTTGGCGGCGAGCAAGATCACTCGGCCGATGCGCATGCTGGAGGAAGCGGCCGCCTCCGTCGGGCCTGACGGCCGGATCGAGCATCTCGACGAAAGGGGACCGCCCGAGGTGCAGGCCACGGCACGGGCGATCAATCTGCTGTCGTCGCGGCTGAAGAGCGCCATGGAAAGCCGCATGCGGCTGGTCGCGTCCGCGGGGCACGACCTGCGCACGCCGATGACCCGGATGCGGCTGCGCGCCGAGTTTCTGCCGGAGGAAGACCGCGAGACCTGGCTCAAGGATCTTGGCGAGCTGGAGCGCATCGCCGACAGCGCCATTCGCCTGGTGCGCGAGGAGGTCGAGGACGCCGGCATCAAGACGATCCGGCTCGATCGGGTGGTCGAAGAGATCGTGGACGAACTGAACGAGATCGGCCGGACGGTGACGCTCGACCGGATCCAACCGGTGGAAATCTCGGGGCGGCCGCTGGCGGTGAAGCGGGCGATCCGAAACCTGGTGGAGAACGCCGCGACGCACGGCGGCGGTGCCGTCGTGGCGCTGCAGGCCTCCCCGGACTCGGCCCTGGTGACGATCGACGACGACGGGCCGGGCATTCCCGCCGATCTGCTCGATCGCGTGTTCGAGCCGTTTTTCCGTACCGATCCGGCCCGCCGGCAGTTTCATCCCGGCGCGGGGCTGGGCCTGGCAATCGCCAACGAGATCGTCACCCAGGCTGGCGGCTCGATCCGCATCGCCAATCGGCCCAAGGGCGGCTTGCACCAGGAACTCCGGTTGCCGATCGAGGCGGATCAATCGGAAAAGGCGCGCGCCAGGGCCTCTTCGATATAAGTCGACAAGGCGAACCGCTCTTGGGCGGGCGATGGGCGCGGAGCGCGTTTCTCGACGGCGTTCGGTTGGGCGGCTATATCGACGCCAATTCGATCGCTTCGAGGCTTCAATGAATATTTCCTGGCTGGCTCCCGCCGACGACATCGATGGCCTCGCCCGATTCTTCGCCGACAATGTGGACGCGAACTACATCTCGCATTCCGAGGTCCAGTGGGGCTTGGCCCTCGACCCAGACCGTTGGTCTCCCGATCTGCTCCGCATCATGGCGTCGGAGCTGTCCGCGCGAAGCCGCGCCTCGTTAGAGCCAGATTCTCCAAAGGATTCGCACCGTACGATCGTCGCAAGGCTGGATGGAACGATCGTGGCGATCGCAAATTTGTCGTTCCTGTGCGCCCGGCCGAAGCCGTACTGCGTCATCGACGACATCGTCGTCGAACGGTCCCGGCGCAGGGACGGAATCGGCGCGACTCTATTTTCCTGGATCGAGAACTACTGTAGGGATATTGGAGTCCCTCGGATCTTCTTCGAAAGTGGAATTCACAACGAAGCAGCCCACCGATTTTTTGAAAGGCACGGCTACAAGACGATATCCAAGATGTTTTTCAAGGAGATACCGTGACTGGATATATGGCGTCCCACGAGTATATTCTGCACTATATCGATATCTTCATTACGTTTTTTGGCTTCCTGTTCGGCATCGTGGTCTATTGGCTGAACCAACGCAAGCACATCGCGGTTCAGCGTGCCGACACCTACATGAAACTGGAGATGGAGGCGTCTCGCCTTTTTGAAATCGCTCGCACGTCGCCGCGAATGATGGGATTCCTCGGCGGCCATCATACGCCAGCGGGCGATGCCGAGCGACAGCGCATTCTGGCCGAGCTCAACCAATTATCCCCCAGGTTCTCAATCTCTTCGAAATCGCGATCTCCTTCTATCGCAAGAGGATTTTCGAAGACGGCGTCTTCGTCACCTGGGTGGCGTGGTTTCTCGAATTGGGCGCGGCGGAGAATTTCGAACTCGTCTGGTCCAATCTGCGCATCCACTACAAGCCCGAATTGCGTGCGATGATGGACCTCGCCGTCGCCACCGGCGCGGGCAGCCGTCGAAATGAGAGCGACGTGGACGACCGGCAGTTCTTCGCCAAGGTGGGTGATCTGATGCGGGCTCCGGGCATCTTGCGCTATTACGACGAGTGCTTCGCGACGGCCTGACGCCATCGCATCGAGTGACAAATCCTCAGTCCCGATGCCATAGGTCCTTTTGTATGGATCGCGCCGGTTTCGCGAAAACCGGAACCCGCTTTTTCGCCCGGCGCTCGATGTTCCCGCGCGCCGCTTCGGAATCTGCAGCCGCTCAGGCCGTCTCAACGGCGGCGCAGCCCGCCTTACCGCGAACATAGCCGTCGACGGCGCGGCCGGGCAGGTCCAGCGCCGCGAGTTCGGCGCGGGCCTGGGCCGGTTCGATCGTGTCGTCGAGAAGTCGGCGGTAGATGCCGCCGACCGCGACCATGTCGAGCGTGTGCGGCGAAATCCTCAGCCGCGCGATGCCATGCGAGGCCGCTTCCTCAGCCGTCGGGCAAATGACCTGAACGTCGTGCGACATGGTCTGAATGCCGTTGATCGCCAGGAAGCGCTGTCCGTCGATCGTATCGACGGCAAGCCCGTCGGGATCGCGATCGCAGATGAACTGGCAGGAATCCTTGTGCAATCCGTGATGGCGGGCGTGATAGCAACGGCTGGACAGAGCCAAAGGAAGACGGCCGAAGGCGAAGACCTCGACATCGAGGGCCGGGCAGGTCGTCGCAATCGCTTCGATCGCGCCGAACGGCAGTTCGACCGGCAGACAGATCGAACGCGCGCCGCGCCCCGCCAGGAAGCTGGCCGCCGCCTCGTTGTAGACGTTGACGAACGGACCGACGACGAAGGGGTGGCCGCCGAGCGACGACAGCGCCGTGATGTCGTTGATCTCGATCGTCTGGTCGCCGGCCGCGTTGGCGATGAGCAGCTTGCGCTCGCGCGGCGTCGACGGCATGGCCAGCGTCGAAACCACGACGTCCTTGCCGGCCGCCTCCAGCATCTCGATCACCTCCGGCCAGACCGGGTCCGAGAAGGGCGCGCGCTTGCCGCAGACCACTTCGCCCACATGCACACGGTCGTAGGCCGAGCCTTCGGCGATGCCACGATAGAAGGTGAGGAGCCGCTCGGCCGACCAGTTGAACAGGACGGGGCCGAGCGTCAGGCCGATCCGCGTCATCGCTATCTCCACGTCTTCTGATAGGCACCGGAGGTCTGGCGGCCGCCCTCGACCAGGCCGGCGAGCAGCCGCTCGGCCTCGACCGGCGGCCGCCCGGCCTCCAGCGCATCCACCGCCTTGCGGAAGGTGCGCACGACCTCGGCGATATAGCCCTTGCCGCGCTGGCGGCCTTCGATCTTCAAGGCCGTGATGCCGGCTGCGTGCAGTCGCGGCAGAAGGCTGGCCGCGTTCAGGCTGACCGGGTCTTCGAACAGATGCGAGACCTTGCCGTCGGCGCAGAAGCTGCCCTTGCACAGCGTCGGATACCCAGCCGGTTCGCCCGCGCCGAAGCGGTCGATGGCGAAGCCGCCGAGACGGGTGACCGTGCCGTCAGCCTCTTCGGCGTATTCGACGAAATCGGGCGGCGAGCAGACGCCGGTCAGGTTGGGCGACTTGCCGGTGGCATAGGACGACAGCGCACAACGGCCCTCGGCCATCGGGCAGAGGCCGCCGAACACAAAGACCTCGGTCTCCACGTCGATCGCGGCGTTGAGCTTGGCGATTTCCTCGACGGAGAGAACGCGTGGCAGCACCACCCGCTTCACCCCGAAGGTCTCGGCGTAGAAGCCGATCGCCTCGGGCGTGGCCGCTGCGGCCTGCACCGAGAGATGCAGCCTCAGATTCGGATGGTTGCGCGAGGCGTGGTCGAGCATCGCGATGTCGGCGACGATCGCAGCGTCGGCTCCGGCGTCCTCGACATTGGCCAGAGCCCTCTTCCAGGGCTCCATCGCGCCGGCGCGCGCGAAGGTGTTGACGGTGACGAGCACCTTGGCGCCATGGCTGTGGGCATAGCGCACGCCCTCGCGCAGTTCGGCGGGCGAGAAGTTGAGTCCGGGGAAGTTGCGCGCGTTCGTCTCGTCGCGGAAGCCGCAATAGACGGCATGGGCGCCGGCATCGACCGCGGCGCGCAGAGCGGAGGGCGTCCCCGCCGGGCAGACCAGCTCGAGGCTCATGACATGGCTCCCATTTGCGGGGCGCCGACCAGGCGCCGAGCCGAAGCCAGTGCCTTCAACACGGCCTCGTCGACCAGTTCGCCAGCGCGTCCTGGCACGGCTAGGAGATCGGAAGGTTTCAGTTCGGCGTCCTCGATGGTGTTTCGCAGCGCCACCAGCGCGTCGGTCTTGCCGGAGACGGTCAGCACCCGGTTGAAGAACAGCGCGTCGCCGTCGAACGTGCCGTCGAGCAGGCCGAGCAGCATGAGGATCGGCCCGCGCACATGAACGTCGGCCTCCGGCAGGCGGCGCTTGGAGAGCGAGCGGACCGAAGCCTGTTCCCCGTCCGGCACCAGCAGGAAGGCGAAGTCGAGATCGGTGGGCTCGACCAGGAACGAGGCATGCCGGTATTCGTCCAGCCGCTCGAACAGGCCGGGACGGCGTCGAGCGAGGCCGCGCACGGCCTGGGTGAGGACGAAGCCAAGCGGCAGCAGCCCGGCTGGCCTGGCCAAAAAACGAATGAGGGGCGGGAGTTCGCCGCGCGGTTGGTCGACCATGGGGCTCCTTCGGTTGGGACTCCGCCATAGGCGGCCAGCGCCGCACGGAATTTGATCCATCGCAAAGTTGACCCCGATTTGGGGTGGCAGGGAGGCGTCCGAATCGGAGCCGACCATGCATCATCGCAGCCTTCCCGCCTTCCCGGATCTCCGGGCTTTTCTGGCCCATCTGGAGCGGGAGAAGGAGGTCCAGCGCGTCATCGCACCGGTCGACGTCCATCTGGAGATGACGGAGGTGCATCGGCGCGTGATTTCCGCCGAAGGTCCCGTGCTGCGCTTCGAGCATGCCGTCTCGGGCAGCCGCCGACATCACTTGCCGGTCGTCACGAATCTGTTCGGCACGCGCCGACGGGTCGCCAAGGCCCTCGGCACGAATCTCGAGGGACTGGAGGCGCTCGGCGAACTGATGGCGTGGTTGCGCTCGCCCACTCCGCCGGCCTCGGCCCGCGACGCGCGCGACCTTCTGCCGGCCGCCCAGGCGGCGCTGCACGCGCGGCCGCGCGCGGTGCGCGACACCACGCCCTGGCACGAACTCTCCGCCGATTTCGGCCACCTGCCGGTGCAGACCTGCTGGCCGGGCGACGCCGGGCCGTTGATCACCTGGCCGCTGGTGGTCACGCGGGCGCCGGGCGTCGACGATTTCGCCACCTACAATCTCGGCATCTACCGGATGCAGGTGCTCGACGGGACCCGGGCGATCGCGCGCTGGCTGTCGATGCGCGGTGGAGCCCAGCATCACCGTCAATGGGTGAAGACGGGCAGGGAGATGCCGGTCGCGATCGTCATCGGCGCCGATCCGGCGACCATGATGGCGGCCGTCATGCCGGCACCAGAAGGAACGACGGAGCTGGCGCTGTCCGGCGTGATCGGCGATCGGCGGCCCGAACTGGTGCCCTGCCGCACGATCCCGCTGCATGTTCCGGCGAGCGCCGAGATCGTTATCGAGGGGACGGTCTCGGCCACGGAAACGGCGCTGGAGGGGCCGTTTGGCGACCATACCGGCTATTACAATCCGCCTGAGGTGTTTCCGGTCTTCCGCCTGAAGCACATCCGGGTGCGCCAGGACGCCGTCTATCTCTCGACCTTCACCGGCCGCGCGCCGGACGAGCCGGCGGTGATTGCCGACACGCTGGTCGAGGTGTTCAAGCCGCTTCTGAAACAGCAGATGCCGGAGGTGCTCGACGTGTGGCTGCCGCCGGAAGCCTGCTCCTACCGGATCGCGGTGATCGCGATCGACAAGCGCTATCCGGGCCAGGCGCGCCGGGTGATGATGGGCTTCTGGTCGCTGCTCGCGCAGTTCACCATGACCAAGGTGCTGATCGTCGTCGACGACGACATCGACATCCGATCCTGGAGCGACGTGATGTGGGCGGTGGCGACGCGGATGGACCCCTCGCGCGACGTGGTGACGATGGACCGCACGCCGATCGACCATCTCGATTTCGCTTCGCCGCTGGAGGGGCTCGGCGGCAAGCTTGGGATCGACGCCACCAACAAGATCGGCGCCGAGACGAGCCGCGAATGGGGCGTCGTCATGCGCCCCGACGAAGCCGTCTCGGCCCAGGTGACGAAACGCTGGGCCGAGCTTTTTCCAGGGAAGCTGCCGGTGCGGGTCTGACCGAGCCGCGCTGGCGCCGGCGGGCCGGCACGCGGTTCGTCAGCCGAAATTCGCCGGGTCGGGGCCGATCCGTCCGTCGGCGGCGTCGAGCGCTTCGATGCGCGCCAGGTCGTCGGCATCGAGCGCGAAATCGAAGACCTGAAAGTTCTCCGCGATGCGGCTCGGCGTCTTCGACTTCGGGATGACGACATTGCCGATGTCGAGATGCCAGCGCAGGATCACCTGGGCGCTGGTCTTGCCGTGCTTGCGGGCGATCTCCGTCAGAACCGGCTCGTCGAGCAGACGGCCCCGGCCGATCGGGCTCCAGGCCTCGGTCTTGATGCCGAGGCGTTCGTCCACGGCGCGCAACGCCTTCTGCTGGAACTTCGGATGCAGCTCGATCTGGTTCAGCACCGGCGTCACTCCGGTCTCGCCGATGATCCGGGCGAGGTGATCCTCCAGGAAGTTGGAGACGCCGAGCGAGCGAACGCGGCCTTCCTCCTTCAGCCGGACGAAGGCCTTCCAGGTCTCGACATAGAGGTCTTTCGACGGCACCGGCCAGTGGATCAGGAAGAGATCAAGGACGTCGATGCCGAGCTTGTCCATACTGGCGTCGAAGGCGCGCAGGGTTGAATCGTAGCCCTGCTCGCCATTCGTCAGCTTGGTGGTGATGAAAAGCTCGTCGCGCGGCACGCCGCCGTCCTGGATGGCGCGGCCGACGCCCTCTTCGTTATGATAGCCCTGGGCGGTGTCGATCGAGCGATAGCCGGCCGAGAGCGCGGACTTCACGGCCTCGGTCACCGCGTCGTCGGGAATCTGAAAGACGCCGAAGCCCAATTGCGGCATGGTGTTGCCGTCGTTCAGCGTCACGATTGGTTGTTGAGCGGCCATGATCTGGTCCTCCGGTCGAGTGCGGTTCGCCAAGGCTCCTCGCCACGTCGAAACGGACGCATCCGACCTTGTGAAGGATGCTTGGCGGCGAGACGGCGAACGGCTGAAAAGATGTCCGGGCCAGCGGCCCGGAGAGCGGAATTACTCGGACAATAATAAGTGCTTGGAGCTGTGCTTCAAGGCGGGCGGCCATGCCGCCGCAGTGGGCCGCAAGCGATCGGCTTCGAAGCCGATTTCCCCTGACCGTTCCCGCCATCCGCCCTTGCAGACGAGCCGTCGGAACCCACCTCATTCGGGATAAGGCCGCCGCAGCGGATGGAGGCCGGCATCGCCGGACGGCGCGGCAGGCGCAACCAGGAAAGAAGGTCTCCATGCTCGATCGGCCCGCGCTGCCGCCCACCGTCGCGCCGCCCAACCGGCCCTTGTCGATCCCGCAATCGATCCGGGCAGCGAAACGCAACGTGCTGGAACTGATCCCCGAGATCGCCTATCGGCAGCCCATCGTCACGGGCCGCATGGGCGCGCGCTGGCACATGGTGCAGGACCCGGTGTCGTTGAAGCGCATCTTTCTCGACAACGTCGAGAACTACCCGAAGTCGGTGGTGATGGTGCGGATGCTGCGCCCGGCGGTGGGCGACAGCCTTTTTACCTCCGAGGGCGAAGCGTGGCGCTGGCAGCGCCGGGCCGTGGCGCCCGTGTTTGCTCAACGCAACGTGGTGGCGCTGGCGCCGATGATGACGGCGACGGCGGAGCGGGCGGCGCAACGGCTGGAGGCGGCCGGCGGCGCGGCCGAGATGGTCTCCGAGATGCTGTCGGCGACCTTCGACGTGATCTGCGAGGTGGCGCTGTCGGGCCGCGAGCATTTCGATGCGGCCGTCTATGGACAGGCGATCCTGCGCTATTTCGAGACGGCAGGCCGGGCCTCGCTGCTGGATTTCCTGCAGGTGCCCGACTGGGTGCCGCGGCCCGGCGCCTTGCTCGGCCTCGGCGCGGTGAAGACCATGCATCGCATGGTCGCCCAGGCCATCGAGGCGAGGCGCAAGGAGGCCCGCGGCGAGGCCGATGACCTGCTCGACCGGATGCTCAAGGCCGAGGATCCGGAAACGGGCCGCCGCATGTCTTCGACCGATCTCCTGCACAACATGCAGTTCTTCATCGTCGCCGGTCACGAGACCACGGCTCTGGCACTGTCGTGGTCGCTGTTGCTGCTGGCGATGTATCCGCAAGCCCAGGACCGGGCGCGCGACGAGGCGAGATCGGTGTTGGGCGATCGGGCGGCCGGCGCCGACGATCTCGCCGCCATGCCCTACGGGCGCCAGGTGATCGAGGAGGCGATGCGCCTCTATCCGCCGGTCGGAATGCTGGCCCGGGACGTGCGCGAACCGGACATGCTGCGCGATCGCGAGATGCGGCCGGGCGATGTCCTGTTCCTGCCGATCTACGCGCTGCATCGCCATCGCATGTGGTGGGACGCGCCGGAGACCTTCGATCCTGGCCGGTTCGGTGCGGAAGCGTCGGAGGCGATCGACAAATACCAGTATCTGCCGTTCGGCGCCGGCCCGCGCGTCTGCGTGGGGGCGAATTTCGCCATGATGCAGGCGCAGATCATTCTGTCGACGCTGCTCGCCCGCTTCCGCTTCACTCTGGGCGCCGCCAAGCTGCCGCATCCGGTGATGGCGATGACGGTGCGCCCCGAGCCGGGCGTGCGACTGTCGGTGGAGCGGGCGTGAGCGTCGATCGACGCGGAAAATTGTCGCGGCATCGGGTTGTGGTTGGAGGGTGCCGTCCAGCGCCCTACCTTGGGGATGCGTCGCATTCGACGACCCCATTACCCAGCAAAACAAGGAAAAGACCATGAAAGGCCCGGAGGTTTCCCTCAAGCATCTGCAGCGCGCGCTGACGATGGAGCTGACGACCGTCAATACCTATCTGCTCCAGGAGCGCAAGCTCGACGATTGGGGCATCGATCGGCTGGCCAAGCGCATGCGCGAAGAAATCGACGAGGAGCGCGAGCACGCCAACCTGTTCCTGACGCGCCTGCTGTTCCTCGAGGGCAAGCCGGACGTCCATACTCTCGACAAGATCGAACAGCCTAAGTCGATCAAGCATATCTTCGACACCCAGCTCGAGATGGAGAACGAGGCGAAGGACTATTACAACAAGGCGGCCCGCGAATGTCAGGAAGCGGGTGACGTCGGCAGCTTCAACTTGTTCATGACGATCCTCGGCGACGAGGAAGAGCACATCGACTTCGTCGAGGAGCAGCTGGATCTGATGGAGCTGATGGGCGACCAGCTCTATACCGCCCGCCAGGTATCCTCCGTGGCCCACGACGACGAAGACGAATAGGTCGGATCGAGGCCATTACTAGCCGGCGGTTCGTTCGAGAGCCCGTTGCACGAAATCAAACAGAGGTGTGCATGACCTCGAGACTCCGTCGGCTCACCGCCGGCCTCGCTTTGGCGGCTGCGGCTCTGACCGCGGCGTCATCCGGCGCTTCGGCGCAGGTGGCCAAGGAGGTCTTCAGCGCCGTCAAGGCCCCGGCCGCGTTGGCGCCGCAGAGCCTAGGCTTCTATTCCAAAGGGTGCCTTGCCGGTGCCGCCACGCTGCCGATCGACGGGCCGCATTGGCAGGCCATGCGCTTGTCGCGCAACCGGCACTACGGGCATCCCGCGATGATCGCGTTTCTGCAGCGCCTATCGGAGAAGGCGGCTGCGATCGGCTGGCCGGGCCTGCTCGTCGGCGACATCTCGCAGCCGCGCGGGGGGCCACTGCCGTTCGGCCACGCCTCGCATCAGATCGGGCTCGACGCCGACATCTGGTTCCGCCCGATGCCGTCGCCGCGGCTGACGCCGCAGCAGCGCGAGGATTATCCGTTCCGCTCCGTTCTGAAGAAGGGGACATTCCAGGTCGACGACCGGATCTGGGATGCCCGCTATGCCGGTCTGATCAAGCTGGCGGCCGAGGACGCCAAGGTGCAGCGCATCTTCGTCCATCCCGGCATCAAGAAGAAGCTGTGCGAGACCGCGGGTCGTGACCGGGCTTGGCTCAACAAGGTCCGTCCCTATTACGGGCACAACGAGCATTTTCACGTGCGTCTGTTCTGCCAGCCGGGATCGCCCGGCTGCACGGCCCAGCAGTCGACGGGCAGCGGCGATGGTTGCGGCGATCTCGACTGGTGGTTCGATGTCGCGCTGCAACCGCCGAAGCCGGGCACGCCGCCGGCGAAGCCGAAGCCTCCCTTGACGGTGGCCGATCTTCCGGGCGCCTGCCGGTCGGTGCTGGCCGCGCCGGCCAATGGTTCGGGTGGCGGTAGCCTTGTGGCCGCCGTGCCAGCCGCCTCGGCGCTCGTTTCGCAGGAGAGAGCCGCTTTCCCACAACTGCCCGTTGCCGGCCCGTTGCCGCGGGAACGACCGCTTAACTGAGCGATGATCGAAGCCTTTGCGTCCGGCCCCGCGATGGCTTATGCGGGCGCGTATCAAAGGCGAGCATACCGGACCCCGCATGAGTGACCCTCTCGACAACGGCCCATCGTTGGCGTTTCCAGTTTTGATCGGCGATATCGGCGGGACGAACGCGCGCTTTGCCTTGATCGAGGATGCCGGAGCCGAAATGCAGCGGTTTCCGGTCGTGCGGACCGCCGACTTCGAGACCATCGAGGCCGCCATCCGCGCCACCGTGCTCGAAACCTCGCTGGTGCGCCCGAAGTCGACCCTGCTCGCCGTGGCCGGCCCGGTCGACGGCGACGAGATCGACCTCACCAATGCGCCCTGGGTGGTACGGCCGCGTTCGATGCTCTCTTCGCTGGAGCTGGATGAGGTCATCGTCCTCAACGACTTCGAGGCGCAGGCGCTGGCAATCTCGACGCTGCCGGTCGACGACCACCATCGTATCGGTGGCGGCACGCTTCACGACGGCGCGTCGCGCGCCGTACTCGGCCCGGGCACCGGGCTGGGGGTCGCCGGACTGGTGCGGGCGCGCGACCTCTGGGTGCCGGTCGCAGGCGAGGGCGGCCATATCGATCTCGGGCCGCGCACGGCGCGTGATTATCAGATCTGGCCGCATCTGGAGCCGATCGAGGGGCGGGTGTCCGCGGAGCAGGTGTTGTGTGGCCGCGGGCTCGTCAATCTCTACCGGGCGCTCTGCCGCGCCGACGGCGTGGAGCCGGTTCTCGACGCGCCGGCTGCCATCACCGAGGCTGCGATCGTCGGCGGCAACGCCAAGGCCAGCGAAGCGGTCGACCTCTTCGCCATCTACCTGGCCCGTGTGGCCGGCGACATGGCGCTGGTCTTCATGGCGCGAGGCGGCGTCTATATCGCCGGCGGCATCTTCCAGCGTCTGATCTCGATCCTCAAGGTCGACCAGATCCGCGAGGCGTTCGAGAACAAGGCGCCGCACACCGACTTGCTGCGGGAGATCCCGCTGTTCGTGGTCACCGCGCCGCTTGCCGCGCTCACCGGTCTGGCCGCCTTCGCCCGCGAGCCTCAGCGCTACGGGATGGAGACGACCGAGCGGCGGTGGACGGTTTGAGACGGAGAAACCCCAGACGTGGGACCGACGCCCGTAACGGAGGCGTATCATTCTCATGATAGGCCGAACGAGCGTATGACCAAGAAGCCGACCTTGATCCGCGACGAGCGCGGGCTGGTGATCCGTCTGTTGAAGCGGATCGTCGCCGAGAACGGGCGCGAATACTGGAGGCTCTATCTGGTCGCCGTCGTCTGCCTCGTGCTGATGTCCGGCGCCACGGCCTTTCTCGCCTGGATCATGCGCGACGTCATCGACCAGATCTTCGTGGCGCAGAACCGTCCGATGATCGCCGTCCTGTCGGGCGCGGTGTTCCTGGCCTTCGTGGTTCGCGGCTTCGCCAGCTACGGCCAGGGCGTCATCCTGGCCAAGATCGGCAACAACGTGGTGGCTCGCTATCAGCGGCGGCTGTTCGCGCAACTGACCGAACTGTCGATCGACTTCTACAGCGACAACCGCTCCGCCCAGCTCGCCGCGCGCATCAACCAGAACGTCTCTGGCATCCGCAACACGCTGAACCTGACGGTCACGTCGCTGGCCCGCGATCTCCTGACTCTGATCTTCCTGGTCGGCGTCATGATCCTGCAGGATCCCCTGCTGGCGGCGATCGCGCTGCTGGCCGGGCCGCTGATCGCCTTCATGATCGCCAAGCTCGCGCGCAAGCTGCGCGTCGCCACCCGCCAGTCCATCGACCTCAACGCGCGGGTGCTCGGCTCCATCCAGGAGGCCGTGCAGGGCATCGCCGTGGTCAAGGCCTTCACCATGGAGGAGGTGCTGCGCCAGCGCATCGAGCAGCTGATCCTGGCGGCGGAAAACCGCTCCAACAAGATTGCGCGGATCACCGAACGATCTGCGCCGGTCACCGAGGTGATCGCCGGTTTCGCCATCGCGGCGGTGATCGCCTATGCCGGCTATCGCGCCGTGGTCTACGGCTATTCGCCGGGGGCGCTGTTCGCCTTCATCACCGCGCTGCTGCTCGCCTACGACCCGGCACGGCGGCTGGCCAATCTCCAGGTGCAGCTCGAAAAGGCGCTGGTCAATGCGCAGATGATCTACGAGATCCTCGATCTCAAGCCGCGTCAGCCGGACGCACCGGGCGCTCCGGCGCTGGCCGTCGACGGCGGCGAAATCTGCTTCGAGGCGGTCGACTTTTCCTATTACGACGGCGAGCCCGTGCTGCGCGCGATGGGCTTCGTGGCGCCGGCCGGCCGCACCACGGCCCTGATCGGCGCGTCGGGCGGCGGCAAGTCGACGGTGATCTCGCTCATCCAGCGTTTCTACAGCGTCAAGGGCGGCCGCATTCTGATCGACGGCCAGGACATCGCCACGGTGACGAAGCGGTCGCTGCGCTCGCAGATCGCCTATGTGCCGCAGCACCCCTATCTGTTCGAAGGCTCGATCCGCGACAATATCCGCTATGGACGCCCCGATGCCACCGACGCCGAGGTGGAAGAGGCGGCGCGGCTCGCCCAGGCCGAGGAGTTCATTTTGACCCAGCCGATGGGTTACGAGACGCCGGTGGGCGAGAACGGCGCGACGCTGTCGGGCGGCCAGCGGCAGCGCCTGTCGATCGCCCGCGCATTGGTGCGCAACGCTCCGATCCTGCTGCTCGACGAGGCGACCTCGGCGCTCGACACCCGGTCGGAAACGCTGGTGCAAGCGGCGCTGGAAGAGGCGGCGAAGAACCGGACGGTGATTGTCGTGGCCCATCGCCTGTCGACGATCGTTGGTGCCGACCAGATCCTCGTCATCGACGACGGCGCGATCGTCGAACGGGGCAACCACGGCGATTTGGTGAATCAGCCGGGTGGCCTCTATGCACGGTTCTACAGCTTGCAGACGCGGGCCGACGGCGAGCGGGTCGAGGCGCTGGCCGAGACCGTGAATGGCTGAGGGCGAACCGCTGGAACCTCGGCCGCGTTGTCTGCCGACAGGTATGAGGTGCCGGATGGCACCACGACGGAAAGGAGGGCCGCGATGAGCGACATGAAGCTGGCCGTGATCGGAGCGACCGGTCGGATGGGGCGCACGCTGATCGAGACCATCCATGCCGCCGACGGCGTCGTCGTGGCGGCCGCGCTGGAGCGCGAGGGCTCGTCCGTCTTGGGAACGGACGCGGGCGAACAGGCCGGCGTCGGCAAGCTCGGCGTGCCGATTTCCAGCGATGTCGCGGCGGCCCTGGCGACGGTCGACGGCATCGTCGATTTCACCGCGCCCTCGGCGAGCGTGGCCTTGGCGCAGCAGACCGCTGCCGCGGGAATCGTCCATATCATCGGCACGACCGGGCTTTCAGCGGACGACAACGCCGCGATCGCAGAGGCTGCGAAGCGCACGACGATCGTCAAGTCGGGCAATATGAGCCTCGGCGTCAATCTGCTGGCCGGGCTGGTGGAGCAGGCGACGCGCGCGCTGGGACCGGATGCCTTCGACGTCGAGATCCTCGAAATGCACCACCGCCACAAGGTCGACGCCCCCTCGGGCACCGCGTTGCTCTTGGGCGAGGCGGCAGCCAAGGGGCGCGCGGTCGAGCTCGGCACGCACAGCGTCAGGGTTCGCGACGGCCATACCGGCCCGCGCCAGCCCGGCACGATCGGCTTTGCGACCTTGCGCGGCGGCTCGGTCGTCGGCGATCATCACGTGGTGCTGGCGGGGGAGGGCGAGCGAATCGAACTCGTCCACCGCGCCGGCGACCGCTCGATCTTTGCCCGCGGCGCCGTGGCCGCGGCGTTGTGGGCGCGCGGCAAAATGCCCGGGCTTTATTCCATGCGGGACGTGCTCGGCCTGACCGGCTAGAACGCGGTCCCGGACGGGGCCGCCCCGGCGGCCACGCATTTTGATTGCCACACGATGGAGACTGTTCATGGAACGCACTCTCGTCCTCGTCCGCCACGGACAGAGCGAATGGAACCTGAAGAACCTGTTCACCGGCTGGCGCGATCCGGACCTGTCGGAAAAGGGCGTCGAAGAAGCCCGCGCCGCCGGCCGGAAGCTGAAGGAGGCGGGCCTGAGCTATGATATCGCCTTCACCAGTGCGTTGACGCGTGCCCAGCACACGCTGCAGCTGATCCTCGAAGAGCAGGGGCAGACGGGCCTCGAAACCATTCGCGACCAGGCGCTGAACGAGCGCGACTACGGCGATCTGTCGGGCCTCAACAAGGACGATGCCCGCGCCAAGTGGGGCGAGGAGCAGGTCCACGTCTGGCGTCGCTCCTACGACGTCCCGCCGCCGGGCGGCGAGAGCCTCAAGGACACCGGCGCCCGCGTCTGGCCGTACTACATCAACAAGATCCAGCCGCATGTGCTGCGCGGCGGCACGGTGATCGTGGCGGCGCACGGCAACTCGCTGCGCGCCCTGATCATGGCGCTGGACGGCCTGACCGGCGAAGAAATCGTCAGCCGCGAACTGGCGACCGGCGTGCCGATCGTCTACCGCCTCAACGCCGATTCGACCGTGGCGGAAAAGACCGTCCTGGAAGGCTGATCGCTCTTTCCCTCGTGGCCGGGCCGCCGCGGTTCGCTCGTAAGAGCTGCTGCGGCCCGATCAAGGACGGCCGCCGTCGTTTGACTTATCGTAACACGTTCAGCGCATTCTCCGTTTTCCGGAACGTCGAGGGCCACGACGATGCTGAGCTTCAGGAAGAAACGACGACCCGTTTTTCGCTCCCCGGCGCGCGACAGTGAGACCGACGAGCGGCGTTTGGCCGAAATCAGGACGGCGCTGGACGCGATCAAGGATGCGGTCCAGTCGGAATATGATGGTCTGACACGCCGGCTTCGGGAGATCGAAGGAACCTCGTCCTATCTGGCCGGCAACGTGACGGGCGAGGTCGATACGAGCGACGAATGCAAGGCGGCCGTGCGCCGGACGGTGCGGTTGTCGGCGCAGATGCAGCTGATCGATCAGACGATCGGGACGCTCGAAAGCGGATTTCGCGCAGACCCGTGAAACTGCAGCACCTTGCCCGTGATCATGACATCCTGGCGCCCCGTCTCGGGCTTCCGGCTTGCATAGCCACGCTCGCTACCCCCTCCGCGCAGTCGCACGCGGGGCCTATGCCTTCGGCATTCCGATACCGGGGATTGGCTCCGGACATGAGACCGCCCCTTTTTCCGCAAGCCGATCCGCGTTCACCTTCGGGCAAGTTCCTTAAGCCACACTGGCATCATCGCGCATTGGGAGAGAGCGAGATGCTGTCGGCTGCCGTGATTGCCTCGATCGCAGGATTGTTGCTGCCGCTTCGCGGTAACCTTTTCCATCTCGTCGCCTTTTCGCTGCCGTTCCTCGTCGCGGTGACGCTCGTCGCTACGGCCTCCGGTGCGTCGTTGATCGCGGCGCTCGCCACGGGATATCTGCTCGTCTCCTGCCTGCAGGTCGGTTTCCTCGCTGGCCTCGTCCTGCTCGAATGGGGACGGCTCGCCCTAAGCTCGGTCGCGTAAATCCGCTCGGGAACTACGCTCGTCGAGCAACGGATGCCGACGCCTGAGCCGCAGGCTCAGCCCCCCGTTTTCCAGGTCGTTTGAAGACCGGTTGCGCTTTCTTTCGCTTTGGTCATGATCGCGCCCTAAGGAGTGATCTGCCATGTTGTCGGCGCGTCGGAGCGAAATCCTCGAAATTGCCAAGAAGGACGGCCGCGTTCTCGTCGATCAGCTGGCCGCGCGCTATCAGGTCAGTGTCCAGACGATCCGCAAGGACCTCAACGAGCTGTGCGGCCAGCGCCTGTTGTCGCGCATTCATGGTGGCGCGGTCATCGGTTCGGGCGTCGAAAACGTCGGCTACGAGGCGCGGCGGATGATCGCACCGCATGCCAAGGCAGCGATCGGGCGGGCGGTGGCCGGCCTCATTCCGGACCGGGCATCGCTGTTCATCAACATCGGCACCACGACGGAGGCGGCCGCGCACGCGCTGCTGCATCACAAGGGCCTGATGGTCATCACCAACAACATCAACGTCGCGACGCTGATGCGGCCCTATCCCGAGATGGAGGTGGTGATTGCCGGCGGCATCGTACGCCGGTCCGACGGCGGCATCATCGGCGAGGCGACGATCGACTTCATCCGGCAGTTTCGGGTCGATTTCGCGGTGATCGGCATTTCGGCGATCGACGCCGACGGTTCGCTGCTCGACTACGACTACCGGGAGGTGCGGGTCGCCCAGGCCATCATCTCCAACGCCCGGCACGTGATCCTGGCCGCCGACGCGAGCAAGTTCGAACGCACCGCGCCGGTGCGCGTCGGGCATCTGTCGCAGGTCGGGACCTTCGTCACGGACCGCTCCGCGCCACCGGCGATCGGCCGGATCTGCCGCGAGGGGAGCATTCGGTTGATCGAGGCGGCCATGGCCAGCGGCAGCGACTTCGACGATCCGGAAACGGCGACCGAGGCGCGCGAGTAGATTTCGTTTTGTTTTCGTTTTGAGTCATGCTACTTTCCTTTTGCGCGCTAGGATAGAATTGCGCAAAGGCGACCAACATGCCGGACAGCTACGACATCTTCATCATCGGCGGCGGGATCAACGGCTGCGGGGTGGCGCGAGATGCCGCCGGACGGGGCTATAAGGTGGGCCTGGCGGAGATGAACGATCTCGCCAGCGGCACATCGTCCTGGTCCACCAAACTGATCCACGGCGGTCTGCGCTATCTCGAATATTACGAGTTTCGTTTGGTGCGGGAAGCGCTGAAGGAGCGAGAGGTGCTGTGGCGCATCGCGCCGCACATCATCCAGCCGCTGCGTTTCATCCTGCCGCACGCCAAGGATCTGAGGCCGGCCTGGTTTCTGCGGATCGGACTGTTTCTCTACGATCACCTTGGCGGGCGCAAGGATCTGCCGGGCACGCGCACGCTCGATCTCAGGCAATCGGAGTACGGGCGGCCGCTGAAGTCCGGGTTCGCGAAAGGCTTCGAATATTCGGATGCGCAGGTCGACGACGCTCGGCTGGTCGTCCTGAATGCGCGGGACGCGGCCCAGCGAGGGGCCGACATCATGGTGAGAACCAAAGTCGTGTCGGCCCATCGCCACGACACGTCTTGGGATGTCGAGCTCCTGGATTGCGAAACAAACGAAACCCGGCGGGTTTCGGCTCGGTGCCTCGTCAATCTTGCCGGTCCCTGGGTGGACAAGGTCCTGCGAAAGGCGCTGGGACGCCACGAGGCGCGGCACGTCCGTCTGGTCCAGGGATCGCATATCGTCGTTCCGCGGCTTTATCGCCACGACCGGGCCTACATCTTCCAGAATGCCGACGGACGCATCATTTTCGCAATTCCCTATCAGGACGAATTCACGCTGATCGGCACCACGGACCAGGATTATGACGGCGATCCCGCCGCCGTCGCCATCTCGGACGCGGAAATCGACTATCTCTGCGCTGCGGCGAGCGAATATTTAGCCGAGCCAGTGCGGCGCTCCGAGATCGTCTGGGCGTTTTCCGGCGTGCGGCCGCTTTTCGACGACGGCGCGTCGAAGGCGCAGGAAGCGACGCGTGATTATGTCCTCAAGGTCGACCACGAGGGTGGCCGGGCGCCGCTTCTCAATGACTTCGGCGGCAAGATCACCACCTATCGCAAATTGGCCGAAGAGGTGATCGAGAAGATCGGCGCGGTGATCGGTCCCAAGGGCGCGCGCTGGACGGCGAAGGTATCTCTGCCCGGCGGCGATTTTCCCCATCTCGGCCTTGATGATCTGGCTGCTCGTATCGCCGACAGCGCGCCCGCCTGCGATGCAAAGACCGCTCGTCGCCTGACCAAGGCCTACGGCACCGATGCATTCGACATCGTCAAGGCATCGAATTTCGATCGCTTCCTCGGTCACGGCCTTTCGGAGGCGGAGGTGGATTGGCTGATCGACAAGGAGTGGGCGCGAACGGCTGACGACATCCTGTGGCGCCGCTCCAAGCTCGGTCTGCATTTCTCAAAGGACGAGACGATGGCGCTGGCAAGTTATGTCGACCAGCGAACGAGAAAGGTCGATGTCGCAGCGATTTGAGGCCGCGAGAGGTCATCTGGTGCTGTAGCCTAGGGGGCGGGGAAGGCTCGAATGGACGATGCTGAGGTTGCCAGGATTCGCAAAGCGCTGGCCAGCCGGATGCCCGGGCCGTTCCATCTCTCCGATCTTTACGGCGCGGACTGGCAGAGGATCTGGATCGGCGACAAGGTCAAGCTCGGCAATGCCTTTCAGCGCGCCGTCTCCGACGGCCAGTTCGAATTCGAAGGCGTCGAGGACACGGGCAGGAAAGCCAAACAAGGACGCATCTATATCAAGCGAAGAACCTGATGCCGGCAGCGCAAGGAGTGCGCGATCGGTTTGGCGTCGGGATGCTGCGGACGAAGCAGCTGTAAGGGAGGAACAACACTATGTCGGATTATGTTCTCGCGATCGACCAGGGCACGACCTCCAGTCGCGCGATCGTCTTCGACGGCCACTTCCGGGCGCGCGGCGTCGGCCAGCAGGAATTTCCTCAATATTTTCCCCAATCGGGCTGGGTGGAACACGAGCCCGAGGACATCTGGCAATCCGTGGTGGCGACGGTTCGCCGTGCCCTGAGCGATTCCGCCTTGTCTGCCCGCGATCTGTCCTGTCTCGGGATCACCAATCAGCGTGAGACGGCGATCCTGTGGGATCGCGAGACCGGAACGCCGGTGCATCGGGCGATCGTCTGGCAGGATCGCCGCACGGCGCCGCTGTGCCGGCGCCTGGTCTCCGAGGGCGCCGAGCCGATGGTCACGGAAAAGTCCGGCCTTATCATCGATCCCTATTTTTCCGCGACCAAGATCGCGTGGATGCTGGACCAGGTCGAGGGCGCACGGCAGAAGGCCGAAAGCGGCAAGCTCGCCTTCGGGACGGTCGATTGCTACCTGCTCTGGAAGCTCACCGGCGGCAAGGTCCACGCGACCGATGCGACGAACGCGGCGCGCACCCTGCTCTTCAATATCGAGTCGAACGACTGGGACGACGATCTGCTGCGTCTCTTCGGCGTGCCGCGCGCGCTGCTGCCGGAGGTGCGCGATTGCGCCGACGATTTCGGCGAAACCGATCCCTCCCTCTTCGGAGCGCCGATCGCCATTCGCGGCATGGCGGGCGACCAGCACGCGGCGGTGGTGGGGCAGGCGTGTTTCGAGCCGGGAATGCTGAAATCCACCTACGGCACCGGCTGTTTTGCCGTGCTCAATACGGGTGGCGAACGGGTGTCCTCGAAGAACCGGCTGCTGTCGACCATCGCCTATCGGCTGAAGGGCAAGACCACCTTCGCCCTCGAAGGGTCGATCTTTATCGCCGGTGCCGCCGTTCAATGGCTGCGGGACGGATTGCGGATCATCGACCGCGCGGACCAGACCGGCGCCATGGCGGCGCGGACCGGAGACAGCGGCCTCTATCTGGTTCCGGCCTTCACCGGTCTCGGTGCTCCCTGGTGGGATGCCGAGGCGCGCGGCGCGATCTTCGGCCTGACGCGAAACACCGGCCCGGACGACTTCGCCCGCGCCGCCCTCGAAGCCGTCTGCTACCAGACCGCCGATCTTCTCAATGCCATGCATCGTGACTGGCCGAGCGAGACGAAGACGGTCTTGCGCGTGGACGGCGGAATGGTCGCCTCGGATTGGACGATGCAACGCCTCGCCGACATGCTCGATGCGCCGGTCGATCGCCCTCTCGTGCTGGAGACGACGGCCCTCGGCGCGGCCTGGCTGGCGGGACAGCAGGCCGGCGTCTGGCCCGACGCCGAAGGCTTTTCGAAGGAATGGCGGCTGGAGCGTCAGTTCACCCCCTCGCTCGATGCGGAGACGCGCCAGCGATGTCTTGCGGGCTGGCGTGACGCGGTGCAGCGGACGCTGACGCACCAGGGCTGATCCTCAGCCACAACGAGAATCGTCTCCGACAACAGGTTTGACGATCTGAGAATGGGATGGAGATCGCAACGTCTCCATCTCAGCGACTTCGTGCGTCTCGGCGAAACGGGTGGGCGGGGTCGTTTCGACCACGACGCTTCCCGGAAGGCCCCCCACTCCCCTCGCAGAAGCCACGCGGCGGCCCCTCCCGGCGTCTCAGTTTCCTCGGCTTCCGGCTCGCAGCGACACTGTAATGTTCTGCCCTTGCGACCATCGACAGGCGACCGACCGGCCAACCCGCCATGCCAGGGTGGCCGGTCAGGGAGGCATTTCCACTCGCCGGACAGCCGTCACTTGCAACCGATTTCTCCATCTTCAAAATATTGGGGGTCACCCATGACACTCATTGCCATCCTTGCGGCTTTCGGGGGCGGCGTCTTCGGCGCCTCTCTGGGAGCGCTCGCCGCCTTCTCCTTCGTCGGGGTGCTGGTCATGATCGGCGTCGCCGTCCAGCTCGGCGTCGCCCCCGAAAGCACGGATTTCTTCGCCCTGCCCTTCGGCGTCTTCGGACCCCATGTCGGCGGCTTCGCCGCGGGCGTCGGCGCCGCCGGTTATGCGGCTTGGCGCGGCAAGCTCGATTCGGGCCGCAGCATCGCCGTCGGCCTGATGGGCATCGACTGTCCCGACGTCCTCCTGGTAGGAGGCCTTTATGGCGTCTTCGGTTTCATGCTGGAGAGGGGTCTGGCCCTGATTCCCGGATTCGGCGAGGGCCTTCCATGGACCGACACCGTTGCCATGACGGTCCTCATCAGCGCCATCGTGACGCGCATTCTGTTCGGCAAGTCCGGCCTGTTGGGCGAGCCCCTGCCGGGCACGACGCGCTATCATCCCGACCCTTCCGTCATGTGGCTGCCGTTCCAGAGCCATCCGCTCCAGCTTGCCACGATCGGTCTCGGCGTCGGGCTGCTCGCCGGCAATCTCGGCGTCATCTTCGAAGGGTCAGGCGCCTATCTTGCCTTCGGCATTGCCGCGGCCAGCCTGATTTTTCTCCAGATGGGCCTGAATATCCCGGTGACGCATCATATCGCCTTGCCCGCCGCGATTGCCGCCGCTGCGTCACACAGCGTGATCTGGGGAGGAATCGTGGGGATGGCCGGGGCGCTGCTGGGCGAGTTCATCGCTCGGACCTTCCATGATCACGGGGATACGCACTTCGATCCTCCCGGGACAACCATCGCGATCCTGACCTTGATCCTCAACGGGCTCACGGCCGCCGGATTCTTCTCGATGGCCGCCATTCCGTATTGATCGTCCGTCCTTCGCATGAACCGACGATCCCGATCCATGCCGTTTGGCTCGATCCGCCGGCGGGCTCAGAATGAGCGGTGCAAGCGGTCGCAATGCTCGGCGATCGCCGCACCAAACGCATCGACCTTGTCCCAATCGGTGTATTCCACCACGGCGCCGGGATCGGTGGGGCCGCCGGTCATGCGCATGATCAGCCGGATCATGAACCGGTCGAAGGTCGTATAGCGCGGATAGTCGAGCCGACCGGCCAGAGCGGTAGCCAGGGCGGGCTCCACGCCCGTGCGCTGGATCAGCTTGCGCAGATAGACGTTCGTCTCGGCGGTTTGCTTGGCCGGTTTGCGGGCGGTCAGGTTGACGGAGGCCAGGAACAGCGGCGGCGGGGAGGGGAGCGCCGCAATGGTCTGCAGGAACCGTACGCCCTCGGGCAGATGGCGGCCGTAGCGAACCGACAGGATCACCACCAAGGGCGCCTCGCGCGCCAGGACTTCCGGCGGAGGAGTGTCGCGCGCAAGGTCGACCAACGGTGCCATGAGGCCGCGCCGCGCGAGAAACTCGCTTACGTGATGCGCGATCCGGCGCGACTGACCGTCGCGCGTCGCGTAGCAAAGATGCATCGGGTTTCTCGATCCGAAACTGCGCCGCACCTTCTCGACGGCCACGGCATCAAGGCTTCGTCTAGCGGCTTCCTCCTTCCGCGTCTTGTCCCTATCGCGCGGAAAGAGCCGGATTTTCCCTCCACCAACGCCCGCTGCACCGTTGATCATCACCATGCGACGGGCGCTATAGATGACAATTTGTCGCAGGCAACAATAAGCTCTTGCGATTCAAGGAGACTCATGAAGCGACAGCTTGCATGCTCCGTCATCATAGACGTTCTAAACTATCTTGAGACAATCTGTCCGGTATTTTTTCTTGACATCGACTTTCATGATTAGGAGTGTCGCTCCGAAAGCAGCGATGTGAAGACGGGGCGGCCATCATGGTCCGTCTCCCCAGGATCGCAGGCGACGGGTTCGGCAATGAGACTCCTGCTCTTGGCGCTTTTGATGTTGGCGCATCTGGCGGTTCCGGGCTACGCCCAGAACGCGCCGGACTACCGAAGCCTGGTGGATCGCATCGATACGATGCTCGCCCAGGCCGAGGACGCCTACCGTCAAGGCGATGCGGACTCGGCCAAGACCCTGGTGCAGCGGTCCTATTTCGAGCTGTTCGAGAACCTGGAGGGGCCGATCCGGGTCAACGTCTCGGCCAAGGCCAGCTATGCGCTCGAAGCCGAGTTCGGCGACATCCGCCAGTTGATCGTCGACGGCAAGCCGGTCAACGAGGTCGCCGGCAGGATCGAGACGCAGATCGCCAACCTGAACGCGGTCGTTCCGACGCTGGAGAAGGGCTTCGTCATCAAGGCCGAGTCGACGGCGGCGCACGACGAGGCAGCGCCAGTGGAGGAGGCTGCTGCCGACCTGGCGACGCCGCAGACGGTGGAGCCTTATTGGGAACAGGCCGTCGCGACGATCAAGTCCGATCTCGATGCCGCCGCCGATGCGCTGGAGGCCGGCAATCCGGACGAGGCCAAGCGGCTGATCCAGCAGGCGCAATTCGACGGCTACAAGAACAGCCTGCTGGAAACAGCGATCCGCCGGCACGTGTCGCAGCGCCAGGATATCGAATACAACAGCGAATTCGAGCGCATTCTGGGCCTCGTCGACGATGGACGGGAGCCGCGGCTGATCCGGGGGTCGGCGCGGGCGATGGCCGACGACATGGCGGACTATCTGCCGGGTCTGCCTCTGGTCGGCGTCGCCAAGGAACGGGCCGAATCCATGCCCGAGCCGGCGGTCGATTGGGCTGCGGTCGCGACCCAGGTCAATCAGGCGATCGCCGCGGCAATCGATACCGCAGAGAGCGGCGATGGCGACCATGCCGTCTCGATGCTGTCGAACGCCTATTTCGACATCTTCGAAGCGAGCGGCATGGAAAACCGCGTCGGCGCACGCGATTCCAATCTCAAGCTGGCGCTCGAGGCGCACTTCAGCAAGCTGATGGCGCTGGTCGGCGCCAAGGCGTCCGCCGACGAGTTCTCGACCGAGGCCGACGCGATGGCCGCCGATCTGGACGAGGCCGTGGCCATGCTTGATCCCGGCGGGTCCGGCGGCAGCCCTTGGGCGCTGTTCAGCTACGCTCTCCTGATTATCCTGCGCGAAGGCTTCGAGGCGATGCTGATCGTCACGGCGATCCTGACCTATCTCGTCAAGTCGGGGCACGGCGACAAGCAGCGGGTGATCGTCAACAGCGTGGTGGTGGCGCTTCTGGCCAGCGTGGTGACCGCCGTCGTCCTGACCCTGATCCTGGAAAACGCCGCCGTCGGGCGGGAGATCCTGGAAGGCGCGACCATGCTGCTGGCGGCCGTCATCCTGTTCTTCATGAGCTACTGGCTGATTTCCAAGGCGGAAGCCGCCCATTGGTCGGCCTATATCAAGGAGAAGGTGGACACCTCGCTCTCGTCCGGCTCGATGCGGGCGCTGTGGCTGACCAGTTTCCTCGCCGTCTATCGCGAGGGCGCCGAAACGGTGCTGTTTTACCAGGCCCTGACCATCGATACCGATACGACCGGGCTCGGCGCGATCGCCGGCGGCTTCGTCGTCGGCTGTCTGGCTCTCGGCATCATCTACTGGGTGATGCGGACGGGGGCGCTCAAGCTGCCGATTCGGGCCTTCTTCCAGGGCACCGGCGCGCTGCTCTACCTGATGGCCTTCATCTTCGTCGGCAAGGGCGTCATGGAACTCGTCGAAGGCAAGGTGCTGACCCCGACCCTCATCCCGTGGGTGCCCGAGTTCACGCCCCTCGGCATCTATCCCTATTGGGAGAGCCTGATCCCTCAGGCCGCACTCGTGGTGGCCGCGATCGCCGCCTTCGCCATCCTCGCGCAACGGCGCCCGACGGGCGGACCGGGCGCCGCGGCCGGACAGAGACAACCCGAAGCACAACACGGATAGGGCGGACCGGACGGCTTGCCGGCTCCCTGTCGACGGGCGAAGTGTGCCCAAAACCCAGGAAAATGCGTCCCAAACCCAGGAAGGAGAGTAACATGAAACACCTGGTTCTTGCCGCGTCGGTGCTGGCGCTGACCGCAGGCAGCAGCTTCGCTCAGGAAGAGTTCAAGGAATATCCGATCGGCGAGGGGCAGACGCTGAACACCCTCGAAGTCGCCGCCGTCTATCTGAAGCCCATCGACATGGAACCGCGCGGCATCGACCTGCCGTCGTCTCAGGCCGACATCCACCTAGAGGCCGACATCCATGCCGACCAAGGCAATCCGAACGGCTTCGGCGCGGGCGAGTGGGTGCCGTACCTGACCGTTTCGTACCGCCTGGAGAACATGGATACCGGCAAGGTGATGACCGGCAATCTGATGCCGATGGTCGCCGTCGACGGGCCGCATTACGGCTCGAACATCAAGATGCAGGGGGCCGGCAACTACAAGCTGACCTACCATATCGATCCGCCGTCGCGTCAGGGCTTTGGCCGTCACACCGACGAGGCGAGCGGCGTCGGCCAGTGGTTCCAGCCCTTCGACGTCGATTACGACTTCCAGTTCGTGCCGCTGGATTAAAGGACATTCGGCATAAAACGCCGGTGCGGCCCATCCCTTGAGCAGGGTCAAGGCCGCACCGGCCCGGATTTGAGAGGGAACCCACATGGGTTTCTACATCGCATCTCTGGCACACGCCCTGCTGCCCCTAGCTGTCCTGATCGGCCTTCTTCCAACGGCCGTGCGTGGCCCGCGCGAGGATGCGCGTCTCCGCGGCCTCGGTCCTGCCGTGGCGGCCGGATTTCTGGCGGGGCTTGGCGCGGCGCTTCTCGCCGCGGTACAAGCGAGCGAGATCGTCGTCGCCACGGCGATCCATGGCGTCGCTTTGGCGGCCTGCATCTTGGCCCTGCTGGTTCTGGTCTGCGCGCTCATCTTGCGGAGCGGGCTGGCGGCGCCGGCGGGACGCGTGTTTTTCGCCGGGGGCGCACTGCTGGTCATCGCCGTCTATGCGGCGCGAGGCCTCTATGACGCCTGGGCGCTGTCGGCCGACCGTAGCCTGACGGTGACCAGCGTCGTCAACACCGAATTGATCGTCAATTGCGCCGCGATCGTCCTGGGCGCGGCGCTGCTCTTCGCGCTTGCCGTGGTGGCTGGCCGGATCGCCGCATTGGCCGGCCGGTTCTCGACAGTGCTGGCGCTCGCCATCGTGCTGGTGCTGGAACTGGTGGCCGGGTCCGCCTCCGTCATGCTCGGGCTGCTGCGGCTCGACGCCATCGGTGTGACCTCGGGCCGCATCTCCTATGTGGCGAAGATCTCGCTGTTCGAGCCTTGGGTCGTCTATGTCGAGCTTGGCGTCGTCCTGCTTCTGGGCGTCGTCGCGTTTGCCCGTCGCCACAGGGTGCCGGCGTTGGAGGATGGCGCGAAGGCCCAAGCGCGGGTCGAGCATCGCCGGCAATTGGCGCGATCGCAACGCCAGCGCCGCTGGCGCACGCGTCTTGCCGGCATCGCCGTCTTCCTGTTCGCCGCGCTCGCCTACCAGGACCTCTACGCCTCGCTGCCGCCGCGCCTGTCGGAGGCGGCTCCCGTGGAGCCCGATACCCAGGGCGAGGTCCGTATTCCGATCGACGAGGTCAAGGACGGCGACCTGCACCGCTTTGCCTATATCGCCGGCGACGGTCACCGGGTGCGCTTCTTTCTGATCAACCGGTACGACCAACAACACGTCCATATCGGCGTGGTCTTCGACGCGTGCATGATCTGCGGCGACGACGGCTATGTGCAGCGCGGCCCGGAAATCATCTGCATCGCCTGCAACGTGCGCATCTTCAAGCCATCGATCGGCAAGCCGGGGGGCTGCAATCCGATCCCGCTCAACCATACGGTCGAGGACGACACCATCGTGATCACCCAGGCCGATCTGGAGAAGGGCGCGAACTACTTCTCGGAAGTGGTCGAGGTCGAGGCGACCGATCCGGTCAACGGCGATACGGTGATCAATCTCAGGGCGCCCTACCGCTACGACTATGGCGGGCGGACCTACTTCTTCTCCGGCGAAAAGTCCTACGAGGAGTTCAAGGCCGATCCGGAAAAGTATGTCGGCGACGTACAAGCCCGCCGCTGGCGGGTCCAGGGCCACGAGGAGCAGGGGAGTTAGGCGATGCTGTCGCGCATGCTCTGGCGCTCGCTGTTCGAAGGGCGGCGCCGCAAGCTCCTGGCGGCGGTGACCGTCGCCTTGTCTGCGGCGCTGATCACCACGCTCTTCGCGCTGTCGGTCGACGTCGGCGACAAGATGGCCCGCGAGATGAAGTCCTACGGCTCCAACATCAAGGTGTCGCCGAAGAGCGAGGCGATGCCGCTGATCATCGACGGCGTCGACTACAATCCGCTGAAGGATCAGGATACGCTCGCCGAAAGCGAGCTGCCGAAGATCAAGGACATCTTCTGGCGCAACAACATCGTCGGTCTGGCGCCTTGGCTCGGCGTGCAGGTTCGCGCCGAGGGCGCCGGCCTGGCGGACGGACGCGAGGTCAACCTGATCGGTACCTATTTCGAGCATCCGGTGCCGCTGCCGGACGATCCGGAGTACCGCACGGGCGTCAAGGCGATCAATCCGTTCTGGGCGGTCGCCGGCGCCTGGCCCGACGACAGCACGCTCGATCGGCCGGCCGACCAGGTGCTGGTCGGCGCCGGTCTCGCGGCCCGCACCGGTCTTGCCGAGGGGGACCGCCTGGAGCTTCGGCCGCAGGGCGAGGAGGGCGCTGCCCCGCAGGCGGTGACGGTGACCGGCATTCTGACCACCGGCGGCCCGGAGGACGATGCGATCGTGGCTCCGCTGGCGCTGGTGCAGGCACTGACCGGCCTGGAGGGCCAGGTGCAGTCGGTCGACGTCAGCGCCCTGACGATCCCGGAAAACGAGCTCTCCAACAAGGCGCGGCGCGACACGGGCGCCTTGTCGGCCGAGGAATACGACGTCTGGTACTGTACGGCCTATGTCAGCTCGATCGCGCACCAGATCGAGGAGGCGGTCGCCAACGCCGCCGCCCGGCCGATCTGGCAGGTGGCGGCGAGCGAAGGCGCGGTGATCGGCCGGATCCAGATGCTGTTGCTCACCGTCAGCCTCGCCGCGATCATCGCCGCGGCCATGGCCGTCTCCTCGCTGATGAACACCACGGTGATGGAGCGCTCGCGCGAGATCGGCTTGATGAAGGCGCTGGGCGCCGCGCCGTGGGAGATCCATGCCCTGTTTATCGGCGAGGCGGCGATCGTCGGCCTGATCGGCGGCGCGATCGGCCTGGTCGTCGGCTACGGCGTGGCGCAGTTCGTGGGCCTCAGCGTGTTCGGCAGCGGCGTGGAGCTGACGCCGATCACCATCCCGATCGTTCTCGTGGTGTCGGTGGCGACCGTCATGCTCGGCTCCATCCTGCCGGCACGCAGCATCGCGTCGCTGTCTCCCTCGAAGGTGCTGCATGGCCACTGAGACGAAGAACCGGCCGTCCGGCCAACGGCTGGGCCGCGCGCGCATGTTCATGCTTCTGGTGATACGGGCGCTGACCAATCGCGGCAGCCGGCTGACCATCGCGCTCTCGGCCATCGCGGTCGGCGCGGCCGTGGTCTTCGCGCTGACCAATCTCTATTTCGACATTTCCATCAAGATGAGCGAGGAACTGCGCGCCTTCGGTCCGAACGTCATCATCTCGCCGCATCGCAACGGCGACGGCAGCGGGACGCGGACCATCGACGTCGCCGCGCTGGAGACCGCGGCAGCGGCCCTGCCGGCCGATCGGATGGTCGGCATGACGCCCTATCTCTACGGCGTCGTTCGGCTGGATCTCGGCAACGCGGTGCTGGTCGGCGTCGATTTCCGCAGCCTGAAGGCGATCGCGCCCTACTGGCAGGTGGAAGGGAGCTGGATTACCGCCGATTTCGACGAGCGCAACGCCATGGTCGGGCGACGTCTCGCCGACAGCATGGAGCTGGAACTCGGCGACACGGTGATGATCCGCAACCGCGACCGCAGCCGGCAGACCGAGGTTACGGTCAAGGGAATCATGGACACCGGCGAGGCGGAGGACGACCAGATCTTCGTCAACCTGTCGCTGGCGCAGACGCTTCTGGAGCAGCCGGGCGAGGCCAATTTCGCCATGGCCAGCATCGTCGCGGACGGTCCGGAGGCCGATCGGCTGACCGCCGACCTGATGACCCGTTTTCCTGGCATCGAGGCGCATCCGATCCGCAAGGTGTCGGAGGCCGATGGCCAGATCCTGGACAAGATCGACGGGCTGATGGCGCTGGTCGCCGCCATCATCCTCGTCATCACCACGCTCTGCGTCAACGCCACGCTGACCGCGATGGTGGCCGAGCGCACGCCGCAGATCGGCCTGCAGAAGGCGATCGGCGCCAGCAACGGCAGCATCGTCGGGCAATTCCTGGCCGAAACCGGCGTGGTCTGTTTGGTGGCCGTTGCGATCGGGATCGCAATCGGCTTTTTGCTGGCCCAGGTCTTGGGACAGGCGGTGTTCAGCGCCTGGGTAACGTTTCGACCCGGTATGGTGCCGGTGACGCTCGGCTTGAGCCTCGTGGCTGCGCTGGTGGCCGCGATGTTGCCGATCCGCGGTGCCGTTCGCGTCGTCCCGGCCAGGGTCCTGAGAGGAGAATAGTCATGGCTCCGATGGATGGAACAGCGGGCTTCAGCGCCGCGTCGGCCAGCGAGACATCGGCCTCGTCCGCCGCGCGGTCGCGTCGCGAAGTGATCGGCTGCGACGGGCTCAGCCGCCGGTTCGGATCGGTCGCCGCCCTCGACGACGTCACCTTCTCGGTGCACGAGGGCGACTTCCTGGCGATCATGGGACCGTCGGGCTCCGGCAAGACGACGCTCCTCAACCTTTTGTCGCTGCTCGACAGCCCGACATCGGGCTCCTACCGGCTCGACGGCATCGAGACGGCGACGCTGACCGAAAAGGATCAGGTGGTGATCCGCCGCGAGAAGATCGGCCTGGTCTTTCAGCAGTTTCACCTCATCCCGTATCTCTCGGCCGTCGAGAACGTCATGCTGGCCCAGCACTACCATTCGGTCGCCGACCGGAGCGAGGCGCTGGAGGCGCTGGAGCGTGTCGGGCTGGCCGACCGCGCCAGCCATCTGCCCTCGCAGCTCTCGGGCGGCGAGCAGCAGCGCGTCTGCATCGCGCGCGCCCTGATCAATGCGCCGGCGCTGATTCTGGCGGACGAGCCGACGGGAAATCTCGATGCCGACAACGAAAAGCGCGTTATGGCGTTATTCGAAAGCCTGCGCGCCGAAGGACGCACCATCGTCCTGGTGACGCACAACCCAGCTTTGGGGAGGCAAGCCGACCGGATCCTCAAGCTCGATCACGGGAGGCAGGTGTGACGGGCGGCCTGCAATCGGCATTTCGGCTCGCCGGACGCAGAGCCGCCCCGTCCGCCCTTGTCGGGGTGTTGGGCGCGTTTTTGCTCGTCGCCGGCTGCACGGATAACAAGGACGCGGCCCTGCACCAGCCGGGCGGGGAGGATCTCGCACCGGAACTGGTCGCCACCGATCTGGCTGGCGACGTGGTCCGTCTCGCCGATCTGCGCGGCAAGGTGGTGCTGGTCAACTTCTGGCAGGCGAGCTGCGGCCCGTGTCTCGGCGAACTGCCGGGTTTCGACGCCTTCTATCGCGCCAACCAGGACAAGGGTGCCGTCATCGTCGCCGTCAATATGGGCGAATCGGACGAGGTCATCGAGGCGACGGCCCGGCGCATGGGGCTTTCCCTGCCGCTGCTGGTCGATCGGCTCGACATCACCAGTGCCCGCTACAACGTTCTCGCCGTCCCGACCTCCTTCCTGATCGATGCGGACGGCAAGCTGGTCGAGCGGATCAACGGCCCGCTCAACGAACAGGATTTGGCGAAGAAGTTCGGACCGCTGCTCGGTCACTCCAAGCTGGAGACGTAGTCGGCGAGCGCGTCGACTTCGGGATTGGTAAGCGCGGCCTTGACGCGATCCTGCATCGACAGTTGCCCTTGCAGGGATCGCCGCTCGATGAGCGCCTTGCGGATCTCTTCGGCGTCGAGCTCGCGGATCGGCCGCGACTTGCCGAGGGACCGCTGCTCGCCGCTCCGGCCATGGCAGTCGGCGCAGTTCGACCGGTAGAGCTGTTCGCCGGCGGAGATGTCCTGGGCGGCGGCGGGCGCGATAGGCGCGGCGACGACCACGGCGATGAGGGCGGCCCGCGCGGCGCGGTGGATGACGGCGGCGGATGCCGACGGAAAGAAGAGGGGTGAAGTCACGATGGCTTCCTCAGCAGACAAGGGCAAATGGGCCATGAACCCTTGGCGTCGCGGCATCCGGGCCTTGCCCGTCTGTCTCGCGATCCTGGGCGGATGCAACGGCTCTTCGGACAGAAGTGCTGTCGGGGCAGAGGTCGGCGACAAGCCGCCCTCGCTCGCGCTCGAAGCGGTGCAGGATCCGGCGGACGCGGCATCGGCCGGGCTCGACGCCTATGACGGCAAGGTGCTGGTTCTCGGCTTCTGGCTGGGCGGCTGCATTTCCTGCCTGAACGAGATGCCGGAACTCGTGGACCTGCACCGCAGCTTCAATCAGCGCGGGCTCGACGTGCTGATGGTCAACACCGGCGGCAACAAGCAGGCGGTGACCAACGCCATTCGCGACTACGGGATCGATTTCGGCATGACCCTGGACGCGATCTCGCTCAGCACCAAACGATACGAGGTCGGCGTCTTTCCGACCATTTTCGTCATCGGTCGCGATGGTGTCATCAAGGCCCGTATGGCGGGCGAACAGCGCCCCGGCGTGATCACCGAGACAGCGGCTTCGCTGCTTTAGGCCTCGCTGCGCCCGGGCCGGCTCCGGTGCCGTCCCGCTCGCTGTTTCGATGGACCATGGATGGGGTGGGCGGCCGACACGAAGGCGCTCGTCGGCCGGGAGACTTGGATCCGCCAAAGACATAATCTGAGATCCATAGTCCACTTCGCGTCCGAACGAATGATCTGCATCAAGCGCGCCGACGGCTCGCGGCGGCGCGCTGTCGCCGTTTGACGCCGGCACTTGCGTCCCGCCCGCATTGCGCCTTTGATGCATGGCAATGGGAGGATCGACTGCACCACGCGCCCGAGGGCTTCGTCCGCGATTGAGCGTCGCCGCGATGGCGGCGGTCGCGGTGCTGTTGCTGGCGTTCGGCGCCGCACAGGCGTGGCAGGGCCGTGCGCTCGACATCCTGCGTCGGGAGGCGCAGGAAAAGCTGGCGATCCAGACCGAAATCCTCACCAGCCTGTTCGACAAGTACCGTCTGGTGCCGGCCATGCTGGCGGCAAGGCGCGATGTCGTCGAGCTGTTTGCCGCCCCGGAGGGCGATCCCAGACGGCTCGAAGCCGCTCAGGTGGCGCGCGAGGTGCAGGGTCTTTCGGGAGCGCCGCAGGTGGTGTTCGCCGATGCTGCCGGCGCAGTCTTTGGCAAGGCCGTGCCCTATTCACCGATGCCGCCTCTGCCGGCCGGTCTGTTTACCGCGGTGCGCCAGCATCGGCTCGGCCGCGCCTCGGCGACCGATTCCCAGGGAGGGCGCGCCTATCTGTTTGCCAGCGGCGTCTGGCGGGACGCCCAATTGCTTGGCATCGTCGCCGTGGCCGTGCCGTTGGACAATCTGGAAGCGGCGTGGTCGCTGTCGCGCGATCCGATCTTCGTCACCAACGAGCAGGGGCGCATTCTCCTGTCGAACGTCGCCACCTGGCGGCTGCAGACCGTCGGCGCGGAGGGTGCCGTGGTGCCGATGCATCGCGAGGACGAACTGGCCACGGCCGTCGTCGGCGGCTCTCCGCACAGCTTCGTCGAAGCTTCCCACATGCTGCCTTTGCTCGATTGGACGGTGACCGTTCTGCTCGACGCCCAGCCGGCGCGGAACGCGTTCTGGACCGGCGGCGGCGCCGCCTTGGCGACGTTGGTCATTCTCGGGCTGATCGCGCTGTTCGTCGATATGCGCCGCGAGACGCTTTTGCGCCGGATGCGCAGCGAACGGGCGGCGACGTTGCGCCTGGAGCGCCGGGTGCGCGATCGCACCCGCGAACTCGCCCGCACCAATGCCGAACTGGCCCGGGAAGTGGAGGAGCGGGCCGCGACCGAGGGGCACCTGCGCACCGCGCAGGAAAAGCTGGTGCAGACCGCCAAGCTCGCCGCCATCGGCCAGATGGCGACGACGCTGAGCCACGAGTTCAACCAGCCTCTGACGGCCATCCAGGCCTATGCGGAGAATGCGCGCCGGTTTCTCGAGCGCGGCAATGCCGACGCGGCCACCCGCAATCTCGGCAAGATCGAGGAACTGATCCGCCGCATGGGCGAACTCTCGCAGACGCTGCTGAGTTTCGCCCGCCCGCCCGAACAGGCCATCGGCGCGGTGCCGCTGTCGGTGGTCGTCGACGAGGCCTTGATCATGATGCGTCCCAAGGCCGGCAAGGCGGAGGTGGCGCTGGAGATCAGGCGTCCGGCACAGCCGATCAAGGTGTTGGGCGGGCGGATCCGGCTGACCCAGGTCGTCGTCAACCTGGTGTCGAACGCTATCGATGCCGTCGCAGGGCAGCCGGACGGCCATGTCGCGATCGCCTGGGGCTGCGACGAGGATGGTCCGGTGCTGATCGTCGAGGACAATGGCGAGGGCATTCCGGACGACCTCAATCAGCGCATCTTCGAGCCGTTCTTCACCACCAAGGGGCAGGGCAAGGGCTTCGGTATCGGCCTGTCGATCGTCCAGACGATCGCTGCGGATTTCGGCGGCAGCATCTTCGTCGACCGTAGCGCGCTGGGCGGTGCCCGGTTCGAGGTCCGCCTCGTTGCGGCCGACGATGCCACCTTGCGGACGGACGACCAAGGTTCAAGAATGACGGCATGAGCCTATCAGAACCCGAACCGACGGTCTTCTTCGTCGACGACGATCCCGATCTGCGTGAAGCCATCGAGCAGAGCTTCGAACTCGCCGGCATCGCCATCGAGGTGTTCGAAACCGCCGATCTCGTGTTGGAGCGCGTCACGCGCGCCTTCAACGGTGTTGTGGTGACCGATGTGCGGATGCCGGGCATGGACGGCGCGACGCTTCTGCGCAACGCGCTCGAGATCGATCCCGCGCTGCCGGTGATCGTCATCACCGGCCATGGCGACGTGCCGATGGCGGTGGAGACCATGCGCGAGGGCGCCTACGACTTCATCGAAAAGCCCTTTGCCATGGACCGGCTGCTCATCGCCTGCCGACGCGCCCTGGAAAAGCGGCGGCTGGTGCTGGAACTGAGGGCGCTGCGCGACGTGCTCGACCAGCAGAAGGCCCTGGCGGCGCGCCTGGTCGGCCGCTCCTGGGTGATGGAGCAATTGCGCTCCGAGATCTCGGCGCTGGCCGGCACCGACGCGAACGTCCTGGTGCACGGCGAGACCGGCTCGGGCAAGGAGGTGGTGGCGCGGGCTCTGCACGACTTCTCAGAGCGGGCCGACAAACCCTTCGTGGCCATCAACTGTGGCGCGTTGCCGGCCGAGATCATCGAATCCGAGCTGTTCGGCCACGAGGCGGGGGCCTTCACCGGTGCGAGCCGCCAGCGCATCGGCAAGATCGAGCACGCCGCCGGCGGCACGGTCTTCCTCGACGAGATCGAATCGATGCCGCTCGACCTGCAGGTCAAATTGCTTCGGGCGATCGACGGGCGCCGGATCGAGCGGCTCGGATCCAACAAGTCGATCGAGGTGGACGTGCGGTTCGTCGCCGCCACCAAGGCCGACCTTGCCGAAGAGAGCGCGGCGGGGCGGTTCCGCGCCGATCTCTACTATCGGCTCGACGTGGCGAGCCTGAAGATCCCGCCTTTGCGCGAGCGCCGCGACGACATCCCTCTGCTGTTCTTTCACTTGGCGCGCGAGGCCCGCGCGCGCTATCGCCGCGAGATCCCAGACATGACGCCAGCCATGGAGGCGCGCCTCCTGGCGCACGACTGGCCGGGCAACGTGCGCGAGCTGCGCAACGTGGCCGACCGCTTCGTGCTCGGCCTCTATCGCATCGGCGAGGACGGCTCCAGGGGGCGCGACGGCGCGATGACGGACGAGCGCAGCCTCGCCGATCGTGTCGACGAGTTCGAAAGGGCCCAGATCAAGGCCGAACTGAAGCGTAGCGACGGCAAGCTGAAGCCGGTCTACGAGCGGCTGCAGATCTCGCGCAAGGGTCTCTACGACAAGATGCGCCGTCTCGGCATCGAGGGTGCCGACGGGTAGAGCGACACCCATCGTGGGTTGCGGTGTGTCGTACGCTACCCATCGCGATGGCCGCGGCGATCGGAGACCCGCATCGGCGCCCGCACCGTCAGCGGCGGCCTGACGGTCTTTCCGGCTGATCTCATCATCATGGCGGCGATTTGGCACACGGTTTGCAAATGGCTGCTTGAGGCAGGCGGACGCGTTCGCCGTCTTGGAGGATCAATGGGAGGACTATCCATGAAGTTTCTGACTCTATCCGTCTCTGTCGCCGCGCTCGCCTTGGCCGCTTCGTCCGCGATGGCCCAGGAGGGCTGCGACGATGGCGAGACGGTCGTCAAGTTCAGCCACGTGGTGGCCGGCAGCGGCCATCCCAAGGGCGATGCGGCCAATCTCTTGGCACAGCGCATCAACGACGAGATGAACGGGAAGATGTGCATGCAGGTCTTCCCGAACTCGACGCTCTACGACGACGACAAGGTGATGGAAGCGTTGCTCCTCGGCGACGTGCAGCTTGCCGCGCCGTCGCTGTCGAAGTTCGAGCCCTACACGCTGAAATACCGGCTGTTCGACCTGCCGTTCCTGTTCAACGACCTCGACGCGGTGAACCGGTTCATCAACTCCGATGCCGGAACGGGACTTCTGGACACCATGCAGGATTCCGGTTTTCAGGGGCTCGGCTATTGGTCGTCCGGCCTGAAGCAGTTCTCGGCCAACAAGCCGCTGCTCTTGCCCACCGACGCCAAGGGACTCAAGTTCCGCATCCAGACCTCCGACGTCGCCGAGGCGATGATCGAAGCGATGGGCGGCTCGGCCCAGAAGCTCGCCTTCAACGAAGTCTACGGAGCCCTGCAGACCGGCGTCGTCGACGGCCAGGAAAACACCTGGTCGAACATCTACACCCAGAAATTCTTCGAGGTGCAGGACGGCATCAGCGAGACCAATCATCAGCTGCTCGCCTACCTCCTGGTGACCTCGACCGACTGGCTGGACGGGCTCGATCCCGAGGTGCGCGACCAGTTCCTGTCGATCGTTCACGAGGTGACCGAGAAGGCGAATGCCGACGTTGCCGCCATCGAGATGAAGAACCGTCAGAACGTCATCGATGCCGGCGCCGAGGTGCACGAACTGACGCCCGAGCAGCGCCAGCAGTGGGTCGACGCGATGAAGCCGGTCTGGAGCCAGTTCGAGGACGACATTGGCAAGGACCTGATCGACGCGGCAGTGGCTTCGAACGACGCCGGCTAACGGACCGAGGCTCCGGCCGTAGCCACCACTCCGGCGCTCATGGGCCGGGGTGGCGGCATGACGGCCGACGGCAGAACCTGGCAGATCGATGACAGGATCGGGCGGCGGACCCTTGGTTGTCCGCCGCCGATCAGCGGTGCTTTGGGAGGAGCAAGGGGGCCATGGCGCGCTTCAGTCAAATCGTGGATCGCATCGAGCAGGATATCCTGGCGATTCTGCTGGCCGCGATCACCGTGATTTCGTTCACGCAGGTGGTCGCCCGTTACGGGTTCAGCGCGGGCTGGGGCGGCGCGCTGGAGCTGACGCGCATCCTGTTCGCCTGGCTCATCCTGTTCGGCATGAGCTACGGGCTGAAGATCGGCGCCCATCTCGGGGTAGACGCCTTCATCCGCCTGTTTCCGACGCCGGTCACGCGCGCCTTCGGCCTGTTCGGAGCGTTATGCACGCTGGTCTATGCGATCATCCTGATCAAGTCGGACTGGCTGCAATATTTCGGCGCCAACGCGCGTGGCGGCGCCTGGGACTATTGGTATCTCCTGTTCAAGCGGCCCTTCGGCCTCGACGACATCCGCTATCCCGTCTGGGTCCAGGATGCCTTCGGCATGCAGGAGCGGGTGCAGCGCTGGATCGCCTATCTGATGCTGCCGATCGGGCTCGCACTTCTCGCCTTCCGATCGCTGCAAGCGATCTGGCAGATCGCGACCGGGCAGCGCATGCTCGTGGTCGCGGGGCATGAGGCCGAAGACCTGGTCAGCGAGAACGTCGGCGTACTGTCCGACGACAATCTCGCGCGCGGCGAAGCCTTCGACACGGTGTTCGCGGAAGCGGCGGAGACGCCGGAACAGAAACGGGAGCATGACGCGCGGCTCGATCGGCCGCAGCCGCCGCGCGACCGCGACGGCAATCGTTGAGGTGCGACGATGGAACCGATCATCCTTCTCGTCCTCGTCCTTACGCTGATCTTCCTCGGTGTTCCGATCGCCGTGGCGCTCGGCCTCTCCTCGACGCTGCTGATCGCCTATTTCTCGAACGACACCGTCTCCTCGGTCGCCCAGCAGCTGTTCACCGCCTCACAGAACTATACCCTGCTGGCCATTCCCTATTTCGTTCTCGCCTCCTCCTTCATGTCCACAGGCGGCGTGGCGCGGCGCATCATTCGCTTCGCCGTGGCCGCCGTCGGCCATATCCGGGGCGGGCTGGCGATCGCGGCGGTCATGGCCTGCATGCTGTTCGCTGCTCTGTCGGGATCCTCGCCGGCGACCGTGGTGGCGATCGGCACGATCGCCATCGGCGGCATGGTGCAGGTCGGCTATTCGAAGAGCTTTGCGGCCGGCGTGATCGCCAATGCCGGAACGCTCGGCATCCTGATCCCGCCGTCGATCGTCATGGTCGTCTACGCCGCCTCGGTGAACGTCTCGGTCGGGCGGATGTTCATGGCGGGCGTCATTCCCGGCCTCGTCGCCGGACTGATGCTGATGGGCCTGATCTATATCATCGCCCGGCGCAGAAACTTGCCGGCGGAGCCGCGCAAGAGCCTGAAGGAGATCGTCAACGCGGGCAAGGACGCGGGCTTCGGCCTGTTTCTGATCGTCATCATCCTGGGCGGCATCTACGGCGGCGCCTTCACGCCGACGGAAGCGGCGGCCGTGGCCGCGGTCTATTCGTTCTGGAACGCGCTCTTCGTCTATCGCGACATGGGACCGATGAAGGGGATTCCCTGGTTCGAGCGCACCGACCCGCCGGAAGGCAAGATCGGCTTTTCCGGCGCACTCTACGGCCTCGGCTTGATGGTGTTGTGGTGGGCGGTCACGTTCTTCTTCTTCCACGACATCTTTGGCTTCTGGCCGGGGACGATCTCGGGCGTGGTGATCGGTTTCGCGGCGGCGATCTTCTATGCGCGACTGCGCAGCCGCGAGGCCGGGTACGCCATAGGGCGCTGCTTCGCTGCCGGGGCGGGCATCTTCTGGCGCAGCGTCGGACTCACGCTGCGCAACACCCTTCCGGCCATGGTCCACGACGACACCCGCAAGGTGCTGGTGGATGCCGCCAAGGTGACGGTGATGCTGATGTTCATCATCGTCAACGCGCTGCTGTTCGCCCACGTGCTGACGGCGGAACGGGTGCCGCAGATCATCACCGAATGGATGATCGGCATCGGCCTCAACTGGTTCACCTTCCTGATCGCGATCAACCTGCTGCTTCTGTTGGGCGGTCAGTTCATGGAGCCGTCGGGGCTGCTTCTGATCGTGGCGCCGGTGGTGTTTCCGATCGCCGTCGAGCTGGGTGTCGATCCGATCCACCTCGGCATCATCATGGTGGTCAACATGGAGATCGGCATGATCACGCCGCCGATCGGGCTGAACCTGTTCGTCACCTCGGGGATCACCGGCATGGACCTCGTCCAGGTGGTGAAGGCGGCGGCTCCGTTCGTAGCGGTGCTCTTCGTCTTCCTGATCCTGGTCACCTACGTGCCGGCGCTTTCCACCGCGCTGCCGAACGCGATGTTCGGCCCGGAAATCGTGCAAAGGTAAGAGCCGGTCTACCAGACCAAAGCCAGCAGGGCCGGGGGATCGACCCGACCTTGCACGGCGTTTCTCATCCGAGGCTAATACGGGTTGCCGCGCAGCCCGCGTGAGCCCTGTTCACAGGCATACGGCCCGAGTTCGGCCTTGGCGGTTTCGAGACCGGGCTCGCCGTCGAAGGTCGTGACACCGTCCAGCCACGCGTCCAGCCGGTCCGCGTTGTTCGAGGCGGCGTTCGCCCGGCTGACCGGGCAGGGACCGGGTGCCTTCCATCTCGCGCTGCGGCTGCGCGCCGCTCGGCGGCTCATCGTCGATACCGACATTCCCATCGCCGCCGTCGCGGTGCGTACGGGATTTTCTTCCATCTCGGCCCTGTCCCGCAGCTTCAAGCGGCATTTCGGACAAGCGCCGGCCCCGGGTGCGCCGCCGAGAGAAGACAGGAAACCCCGGCCGGCCTGCGCGTGGCGTCGGCGATGTCCTGGGCGATGTGCCCGCATAGCTCGCCGAGCCATCGGCGAAATTGAAGTTCTGCCTGTCGCACTGGCGTCCGGGCCGAGAATGGCCTAGAGCCGGACCTTCGGCTCTTCACCCATATGCTGGTTGGAGGGTGCCGACGCCGTCCCGTTCGCGGATCGGTACTGGTCGATTTCTCCGGGTAGCGCCTCGCGACATGACGAAAAACAGCGTCGTATCCAATCTCGTGCTCGGTCTCGTCATGAGCGCCTTGACGGTCAGCGTCATCGTCAGCGAATGGTTGGGAAGCCGGATTGCGGAGGGGATCGCGGACGCATTGCTGGTGGCTATGGTGGTCGCGGCGCTGCCGCGATTGTCGCGCTCGCGCCTCGGCTTCGTCACCGTCGCCGTGGCGCTGGCGGTGGTCGCCTTCCTCTCGCGGTCCGACTGGTCGGCGATCCTGATGCATGGACTCGAGCGGGGCGGCTTCATCGCCGCCTTCTTCGTGGCGCTCGCCATGCTGCGCATCCCTTCGATGTTTTCGCCGGCGATCGAGCGGTGCGGCCTCTATCTGGCGAGCCGGCCGCCGGGCCGGCGCTATCTGGCGCTGACGATCGGCGGCCATCTTTTCGCACTGCTGCTGAACTACGGCTCGATCACGCTGCTCGGCGGTCTGGTGGAATCGATCGGGCAGCGGGAGAAGAACGAGGCAGTGCGGGCGATCCGCAATCGGCGCATGCTGCTGGCCATCCAGCGCGGCTTCGCTTCGAGCCTGTGCTGGTCGCCGCTGGCCTTCGCGATGGCGATCTCGACATCGATCATCCCGGGATCGAGCTGGAGCGGCGCGGTCGCCTTCGGTGTCGTGTCCTCGTGCATCGTGGCCGGTACCGGATGGGCGCTCGATACGTTGGTTAAGCCCAGGCTCAGCGGGCCGCGTCCGGCCGCTCCGGCCATGGCCACCTCGGCCAGTTCGTGGCGCGATCTCTATCCGTTGCTGATCCTGCTGCTCATTCTCGGGGTTCTCGTCGGCGGGCTCGAAGTGCTGACGAGGCTGGCGGTGACCAGCGTCGTCATGCTGGTGGTGCCGGTGATCAGCCTGGCGTGGCTGGCGCTGCAGGGACAGGCGCGGCGGGAGCCGGGCGGCCGCTATGTCTTCGAACGGCTTGGCGGCTACGTTCTCGATGATCTGCCATCCTATGCGCCCGAGGCCGTGCTGCTGATCATGGCGGGTTTCATCGGCGCGGTGGGCGGCAGCCTCCTCGCCCCGCTGGTGCAAACCGACGGCGCGTCGCTGGGAGCGATGCCGCCGATGCTGCTCCTGGTCGCAATCGTCTGGCTGATCCCGATCGCGGGACAACTCGGCATGAACCCGATTCTCGCCGTTTCGCTCGCGGCACCCTTCCTGGTCGAAATGACGGGGCTGGGCATTCCGCCCAATGCCGCCATCGTGGCGATCACCGCCGGCTGGTCGCTCAGCGCGGTGACCTCGCCGTTCACGGCGACGGTGCTCCTGATCGGGCGGCTTGGCGGCGTGACACCGCTGCGCGTCGGCTGGGGCTGGAACGGCTCCTTCATCGCGCTGGCGGGAGTGGCGTTGTCGGCCTGGGTGATCCTGGTCGCTTCGCTCTTTTAGACTTTATCGTGGTGGGTCGTTCGGCCGGCGGCCTGATGGCCGAGGACGCCGGCACCGATCAGGCCGGCATCGGCCGACGTTTGCGCGGGCACGACGAGCGGCTGGTCGGTGTGGCGCAGGATCAGCGGGCGGACCGCCGCGTCGAGCGCTGCAACGAAAGGCGCGACCGAGCCGAGACCTCCGCCGACGGGGACGATCGAAGCGCTGGTGGCGTTGACCACGACGGCGAGCGGTTCGCTGATCAGCTCGATCTGGATGGCCACCGCGCGTGCCGCCTGCTCGTCGCCGGCGAGCCATTCCTCGATGATGACGCGGCTGTCCTTGGCGCCGCCGAACAGGTGCGCATGGATGCGCTCGAGACCGCGAGCCGCGCCGAGCACGTCGAGGCAGCCGACCTGGCCGCAGGCGCAGGGAAGCCGCGGCAGATCGACGGTGCCGTTCGCCAACTGCGTCTTGGTGATCGGTCCGTGACCCCATTCGCCGGCGCTCGCCACGAGCCGGCCGTCGATCACCAATCCGCCGCCCACCCCGGTGCCGAGGATCACGCCAAAGACGACCCGGCGGCCATGCCCGGCGCCGATTTCGGCTTCGGCCAGCGCGAAGCAGTCGGCGTCGTTGGCGACGAGGACCGGACGTCCCAGGATCTCGGACAGTTCGGCCGCCGGACGATGCCCGACCAGGCAGGGCACGTTGGAAGCCGCGGTCACCAGCCCGGTCTCGGCGTCGATCATGCCGGCGGTCGAGATGGAGAGCGGCGTCGAGGGCGCGATTTGATCGACGTGGGCGGCGACGGTGGCCGAGAGCGCGTCCACGAAACCGGTCCAGGAGGTGGCAGGGGTCGTCCGCCGGCCCGCCTGGGCAACGACGCCCGGCCGTTCGCAGAGACCGAACTTGATGAACGATCCGCCGATGTCGAAGCACAGGAGCGGAGTTCCAATTGCAGAATTCAACGCTTCGACCTCCGGCAGGACAGTCTTGTCATCGGTGGCCTTGCCGGCAGGGCCGCTGTGGAATGATCGGTTCGGCAGAAGGGCGGGTTCAAGGCTTCCTCGCGCAATCGGTCCGATGGATGCGGTGTGTGCCGCATCGGCTGGGACGTCGGGGCGCACCATGTCCTGTTCGCCGCCTTCTGCAAAGCCCTCCAGCGCGACAGACGCGGGGATATCGGGGCTACCGGAGATGGATGCATTCGAACGGCACGCTTCGGTGTCGGCGTCACTGCTGACGCTTGGCCTTTGCTAGCGTCTCCGACAGAAACCGCGTCACAGCCTCGGCTTCCTCCGCGGAGGCCTCCTCCCAGGTTTCCTTCAAGGCCAAATGGAGGAAGCGATTTTCTTCGAGCACCTCGTCGGCCTTGGCTTCGATCAAGTGAATGGTAACGCTGCGCCGGTCGGTCGGGTTGGGCCGCCGCTCGACGTAGCACTGATGTTCGAGCCGATCGATCAAGGCGGTGGTCGCACCCGTCGACAGCCCCACATACTCCGAGATCATCTTGGCGCTGACCAGCACGCCGGCCGTCTCGCAGGTTTGCAGATAGTGCAGGCAGGTGAGATCGGTGAGAGCCAAGCCGTAGCGGCCGGCCAGTTCACGGTCGCGTGACACGATCATCTGGATGATCTGATGGACGGCACGTTCCAAGGGTTCGAACTCTGCCTTCTTGGGCCGCATCGTCGCCTGTCGCTTTCGGTATCTTGATCTTGAAGTAACTTCATTATAGAGCATTCGCGAAAATTACCAACTGGAGTTCTGCATGGCTGCGAAATGGCGCGTTCGGCGCGGTCAAGCGGCGGCTTTGGTCACGGGCCTGATCCTATTGGCGGGATGCCAGCAGGAGGAAGCGGCGCCGCAGCGCCCCGTCCAGCCGGTGAAGGTGGTGAATGTCGCGTCACAGGCCTACAGCCGGACCATTGCGCTGACCGGCGAGATCGCCGCGCGCAACAGCACCTCGCTGTCGTTCAAGACCGGGGGGCGGGTGACCGCGGTCGAGGTGGATGTGGGGTATCACGTGGCGCCGGGCGATATCCTTGCCAAGCTCGATCCGGCCCAGCAGCAGGCCGGCGTGGCATCGGCTGAAGCGGCGGTGACCTCGGCGGAAGCCAAACTCAAACAGGCGCGTTCGACGCTGGAGCGGCAGCAGTCCCTGTTGAAGGACGGATACACCACGCGCAGCAGCTACGATTCAGCCAAAGAGGCCGTGGCGACCGCGCAGGGTACGCTCGACAGCGCCCAGGCCACCCTGCAGACGGCCCGAACCAGCCTGGACGATACGGTGTTGAAGGCGGAAGCGGCGGGTGTCATCACCTCGCGCTCGGTCGAGCCGGGGCAGGTGGTCAGCGCTGCCCAGGCCGTTTTAGGCTTTGCCGAGGACGGCGCGCGTGACGCCGTTTTCGACGTCCAGGAGCAGGTGTTGATCCACGCCAAGGACGACGACGACGGCGGGCCGACGATCTCCATCGCGCTGCTGGCCGACCCCCAAGTAACGACGACCGGCCATGTCCGCGAGATATCGCCGTTGATCGATCCGCAGACCGGCACGGTCGAGGTCAAGGTGGGTCTCGATGCCGTCCCGCCGCAGATGAGCCTTGGCGCAGCCGTGGTTGGCGAGGTGACGTTTCTCGCCGCCGAGGAAGCCTTCCTCCTGCCGTGGCAGGCCTTGGCCGCGCAGGATGGACAGCCCGCCGTCTGGCGGGTCGATCCCGACACCAATGTCGTCTCGCTGACCCCCATCGAGATCGCCCGCTACGACAGCAATCAGATCGTCGTGGCCTCGGGGCTAAAGCCGGGAGATCGCGTGGTCACGGCCGGTTCGCAGCTCATTCTGCCGGGCGAAACGATCGAGGCGATGGAGGAGCAGCCTTGATGAAATCGCCGATCCTTGGCGCGATCCTCGCCACTGCTCTGGTCGCCTTGATCGGGTGCCAGGAGGACGAACAGCCGGAGACCGCAGCTGCGGCGACGCCGCGTCCGGTGTTGACGGCGGTCGCCAATCCCAATGCCGCCGTCATCGCCGGTTTCAGCGGGACGATCGAGCCGCGTTTCGAGACCGATCTCGCCTTCCGCACCCTTGGCCGCATCGTGTCGCTCGATGTGGACGTCGGCGATCAGGTCGAGGCGGGCCAGCAGATCGCCGCGGTCGATGCCGATACGCTGCAGGCCGACGTCCGTTCGGCCCGCGCGCAACTCGCCAGCGCTCAGGCGCAGGCCGATACGGCCCGCGCCAGCGCCGCGCGCGCCCAGGCCTTGTTCGAGGAGAAAACGGTTTCATCGGCCGATCTGGAATCGGCCGAGCAGAACGAGACGGCTGCCGAAGCGGGGTTGAAGCAGGCGCAGGCAGATCTCGACAAGGCCCAGAATGCGCTGACCTATGCCGTGCTGACCGCTCCCGTCGACGGTGTAATCACCGAGCGCGACGCCGACATGGGCGAGGTGGTCTCCGCCGGCGAGACGGTGATGACGCTGGCGCGCACCGATGTTCGCGAAGCCATGGTCGACATCCCCAACGAAGCCCTCGGGACTATCGTGGCCGGCAGCCGGTTTCGCGTCCGTCTGCAGGTCGATCCGTCGATCGAAGCGCAGGGCGGGGTTCGCGAGATCGCGCCGGAAGCCGACGCCCTGACGCGCACCAACCGGGTCCGCATCCTGCTCGACCAGCCGCCGGCGGCCTTTCGGCTCGGTTCGCTGATCCGCGCAACGCCGGTCAGCGGCACTTTCCCGACCATCGAAGTTCCGGCGACGGCGGTCGTCGAGGCGGATGGCGCCGCCAGCATCTGGGTGGTCGATCCGCAAGAGGGCGTCGTTCATCGGCGGGACGTCCGACTCGGCCAGCGCCATGACGGCCAAGTCGAAGTCACGTCGGGCCTGACGGCGGGAGAACGGGTGGTGACAGCCGGCGTCCACAGTCTCGACGAGGCGCAGCGCGTTTCCGTGTCCGGAGAATAGCACCGTGAACAGCTTCAACCTTTCGGATTGGGCGCTGCGCCACCGCTCGATGATCTGGTTCTTCATGATCGCGGCGATGATTGCCGGGGCGCTGTCCTATCTCAATCTTGGCCGCGAGGAAGATCCGAGCTTCACCATCAAGACCATGGTGGTTTCAGCGGCGATGCCTGGGGCGACGGTCAAGGAGATGACCGCCCAGGTCACGGACCGTATCGAGAAGAAGTTGCAGGAACTCGATTCCCTCGACTACACCCGCTCGATCACCACCCCCGGCCAGACCGTCGTCTACGTCAACCTGCTGGAGACGACGCCGGCATCGAAAATCAAGGATATCTGGTTGCGCGTGCGCAACATGATGTCCGACATCCAGGCCGACTTTCCCAGCGAGTTCCAGGGGTTCGCCTTCAACGACGATTTCGGCGACGTATTCGGCAATATCTATGCCTTCACGTCTGACGGTCTCAGTCAGCGGCAGCTTCGCGACTACGTCGAAGAAGTCAGGACCCGCATCGTTCATCTCCCGGACGCCGGTAAGGTGGAACTTGTCGGCGCGCAGGACGAAGTCGTCTATCTGGAATTCTCGCTACGCAAGGTCGCGGCGCTCGGCCTCGACCAGCAGTCCATCATCGACACCCTGCAGGAGCAGAACGCGATCGCGCCCTCGGGCGTGATCCAGGCGGGCGCGGAGCGTATCCTGGTGCGGGTGACCGGCCCGTACACGTCCGAGGACAGCCTGCGGGGCGTCAATCTCAGGATCAACGACCGCTTTTTTCGCCTGAGCGACGTCGCCACGATCACGCGCGGTTACGAAGATCCACCGAGCGAACTCTTCCGCTATGACGGCAAGCCGGCGATCGGCCTGGCAATCGGCATGAAGGACGGCAGCAACATCCTCGATTTCGGTGAAGAGATGGCTGCCGAGATGAAGCAGGTCATTGCCGAACTGCCGATTGGCGTCGATGTCCACAAGGTGGCGGACCAACCGACCGTGGTCGAGGAAGCCGTCGGAGGGTTCACGCGCTCGCTGTTCGAGGCCGTGGTGATCGTCCTCCTCGTGAGCTTCGTCAGCTTGGGGCTGCGCGCCGGCCTGGTGGTGACTCTGTCAATTCCTTTGGTGCTGGCGTTCACTTTCATCGGCATGGAGATGCTCGGCATCACGCTGCAGCGCGTTTCGCTGGGCGCATTGATCATTGCACTCGGTCTGCTCGTCGACGATGCGATGATCGCGATCGAGACCATGGTGTCGCGGCTGGAGGTCGGAGACAGTCTTGAGAAAGCGGCGAGCTTCGCCTGGACCTCTATCGCTTTCCCGATGCTGACGGGGACGCTGGTGACGGTGGCCGGCTTCATTCCAATCGGGTTCAATCGTTCGGCGGCCGGCGAATATACCTTCTCGCTGTTCCAGGTTTTGGCCTTGTCGCTGCTTCTGTCCTGGGGCGTGGCCGTGCTGTTTTCGCCGCTGATCGGCGTCACCATGCTGCCGAAGACCATGAAGAAGCATGATGAACGGCCAAGCCGGATCCGGCGGGCGTTCGGCTGGTTGCTCAAGACGGCCATGCGCTGGCGCTTCGCCACGATCCTGATCACCCTGGCGCTGTTCGGCGCCTCGGTGTTCGGCATGCGGTTCATCCAACAGCAGTTCTTCCCGTCTTCGGATCGTCCGGAACTGGTGGTCGACTTCACGCTGCGCCACAACGCGACGATCACCGACACCCGTGCGCAGATGGACAAGCTCGAAGCGACCTTCGCAGGCGACGACGACATCGACCACTGGAGCTCCTATGTGGGCCGCTCGGCCGAGCGTTTCATCCTTGCCTACGACATCCAGCCCAACAATTCGTTTTTCGGGCAAGTGGTTGTCGTCACCAAGGGGCTTGAGGAGCGCGAACGCGTGCGGAACCGCATCGAAGCGTTTGCGCGCAAGGAGCTTGTCGGCACCGACATCTATGTGACGACCCTGTCTCTCGGGCCTCCGGTCGGTCATCCGGTGCAATATCGTCTTGGCGGGCCGAACCTGGAAACGGTGCGTGCCAAGGCGCGCAACTTGGCTGCCTTGATGGCGGAAGATCCACGCCTGACCGGCATAATAATGGACTGGAACGAGCCGGCACGCGTGCTTAAGGTCGAGATTCTGCAGGACAAGGCGCGCCAACTCGGCGTCAGCTCGCAGGATATCGCTGAAGGGCTCTATTCGATCCTCGACGGCACCACCGTCACCCAGATCCGCGACAGCATTTATCTGGTCGACGTGGTGGCGCGCGGGCGGAAATCGGACCGGGATTCGATCGAGGCCATCGAGAACATGCAACTCGTGAGCTCGAGCGGCGTCGCCGTGCCGCTATCGAGCGTCGTCAATTACGGCTACGACTACGAAGATCCCATCATCTATTCGCGCTCGCGGGTTCCCACCATTACCGTGATGGCGGCGATCGTGGGCGACGTACAGCCGGCGACGATCGCGACCGATTTGCAGCCGAAGGTCGATGCCTTCGCGGCCAAACTGCCTCCCCGCTACACGATCGAAGTCGGTGGCACGCTGGAATCGAGTGCGGAAAGCCAGGCGCCGATCATGGCCGTGGTGCCGGCCATGATCTTCATCATGCTGACGCTGGTCATGATCCAGATGCAGAGCTTCTCGGCCATGTTCATCGTTTTGTCGGCAGCACCTCTGGCTCTCATTGGCGTCGTCGCCGCGCTGCTGCCGAGCGGTGCGCCACTCGGCTTCGTGGCGATCCTGGGCGTCTTGGCGCTGATCGGCATCCTGATCCGCAACTCGATCATCCTCGTCCATCAAATCAATATCCTGCGGGGCGCAGGGCTTCATCCCTGGAACGCGGTCTATGAGGCGAGCCAGATGCGGGCGCGTCCGATCCTCCTGACGGCCGCCGCCGCCTCGCTGGCGCTGATCCCGATCGCGCGCGAAGTGTTCTGGGGACCGATGGCCTTCGCCATGATGGGTGGCATCATCGCCGGCACGCTGATCACGCTCGTCTTCGTGCCGGCGCTCTATGTCGCCTGGTTCCGTCTGCGCGAGCCCGAGGATGGGCAAGAGGCGTCCGCCACAGCCGGATGACGGCGAAAACGATGCGCTGGCGGCTGCGGCGATCTGGCGCATCCGCTTCGTTGACCTTAAGATGCCGCCACCACAACGCGGGGAGGGCGGCATGGTACGGCATCTGGCGTTTCGGAAACTCCTGACCCTGCTGCCGGTGGCGGCATGCGCTCTCATGGCGCAGCCGGTCGCCGCCCAGGAAGGCGCCATGCGCATCGTCACGACGCCCGGAGCCGATTATTTCGGCAACGACTACGACATCGTGAAGGGCACCGACCTCGACGGCTGCACGGCCGCCTGTTTCTCCGACCAGCGCTGCAAGGCCTTCACCCTCAACGAGACGAACGGCTGGTGTTTCCTGAAGGAGGGCGTCGGCGAGCTGCGCGCGGTCAGCGGCGCGACGGCGGGCCGGCTGATCGAAACGGCTGCCGTCGACGACTCCTCGATCGAGGCGCATCGGGCCGACCTTGCCCCCTTCGTGCCGAGAGCCACGCTGGACGACGCCAAGCGCCTGCGCCTGGCGATCGCCGAGGAAGCGCGGGACGCGGGACGCAGCGGCCTTTCCGTCGATCTCCTCGCCGACCGGGCATCGAGCTCCCTCACCTATCCGGACGCGATTGCGGACTGGCGCGAGGTGCTGCGGCGCGAGCCGACGAATGCGCGCGCCTGGCAGGGCCTCGCCGAGGCGGCGCTTGCCTATCAGCCGGAAGAGTATTCTGAGCAGTTGGAGAATGCCCGTCTGCGCCTGCAGGCCGCCGTCAACGCCTACCTCGTCGCCGAGACCGAGGATGGTCGCATGGACGCGCTACGCACGCTCGGCGACGGCTACGCGGCGGACGAGGACTGGAAGCGCGCGATCAAGACCTACCGGGCGGGCGTCGAAATCGCGGACCGGTCCGATCTGCGCACGAAGCTGGACGACGCCGTTGCCTCGCACGGCTTTCGCATCGTCGAGCATACGGTCGACAACAACGCCGCCAATCCGCGCATCTGTCTCGTCTTCTCCGATCCGCTCGCTGCCGGCTTCACCGCTTCCGAGACTGTCGGCGACTATGTGAAAGTCGAGGAGGCGGACACCTTGCCGGTGACCGCCAGCGGTAACCAGATCTGCGTCGACGGCGTCGAGCACGGTCGGCGCTATCGCATCCTGGCGCGAAGCGGCATCCCCTCGGCCGACGGCGAGCGGCTGGAACGGCAGGCCGATCTCGACATCTATGTCCGTGACCGCGATCCGATGGTGCGGTTTTCGACCAACGCCTATGTGCTGCCGGCCGGCGGCGACCCGTCGATCCCCGTGGTCACGATCAACACCGACGAAATCGAAGCCCGCCTGCAGCGGGTCGGCGATCGCGCTCTGACGCGGGTGATCGGCGACGGGCAGTTTCTGCGCCAGCTCAACGAATGGCAGATCGACGAGATGGCGGAAGCGACGGGCACCGACGTCTGGACCGGCACCGTGTCGGTGGCGCGCGAGGCCAATGCGGAGGTGACCACCGCGATCCCCGTCGCCGCGATTGTCCCGGAGATCGAGCCTGGCGTCTATGTGCTCACCGCCAAGGCCGAGAACGGCCCGCAATATCAGGACGCTTCGGCCACCCAATGGTTCGTGGTCAGCGATATCGGGCTGACGACCTTCTCGGCCGAGGATGGCTTCCATGTCTTCACCCGATCGATCGGCAGCGCCGAGGCGAAGGCCGGCGTCGAACTGACGCTGCTCGCCATGAATAACCGCGTGCTCGGCGGGGCGACCACCGACGTCGACGGTCATGCGCGTCTGCCGGCCGGGCTGTTGCGCGGCACCGGCAGCGATCGCCCGGCGGTGCTGACCGCAAAGAACGACGGCGGCGATTTCGTCTTCCTGGATCTGACCGCCGCTCCCTTCGACTTGACCGACCGGGGTGTCGGCGGACGTGCGCCGGCCGGCCCGCTGGACGTCTTCCTGACGGCGGATCGCGGCATCTATCGCGCCGGCGAGACGGCCTGGTTTACCGGCCTGGTGCGCAATTCGGCAGGCGAGGCGGTCGAAGATCTGAGCTTGACGGCGATCGCGACGCGCCCGGACGGCGTCGAGCACAAGCGCTGGCAGGTCGCCGATCAGGGCGCCGGCGGCTTCGTCTTCGACTTCGATCTGCCGGACAATGCCATGCGCGGCGTCTGGACGGTTCGCCTCTACACCGATCCCAAGCGCCCGGCGCTGACCCAGCAGACGGTCATCGTCGAGGATTTCGAGCCCGAAAAGCTCGATTTCGATCTCACGGCACAAGTGGACGCGCTCGATCCGACGGCACCGTCTCCGATCGACGTGGAGGCCCGCTATCTGTTCGGCGCCCCGGCCGGCAATCTGGAGGTAGCGGGCGAGGCGGTGCTGACGCCGACGCGCGAGGTCGCAGGGTTCACCGGTTATCGCTTCGGCCTGGCCGACGACGAGCCCACGGCCACGCGGCAGCCCCTGGACGGGGGTACCACAGACGCCGAGGGCAAGGCCACGGTCACGCTGCCGGCCTTCGAGCCACCGGCGACCACGCGGCCGGTTCGGGCGGCGGTCAACGTGCGGGTGATGGATGCGAGCGGGCGGCCGGTCGAGCGCACGATCGATCTGCCGCTGGCCGCTCAGGCCGCTCGTCTGGGCATCAAGCCGCGCTTCGACGAGCGCGTCGACGAGGGCAGCGAGGCCGGGTTCGACCTGATCGCGGTCGATGCCGACGGCAAGCGCATCGGCGCGCGCGTCGAATGGACCCTCAACAAGGTCACCACGCGTTTCCAGTGGTATTCGACGGCCGGGCGCTGGAACTACGAACCGATCCGCAGCTCGGCGCGCGTCGCCAGCGGCACGGTGGAGATCGGCGCGGACCAGCCGGCAAGCCTGTCGCTGCCCGTCGAATGGGGCGACTACGAGTTGGGCCTGCGCGACGCTACCGGCGACGCGGTTCCCGCCAGCCTCGCCTTCGAGGCTGGCTGGTCGGTCGCGGCCACGTCGCTCGACACGCCCGAGATGGCAAAAGTCTCGCTCGACAAAGATCGCTACCGGATCGGCGACACGGCGACGGTTCATATCGAGCCGCGCTTTGCCGGCACGGCGGACGTGCTGGTGATGGACGAGCGGGTGATCGCGACGAAGACGGCCGAGATCGGCGCCGAGGGCGGCGATGTGTCCCTGCCGGTTACGCGCGACTGGGGCCCCGGCGCCTATGTGACGGCGGTGGTCTACCGGCCGATGGATCTCGACGCCAAGCGCATGCCGGGGCGCGCCATCGGCCTGGCGCACGCCAGCGTCGATCCGGGCGACCGCGCGCTGTTGGTGGCTATCGATGCGCCCGACAAGGTCGAGCCGCGCCAGACGATCGAGGTGTCGGTTGCTGTCGACGGGGTCAAGGCCGGCGAGACCGCCTATGTGACGCTGGCGGCGGTCGATGTCGGCATTCTCAACATCACCGACTTCGATCCGCCCTCGCTGTCGGATCACTATTTCGGCCAGCGGCAACTCGGCGTCGAAATCCGCGATCTCTATTCCAAGCTGATCGACCGCATGCAGGGGGCGCCGGGCACGGTGCGCTCCGGCGGCGACGCCGGTGCGAGCTACGAAAGCCCCCCGCCGATGGACGATCTCGTGGCGCTGTTCTCGGGCCTCGTGACCGTCGGCGACGACGGCCGTGCGACGATCGCCCTCGACATCCCCGACTTCAACGGCACGCTGAAGCTGATGGCGCTCGCCTGGACGAAGACCGGCGTGGGCGAGGCGAATGCCGATTTACTCGTGCGCGATCCGCTGGTGATCTCCGTCAGCCGGCCGCGCTTCCTGGCGCCGGGCGATGCTTCGCGCATCGCCATCGACGTCACCCATGTGGAGGGACCGTCCGGATCGGCGAAACTCTCGCTGTCCGGCGGCGACGGCTTCGTCTCCCCGGGCAGCGATCCTGCCAAGAGCTTCGAGGTCGCCGAAGGCGGGCGTGAGCGGTTGCTTTTCCCGGTGACGGCTGAGGCGATCGGCGATGCCGGGTTCGACGTCGCGCTCGAGATCGAGGGTGGCGCGCGGCTGGAAAAGCACTTCGTCCTGCCGGTGCGCTCCAACGCGCCGGTGACGGTCGACAAGAGCCGGCTGGAGCTGGCGGCGAACGGCGGCGCGCTGACGCTCGATCCGGATCTCTTCGCCGACTTCGTGCCGGGCACGGCCTCGGCGACGCTCAGCATCACCGGCGCGGCGGACTTCGACGTGGCCGGCGTGGTGCGGGCGCTCGACCGCTATCCCTATGGCTGTACCGAGCAGATCACCAGCCGGGCGATGCCGCTGGTCTATCTTGACCGCACAATCCTGGCAGCCGGCCTGGGCGAGACGGCGGACGTGGACAAGCGGGTCGAGGACGCCATCGCCGGGGTGCTCGCCAATCAATCGTCGAATGGTAGCTTCGGCCTGTGGCGGCCGGACTACGGCGACCTCTGGCTCGACGCCTATGTGACCGACTTCCTGACCCGCGCCAAGGAAGCGGGCTACGCGGTGCCGGAGGAGGGCCTGACGCTCGCCGTCGACAATCTCAGGAACAGCCTTTCCTACCTGCCGGACGCGCCGGACTGGGGGCCGGTCGCCTATGCCTATTACGTGCTGGCGCGCAATGGCCGGGCGGCGATCGGGGACCTGCGCTACACCGCCGACAACCAGTTGCCCGACTTCCCGACACCGTTGTCCAAGGCGCAGATCGGCGCGGCACTGGCGCTCTATGGCGACCGGCTGCGCGCCGAGACGGTGTTCCGGGCGAGCATGGCGGACGATGGCCGTCGACTGCCAAACGGCGCGTTGGGAGACTACGGCACCTTGTTGCGCGACGAGGCGGCGATCCTGACGCTCGCCCTGGAGACCGGTGTCGACGGCGTGTCCTTCGATCGGCTCGTCGAGCAGGTGAACCAGCGCCGACGCGAGCAGAGCCACACCAGCACGCAGGAGGATGCCTGGTCGCTGCTCGCCGCGCACGCGCTGCTTGCCAGCAACCCGCCGAAGCTGACGGTTGCCGGGCAACCGCATGACGGACCGTTCGTCGAATCCTTCGATGCCGACGGTCTGGCGGCCGGCATCGACGTGGAAAATCGCGGCGAGGCGCCGATTGCCGCCGCTTTGACGCTGCGCGGGGTGCCGCAGGTGGCGCCGCCGGCCGACACCAGCGGCTATTCGATCGAGCGCTCGATGTTCACGCTGGAGGGCGAGCCCGTCGATCCTTCGGTCATCGGCCTGGGCGAACGTCTGGTGGCGGTCGTCGAGATGACGCCGATCGACGCCGGGCCGGCGCGCCTGATGATCGACGATCCGTTGCCGGCGGGGCTCGAGATCGACAATCCGGCGATCCTGCGGGGCGGCGACGTCGCCGCGCTCGACTGGCTGGAGCTGTCCAGCGAGGCGGCGCACACCGAGTTTCGCGCCGACCGGTTCCTCGCTGCGGTGGATCAGGGCGAGGACGACACGGCGACGCGGCGCTTCGCCTATATCGTGCGCGCGGTCTCTCCCGGCAGTTTCGTGCGGCCGGCGGCGAGCGTAGAGAACATGTACGACCCGAGCCGCCGCGGCCGCACCGGCGAGGATCAGATATCGGTCGCCGGACCGCTGCGATGAGGCGACGCGCGAGGCTCGTCCTCGGCGCTGGCCTCGCCACCTGCCTGCTGGCCGTCGCACTCGGCTATGCGGCGCTGGAAGCCGCCATCGATGAGCGCGAAGCCGCGTTCAGCGCGCCGGCGACGGGCGTCGAGGTGGTGGACCGCCACGGAATCCTGTTGCGCGCCTTCGCGCTCGACGATGGGCGCTGGCGGCTGTCCGCCAGCGCCGGCGACGTCGATCCGCGCTATGTCGAGATGCTGCTGGCCTGGGAGGACAAGCGGTTTCGCCAGCATGGCGGCGTCGATCCCCGGGCGGCGCTGCGCGCTGCCTGGCAGTCGCTGCGCCATGGCCGCGTCGTTTCGGGAGGCTCGACGCTCACCATGCAGGTCGCCCGTATGCTGGAGGGCCTGCCGACCGGCAGTTTTCTCGCCAAGGGCGAGCAGGTCGTCGGCGCGTTGGCGCTGGAGCGCAGCCGGTCCAAGGCGGATATCCTGGCGCTCTATCTGCAGCTCGCGCCCTATGGCGGCAACATCGAGGGCGTGCGTGCGGCGAGCCTCGCCTTCTTCGGCAAAGAGCCGCGGCGGCTGACGGCGGCGGAGGCTGCCCTTCTCGTCGCCCTGCCGCAATCGCCGGAGCGTTTGCGGCCCGATCGCCATCCGCAGGCGGCCAAGACGGCGCGCGACCGCGTGCTCGACCGGATGCAGGCACTGGGCTTGCTGACGGCCGGCGAAGCCGAGCGGGCGAGGGCCGAGGCGATGCCGCAGGGCCGGCAGTCTCTGCCGATGCTCGCCGCCCATACCGCGACACGGCTGCACGGCGAACAGCCCGAGCGGCACCGGATTCAGCTGACCATCGACGCTGGCTTGCAGGCGCGGCTGGAGGCTTATGCGCGACAGAAGGCGGCGACCCTGCCGAAACCGTTGAGCCTAGCATTTTTGGTCTCCGACCACTCTACTGGCGAAGTGCTGGCGTCGGTCGGGTCGCCCGACCTCTTCGACGGCGACCGGCAAGGCTATGTCGACCTGACGCGGGCGTTGCGCTCGCCGGGCTCGACCTTGAAGCCGTTGATCTACGGTCTGGCGTTCGAACGGGGCGTCGCGCATCCGGAAAGCCTCGTCGACGACTCGCCGGGCGGTTTTGCCGGCTATACGCCGCAGAACTTCGACCATGCGTTCGAGGGCATGATCACGGCGCGCCGCGCTGTGCAATTGTCACGCAACCTGCCGGCGGTGGAGCTCTTGTCCGCCGTCGGGCCGTCGCGGCTGGTCTCGCGCATTCGCAGAACCGGTGCGCAGCCGGAATTGGGCGACCGTTCGCTGCCGGGTCTGGCGATCGGCCTCGGCGGCTTGGGCCTGACGCTGGAGGATCTGGTGCGCCTCTATGGCGGCATCGCCAATGGCGGGCTGGCCGCGCCGTTGCATGTGGAGGAGACGACGGCGCCCAGCCCGGCGCGTCGCATTCTGTCGCCGCAGGCGGCATGGTACGTCACCTCGATCCTGGCCGGTGCGACCTCGACCACCAAGGGGTCGCCTGGCGATATCGCGCACAAGACCGGCACGTCCTACGGCTATCGCGATGCCTGGACCATCGGCTATGACGGCGAGCATGTGGTGGGCGTCTGGCTGGGGCGGCCGGATGGGGCGCCGGTGCCCGGCCTGATCGGGCAGGACCGCGCGGTGCCGGTGATGCGCGACGTGTTCGCGCGGATCGGGCCGGTGACACGGCTTCCCGGACCGCCGCCGGGCGTTCTGGCCACCGCGGGTGGCAACCTGCCGCCGCCGTTGAAGCGGTTTGGGCGGGCGGCGGCAAAGGGGGGCGACGGGCTGGCGCCGGAGATCGTCTTTCCGCCGGATGCCGCCCGGGTCGAGGTCGAGGCCGGAGATCCGGCCACGGCCGATCTTTTCCTCAAGGTGCGCAATGGTCGCCCGCCGTTCACCTGGTATGTCGATGGCCGGCCGGTTGCGATGAACAGCCTGGAGCGCCAGGCCGAATGGCAGCCGGACGAGCCGGGATTCGTGGACATCTCGGTGGTCGATCGTTCCGGTGCCGCCGCGCGGTCCCGCGTCTTCGTGGACAAGCGCTGAGGACGGCGCTTTCAAGGACCGATCGATCGTCTGCCTGTCCCATCAACTTGTCACGAACTTGATGTGGATCAACGCTCCGCGGCACGCCAAGCCGATGCTCCCCGATAGCCAGAGCGTCGGATGCCGCTGCGGCCATGGCCTGTCGACGGGAGGAGAGTGCCGGGCCTCAAATCCGGAGTGGACTGTCGCCCGATCGATGTCGCGCCCACCCATGCGCGCGAAGAGCCGGCAGAATTGCTGCAAGAGCCAGACAAGAGCCTGATCAGTCGGTGCCCGGTGCTCCAACCAAGGGAGGTGGCTCATGAAAGCGCTCGTTTATCAGGGACCCGGCCGCAAGTCGGTGGAGAACCGCCCGAAGCCCGAGGTCCAGGCCCCGACCGATGCCGTCGTCAGGCTCAGCAAGACGACCGTCTGCGGCACGGATCTCCACATCCTCAAAGGCGACGTGCCGACGTGTGATCCCGGCCGGATCCTAGGCCATGAAGGGGTCGGGGTGGTCGAGACCGTGGGCGCCGGCGTGACGATGTTCAAGCCGGGCGACAAGGTGCTGATCTCGTGCATCTCCTCGTGCGGCAAGTGCGAATATTGTCGGCGCGGCATGTATTCCCATTGCACGACCGGAGGCTGGATTCTCGGCAACACGATCGACGGCACCCAGGCCGAATATGTCCGCATTCCCCATGCGGACACGAGCCTCTATCCGATTCCCGAAGGGGCGGACGAGGAAGCGTTGGTCATGCTGAGCGATATCCTGCCGACGGGCTTCGAATGCGGCGTGCTGAACGGCAAGGTCGCACCCGGCTCGATCGTGGCGATCGTCGGGGCCGGACCGATCGGCCTGGCGGCGTTGCTGACGGCGCAGTTCTACTCGCCGGCCGAGATCATGATGATCGACCTCGACGACAACAGGCTGGAGGTCGCCCAACGCTTCGGCGCAACGCATACGATCAACAGCGGCCGCGGCAATCCGGTCGACCAGGTCAAAGCCCTGACCGAAGGGCGGGGCGTGGACACCGCGATCGAGGCGGTGGGAATTCCGGCGACCTTCGAACTTTGCGAGGAACTGGTCGCACCCGGCGGCGTGATCGCCAATATCGGCGTTCACGGCGTCAAGGCGGATCTCCACCTCGAGACCTTGTGGGCGCAGAACATCGCGATCACCACGCGGCTGGTCGACACGGTGACGACGCCGATGCTGCTGAAGACCGTTCAGGCGAAGCGGATCGATCCGACCCGGCTGATCACCCATCGCTTCAAGCTCGACGAGATCCTGGAGGCCTACGACACCTTCGGCAACGCCGCCAAAAACAGGGCGCTCAAGGTCATCATCGCCGCCTGAAACGCCAGGGGCGACAGGCGGAGCGCCGATGCGCTTCGCCTGTCTGAACCGGCCAGCCGGTTCATTTACCAGCGGCCTCGTCGAATTCGGCCAGCGCAAGCATGGCGTTGACCAGTGCCAGATGGCTGAGCGCCTGCGGAAAATTGCCGGTCAGGCGCCGGCTGACAACATCATACTCTTCCGACAGAAGGCCGAGATCGTTGGCCACGAAGACGGCCCGGTCGATGGTCCTCACCGCGTCGCTGCGGCGTTTCTGGAGCAATTGGCATTCGGCCAGCCAGAAGGAGCAGGCGAGAAACGCACCTTCCGGCACGAGGCTGTCCTGCAGATGGCGGCGCACCAGCCCGTCGATCATCAGGCGATCTTCGACCGCGGCGATCGTTCCGGCGATACGCTCGTCGTCGATCGGCAGAAAACCGACCCTTGGCAACAGCAGCAGCGCTGCGTCGATCTCCTGGCCGCCGAAATAGGACGTGAAGGAGCCGAGCCCGGGGTCATAGCCTTCCGAGCAGATCGTCTCGTGGAGAGTTTGGCGAAGATCTTCGAGGCGCTGGCGCTCGCGCTTGTCGACCGACTTGCCGAAAGTGCCGTCGAGGCAGCGGTTCAGCGCCGCCCAGGCCATCACCTTGGAATGGACATAGTGGCGCGGCTGGCCGCGCGACTCCCAGATGCCGTGATCCGGCCTGTCCCAGACCGTTTCAAGGTGCGCGATGATCGCGCGCTCCAGGAACGCCGTCTGCTCGGTGCGTTTCATGCCGGCATTTTCGGCAGCGTGCATGGTGTTGAGCAATTCGCCGAAGACATCGAGCTGGAACTGCGCCGCTGCCTGATTGCCGACGCGCACCGGCTGGGCGAAGCGGTAGCCGGTCAGCCAGGGAAGGGTGCCTTCGTCGAGCCGACGTGAGCCGTCGACGCGATAGAGAATCTGCATTTTTTCGGGCGCCCCGGCCACGGCGCGCAGGATCCAGTCGCGCCAGGCGGATGCTTCCTCGATGTAGCCCGACTTGACCAGCGCGAGCAGGGTGAAGGTGGCGTCGCGCAGCCAGCAGTAGCGGTAGTCCCAGTTCATCGGTCCGCCCGGCTGTTCGGGTAGTGACGTGGTGGGAGCGGCCACCAAGCCGCCGGTCGGCCGATGGATCAGCGCTTTCAGCGTCAGCAAGGAACGGCGTACGGCGGCGGGATGCTCGGTGGGCTTGTCGAAGCGGCCAATCCAGTCGCGCCAGTAGCGTCGGGTGGCGCGGAGCGCCTTGTCGGCATCGAGAGGTTCGGGAACGGGGTCCTGTGCCGGCACGTGGGTCAGCGAGAAGACGTAGCGGTCACCTTCCTTGACGGTGAAGCGGGCCGCCGCCGTCGCATCGGCGATGTCGAGCTTGCAGTCGCCGCGCAGGATCACCTTGTCGGGGCCGACATCGAGCGCGGCGCCATGGTCGAACTGCGATACCCATGGCGGCATGTTGCCGTAATCGAACCTGAGCGCCGCGACGGATCGCGTCGCCACCCGACCTTCGAGACCGGTGACGATCCGCATCAAGACCGGATTGGTATCGCGGATCGGCATGAAGTCGGTGATCCGGATGGTCCCGTCGTCGCAGGTCAGATCGGTTTCGAGGATAAAGGTGCCTTCTTCGTAGCGATGTACGGCCTTTCGGATCGGGCGTTCGGGCGCGATGGACCAATGGCCGTTTTCCGATGTGCCGAGGAGCTCCGTACAGCAAGCCTGGGAATCGAAACGCGGCAGGCACAGCCAAACGACCGATGCCTGGCGCGAAATGAGGGCGACGGTCTCGCCGTCGCCGATCATCGCCAGGTCTTCGAGCGGGATCGTCATGGACGAGTTTCTCGCCTCGGGCGGTCGGGGGAAACGGTTGGCCGCGGAAAGGCCTTCATCTGTCCTCCGTCAATCGGTCGGCGGTTGAGCCGGGGCGTGGTGCGCCCGGCAGCCGAACGAAACCTAGAGCGGAACGACGGTTTGGCCGCTCATGCGGCCGACGAATTGCGTTCCCGCGACCGGCATCGACGATCGTGTCGGCGAAATTTCGCGGCAAGCGATGTCGGGCGATGTCCGGACCCGGCGCCCTCGGACGGTCCGTTTCAGGGCGTGCCATCGATGGCGGTTCGGATCGGGCGGGCGAAGGCGCTCAACAGGCTGCGGCAATCAACTGACAGCGGCAGCGACCGACTGCGATCGATGACGTCCGACGAATTCGGCCACTTCGCCAGCGGGCATTGCCTTGGCAAACAGGTAACCCTGGCCGATATCGCAGCCCAGCGCCTTGAGCTGTTCGAGCTGCTCCTTCTGCTCAATGCCTTCGGCGGTGGTGGAAATGCCCAGACGTTGGCTCAGACCGACGATCGCCTTGACGATGTTGACCCGCTTTTCCTCGCCGCGGTTCAGCGCATCGATGAAGCTGCGATCGATCTTGATCTCGTCGAAAGCCAGGTTGGCGAGCTGCGACAGGCTGGAGTAGCCGGTGCCGAAATCGTCGAGGGCGATGTGGACGCCGGCCGTCTTGAGCCCGTTGATGATCTCGGTCGCCGCTTCGAGCTCGCGCACGATCGCGCTCTCGGTCACCTCGATCTCCAGGCGATGCGGCGGGAAGCCGGTCTCGCCGAGGATCTGGACGATGCGCAGGCCGAGCAGACGGTCAGTCAACTGTGCCGGCGAAATGTTGAAGGCGAGGCGGACGTGCTTGGGCCACGACAAGGCGTCGAGGCAGGCGCGACGCAGCAGGCGGGCCGAAAGGTCGGTGATGAGGCCGGCCTCTTCCGCCACCTCGATGAAGATGGACGGCGGGACGGATATGCCCTTGGCGTTGGTCCACCGGGCCAGCGCCTCGAAGCCGTGGACCTCGCCATCGGCGAGCCTGATCAGCGGCTGATAGTGCGGCTCGATGAGATCGGCTCGGATCGCCTCCCGCAGTTCGGCTTCCAGCTTGATGCGCTCGCTCAGCGTCTCATGCATGGACGGCTCATAGACGCAGGTGCCGTTGCGGCTGCGGCGCTTGGCGGCATACATGGCGAGGTCGGCATATTCGATGCCGCGGGACAGCTGGGTGGCATGATCGGGGCAATAGGCGACGCCGACCGATGCGCCGACCTCGACCCGCAGTCCGTCAATCGTCGCCGGGCGGCTCAGGACCCGAACGATCCGCTGGGCCATCTCGATCGCTTCTTCACCGGCATCGACGGCGGACAGCACGCAGAATTCGTCGCCGCCCATCCGCAGCACGGTATCGTCGGGAAAGAGCTGGCGCAGCCGCTCCGCCATCTCGATCAGCAGTTCGTCGCCGCCATGATGGCCGACCAGATCGTTGACCTTCTTGAAACCATCGAGGTCGATGCCGAACAGCGTCTGGACGCCGTAGGGAATTTCATCGTCGGTGGAGAGCTTGGCTTCCACGTAATGCCGGTCGGGCAGCCGCGTCAGCGGGTCGTGATAGGCGAACCAGAGCGCTTCATCCTCGGCCTCGGTGCGCCGCTGCATCTCGGCTCGCAGGTCGACGACGCGGCGCCAGGCGTAGAGGAAGCCGCCGATGCCGGCTACCAGGAAGGCCGTGACGATCTCGTCCAGTTCCCAAGTCTCGTGCTCGACCATCAACGTGTGAAAGGAGTCGTAAAGATCGACATAGAGAAAAAGCGCATAGAGGCCAAGCGCGATCACCACGGCCAAGACGGCATCGCGGCGGGCTCGACTGTGCAGAAATCCTGCTTTCACGACTACGGCTCCAAATCCTGAGGCGGACAAGAACAAATCACAATTTCCTAAAAGATTTCCGTACTGGAAGCCGCACGAGGGAATGCGCGGCAGCGTGCCATTCTGTTATGCGTCCGATCCTATGCTATGAAAGCCCTGACGTGGGCGGCCGGCCGCCGGCCCCCGCAGGGCGGACGGCGGGGGGTTGGGTGGGTCGGGGGCGGGTCGGGCAGCGGGCGGTCGTCATGGCGTCGTCCCGCGGTCTCGGCCTCGGTGTGGCGCAAGCGATCGCCGCCGAGGGCGCCCGTGTGCTGATCTGTGGGCGCAGCGCCGATGCGTTGGCGGCCAATACCGAAGCGATCAACGCGGCCGGACGCGGCCGGGCCGAATGGGTCGAGGCCGACCTTTCCGACGAGGGGTTCGCGAGCCGCCTTCTGGCCAGTGCCGAAGCCAAGCTCGGCGGGATCGACATCCTCGTCAACAACACGGGTGGACCGCCTCCGGGAACCGCCGCCGAGATGTCGCCCGAACTCCTGCACCAACAGTTCCAGGTGATGGTCGCACGCATCATCGAGACGACGACACGAGCCGTGCCGGCGATGCGGGCGTCCGGCTGGGGCCGGGTGCTGACCATCGCCTCGTCGGGCGTGGTCCAGCCGATCCCCAACCTGGCTCTCTCCAACACCCTGCGCTCGGCGCTGGTGGGTTTTTCGAAGACGCTGGCGAGAGAGGTCGCCGAGGACGGTGTGACCGTCAACGTGCTGTTGCCCGGGCGGATATCGACGGATCGCCTGCAGCAGCTCGATTCGGCCAATGCCGAACGCTCCGGACAGACGATCGAGGCGGTGCGCGAGGCCAACCGGAAGATGATCCCGGCCGGCCGCTACGGCGCGGTGGAGGAGTTTGGCGCGGTCGCCGCGTTCCTGGTCAGCGCGCCGGCGAGCTACGTCACAGGTTCGCTCGTGCGTTGCGACGGGGGCGCCATCGTCGGGGTCTGACCGGTTTGCCGAAAGCTCAGAGGCATCGTCTGGCGGCGACCTTCAAACCGGCGGCGCCCCGCCGCCGAGCCGGGCAAGAAACCGCCGGCAGCCCTCAATGTCGAGGCTCTCGGCCCGCCAGGCGATGTAGCCGTCGGGACGCACCAGGACCAATGCCTGCGCGTCGTCTCCCTTGAGCCCGTAGCGGTCGAACACGCTGGCGTTCTCCACGTGTTCCACGCCGGCTCGCTGGCCATGGGCGAGACGCGCAATGAGGTGGGATTCGGCTCCGGCCTGCGACAGGGCTGCAAGCTGGCTGGAAAGGGCGGCCGCCTCGTCCTCGACGAGCGGCTTGTGCGACAAAGCGAGCGCATGGAAGCGGTAGCCGACGGTCAAGTCGAACACGTCGCGATGGCGCGACAGCCGGGCATTTGGCGCCCGCTCTCCGGGGCGAGGAGACGGCCCGGTCCGGTCCTCGACCGCTCCGCCGCCGACGAAGCGGCCCGGCGCGTAGAGGATGTCGATCTGCGCGAATTTGCGGAACGCCTTGTCCTGAATGAAGTCGAGATTGGAACCCGGGCCGACGATGACGGGGGCCAGCAGGTCACGCATCCTGGCGCGCCAGCCTGTCTGGCCGGCGGCGGCCTCAAAGAGGCGGTCGGTGAAACGCAGGACCTCGCGCGCGACCGGAAGACGTTCGCTCTCATAGGTGTCGAGCAACGCGTCATCGGCGCCGCCGCGTAGAAGCGCGGCAAGTTTCCAGGCCAGGTTGGCGGCGTCCTGCAGTCCGGTGTTCATGCCCTGGCCGCCGGCGGGTGAGTGGATATGCGCTGCGTCGCCCGCGACGAACACCCGGCCGACGCGGTAACGGTCCACCACGCGGTGATGCGTGCGGAAATGGGTGAGCCATGTCGGATCGCGGAGCCTCACGGGCAGGCCGGCCGCCTTTTGGAAGCTGGCTTCCAGGTCTTCGAGCGCAAGCTCGGCCTGTTCGTCCGCGTCGGATGAGGTCTGGCCGCTCATGTCCGTGGTCATCACGCGCGACAGGTTCGAGCCGTGGAGGGGAAAGAATAGGCCGATCCGCTCGCCATGCATGAAGACGCGGAATCGCGCATGATCCAGCTCCCAATCGACCGCGACGTCGCCGAGCAGGAAACTCTGCGGATATTTCGCGCCCTCGAAGCGCAGATTCAGGCCGTTGCGCACGATACTGTGGGCGCCGTCAGCGCCAATGACATAGCCTGCAGCGATCTCGAATGACGCATCGTCACCGCGTTTGGCGGTGACGCGCACGCCGGCTTCATCCTGTTCGAAGCCGGTTACGTCGACGCCGCGTTCGACCTCGATGCCGTCCTCCCTCAGGGCATCGAGCAGAACCGCTTCGGTTCGCGACTGCGGGATCATGAGGATGAATTGAAACGGCGTATCGTCCGAGGAGGCCCGGTCGAAGTCCAGGCCGCCGACATGGTCACCGGAAATGAAGAATTGAATCTGGCTGTTGACGACGCCGTGCTCGAACAGGCGGTCGGCCAAGCCGAGACTCGCGAACAGTTCGAGCGAGCGCGCCGACACGGCGAAGGCCCTGGACTCCTGCGAAGGCTGTCGGCGCTGGTCGACGATGCGGACGTCGACGCCGCTTCGCCGCAAGAGATTGGCAGCCATCAGTCCTGTCGGTCCGGCACCGACGACGAGCACCTCGCAGTCGAGACTTTGGGTTTCGCTGTCGGTCATCTCCGATCTCCCGCCAAGACGCGGCCGCCCAGCCGCCATAAGGTCGGAACGTTCCCGGCCGGCGAGGGGTTGCGGCCATCCGTGGTGGGGCGACGCGCCGCCAGCGATCGTCGATGATGGTGTACGGACCCGGCAATCTCTTCGGAACGTGCTTTGTCGCTCAGGGTTTACGGGCAAACACAGGAGACCGATCATGCCGGTTGTCAAAACCCAAGACGATATTGCGCTGCACGTGAAGGATATGGGCTCGGGACGCCCCGTCGTGCTGATCCATGGCTGGCCCCTCACCGGAGACATGTTCGAGTACCAGACCCTCGCGCTGCTCGAGGCGGGCTATCGCGTCATCACCTACGACCGGCGCGGCTTCGGCCAGTCCGGCCATCCTGCGAACGGCTATGACTACGACACCTTCGCCAGCGATCTGGCCGCCGTTCTGGAAGCCGGCGACCTTCGCGACGTCGCGCTGGTCGGATTTTCGATGGGTGGCGGCGAGGTGGCGCGCTATCTCTCCCGTCATGGGACGCAGCGCGTCGCCAAGGTGGCGCTGATCAGCTCCGTCGTGCCTTATATGCTCAAGGGCGAGGATAATCCCGGCGGGGTCGAAGAGAGTGTCTTCGAGGACATCAAGCAGCAGATCCGTAAGGATCGGTTCGACTTCCTGACGACGTTCGCGCAACAGTTCTACGGTGTGGGCTACGTCTCCAGTCCGGTGAGCAAATCGTTGCTCGACTGGAGTTTCATGCTCGCCATCATGGCGAGCCCGCTCGCCACGATCCGCTGCGTCGACGCTTTCGGCAAGACCGATTTCCGGCCCGATCTGAAGGCCTTCACGGTTCCGACGCTGATCGTCCACGGCACCGACGACAAGACGGTGCCGATCGACGTCGCCGGACGGGCGGCCGCCAAGGGCATTCCGCATGCCACGCTGATCGAATACGAGGGCGAGCCGCACGGGCTTTTCGCCACCGCGCCGGACCGGCTGAACGAAGACCTGATCGGCTTCATCGCCTGACACCGGTCGATCGAGCAGCGCGGCCGCCACCGGGTCATCCGGCGGCGGCCGTGTCTTCTTGTGCGGAAGGCAGCCTCGGGCTGCGCCGCGCTCCTATTGGATCGTCGACAGAAGCTGCGGCGCCGTCACCAGTTGGCGTACGCCGTGGGAGTGGTCCTCCTTGAAGACGTTGCCGTCGGTGCCCCACTTGTAAAGCGAGTTGATGTCGAGCTTGGCGCATTGCGGACGCACGCTCCAGGTGACCTGGAGAGGCGAGCATTGCGCCTGGGTGTAGTCCGGGCCCGTGGTGGAGCCGGCGAAGACGACCGGCTTGCCGGTGCCGGTCGGCAAGGCTTGGGGCTGATGCAGCCCATGGACCACCGTCCCGCGATAGGCGAAATCGGCGAAATCGAGCGCTTTGGGATCGTTGACGACCAAAAACACCTGCGATTCCACTCTGAGCGTCGGGTTGGTGCAGGTCTCGCTGAGGCAGGCGCTCAGGCCTTCGCCCGGCCGGATATCGCACGAACTGTAGACCCAGTGAACTTCGATGGTGTCGCCCGGCTTGACGCCGTGAAAGCCGCCATGGCCATGTGCCGGATCTTCCAGCTCCTCGGCGGTGAGGGCGGAGGTTTCGTTGCACTTGAAGCCGCCGTGGTCGTCCGACCCGGCGAAGATCGAGAAACCCGGCCCTTTGTGCTCGGCGTTCGTATGGGTGTGGATGTTGCAGAGGTTGAGATGGCTCGCCGGCGGCGCGAGCGGAAACTCGCGCGGATTTTTGCCCGCCTTCATCGCGATGTCGCGAGGCGTCTGCGGACCATAGCCGGTGCAGATTCCGCCGGCACCTTCCTCAGCGGCGAAGGATGTGACCGCCGCCGCCGTGCTGGAAGGGGCCGGATCGGACGAGGTCGAGTCCATGGTGCAGGCGGTCAAAAGCGCCGTCGACGCCAGGATCGCGGACAGGCCGAACCGAGTTGACGGAATGGCTGCGCCGAGCCGAAGAATCCTCCGCATGTCGTCTCCGAGTTCGAAAAACCGAAGCAGTTGCGACGAAGCTTGATTGTTGCGAATCAAGTTCACCCAACCGTGATGTCGAAGGTCTATGAAATAAATTTTAGTAATACAAGTTCTAATGGAATTAATATTAGTTTGTACTGTAGATGTTATTTAAAGTTTAGCATGTATTGCCGGGCTGACGTGGGGCGGACATCGTCGGCCTGCGAGCTGGCGGGCCGACGATAAGGCAAATTTCGAAACGAGGCGTCGCGCTGCTGCCGCGTTGCCGCCAGCGACCCATCGAGATCAGGGCTGCCAGTCGCGGAACAATTTTTCGGTTGTGATGCCGGTCGCCTCTTCCTGGCTCAGCTGCCGCCGCGACGGATTGACGGCGGCTCCCGGCCCGGTGCTGCCATATTCGAAAAAGCGCGCGCCCTCCGGCGGAAACCAGTCCTTGGTGCCGGGTTCGCGCCCGGTCCCGTTCATCCCGTCCCATCCCGTTTCGGGAATATGATCGTCCATCCACATGTTCAGGAAGACCGCGCTGCCGATCGCATCGGGATCGGCATAGCGACCGTCGTCGAACGTGGTGGTCGGATGCCAGGGCCGACCGAGGGGGCTGGAGCCGGCGGGCACGCCAGGCTCTTTCAGCAGCCGTCCGTCGCGGAAGACGAGACCGTAGGGCGTCTCGATATCGGTGCTCGGCGCGGCAACGTATCCGATCGGCATGGCGTCCGGGTTGGCGCGCGTGCGCGTGAGGATGTCGCAACGATCGAACAGGGCGACGCCGGCGCCGAAGATGAAGTCGATATGCCCGGCGATCACGCAGTCGGCGAAGTAGGACCGGCCGGCATTGACGAACAGGGTGTCCTGGAAACCCATCAGCCGCACATTGCGGATGACGGCCCTGTCGGACCCGTCCGCCGTCATCAGGGCCACCGCCTGCGGGTTCTTCTCGCGGCTGGGATCGTCCTTGGCTTTGACGTCGTTGGCGTTGAAGTCGTAGCCGTTCTCGATGGTCAGAGACTCGGCATGGAAGTCGGGTGCCTGAACCATCACGGTGGCGCATCCGCTGGTTTTCCAGGTCGAGCCGTCGCCCTTTTCCAGGCCCGAATAGGCGTCGTAGGTGATGACGGTGCCGTCGCGGCTTTGGCCCACCAACACGATGCCGGGCTTGTCGATCGCTAATTTTTCGTAATAGCGGCCGTCGTGGATGGCGACGACGAAGGGTTTGCCCGCTTTGTCCGGTGCCAGATCGAGGGCGGCCTGGATGGTGCGGACCATGGGAACGCCATCTGTCTGGCTTCCGGTCTCCGGCGCTTTCGCGTCGACCACGACATCCGGCTGCCGACCAGCCGAACCGGGCTTGGAACGTTCCGCTCCCTCGCCGAATGCCGACGTCGTTGTCATTCCCATCATGGATACCACCGCACAAAGTTCGACAAAGGTCCGCCGGGAGAGGGGCGCCACAGCCATGTCATTCTCCTCCATCTTTTCGAGCCGGCCACAACCTCTCCGACCGACCTGCTGATGCTCCTGGCCAACGGCGAGGGGCACAGACGAGCCGCAGTTCGTCGTCCTCCCACCGATGCACGAGTGGCCGCGACCATCTGGAGACCGCGGCCGATCGTCTTCGCCTACTCTTCGAGGTGCCCGGCGCCGGCGCCCGCCCGTACGGCATCGGCAACGGATGCCGCCGGCTCGGCGGCGTAGTCGTAAGGCGGCGTCCAGCCGACATCCGGGGCGATCTGGGTGTCGGGATTGGCTTCGTTGAAGGCCGCCAGCAGATCCACCGGCTCGCCGCCGAACGTCGAGCCCTGGTCTTGGAACATCGTACCCTTGTATGCCCGCAACACATCGGACGGCTCGGCGAGCGAGCCAAGATCGAAGACGTTGGCCTCCGACAGGATGGCTGATTCCTTGCCGAGACCGAAGCTGTAGTCGTAGCCGTAGGGGCTGGCCTCGTCCGCCGTGAAGAGGTTGTTGAAGACATGCACCTGGCCGTAGCGCACGCGTGGGCTGCGCTGCGTGGAATTCTCGAACCAGCTGTGGTGGATGGTCACCTTGAGGTGATCCCGGTCGGTTTCGCGGCTGTCGGAATTGCCGATCAGGAAGGTCTTGTCGTGATCCTGGATATGGTTCCAGCCGAGCGTCACGTAATCGGAGGCGCGAACCACATCGATGGCCCCGTCATGATGCTGGACATGGCGGCCGAAGATCTCCGGTTCGTCGGCGTCGGGACGATCGCCGTCGGTCAAGGTGCAATGGTCGACCCAGACGTGATCGGCCTCGCTGATGACGACCATGTCGTATTCGGAGTTCCAGTTGCCCTGACTGCCGTCCGTGCCATCCCAGGCCGGGAAGAAGTCGTAGCTGTCCTCGAAGCGGATGTTGCGGACGATGACGTTGGAAACGCGTCGGATATTGAGTGTTCCGTGGCGAATGACCGCGTCGTCGCCCAATCCGACGATGGTTTTGTTGGAGCCGACATTGATCACGATCTGGGCGGCCTGCGCCTTCTGTGACCGGTCGCGCGCCTCCTCGAGCGGACCCTCCGGCTCCTTGTCCATGCCGTAAGTCGCCGGATCGAACGCCTTGAGATAAGCGTCGTGGTCATAGTCCGGGTCGGCGAAATCGGACGCATCCATCAGGTTGCCGGCCTCGTCTTCGAGAAGATCGATGGTGCCGGAAACGAAGATGATGGCGGGCGTCTCGTTCTCGGCGTTGGTGGCGTTGTCGCCGCCGAGCGCCGCGATGAGCTCGGCGCGCGAGGTGACGATGCTGACGGCATCCGTCGCCGCTTCCGCGCCGCCTGTCGTCGTCTGCCCGCCCTGCGTGGCCCAGCCGGTGTCGGGCGTCTGCCGGGCCAGTTGAAGCATCGCATCGTCGAGCTGCGGTCCGTTCGACTGCGCGAAGGCCGGAGCGCCAAGCAGCGCGGCCAGCGCAACGCCGGTCAATCCCCGCCGAACCGTGTGTGTGTGCATCGCTGTCATGAGAGCCCGCCTCCTTTCCGGGCGGCTGCGGCAACATTGTACGGCAGCCAAAATAATACTAGTATACTAAAGGCATCGAGGCAATTGCGCCGTGTGCCCTTTTGAACCGGCACGTGCGTCGATCGCACCCCCAGGCTGGATCGGCTTCTGCGAAGCGTCTTGTCGGAACGGCGCAGTTTGCCGCATTGTCTGCCCATCGGGCGTTGCCGGGAGCATCGCTCGGCAGCCCCCGTCAGGGGGCAGGAAGGGAGGAGGAGACTATGCATTGCATCATCTGCGGTGCGCCGGCAGAAGAAATCCCCACTGCGTCGGCCGACGTCATCTCGGTCCATTGTTCGACTTGCGGTGACTACGACGTCTCGAAGGCTTCGCAGTCGGTGCTTGGCGATTGGGAGCTTTACGAACGGCGGCAGGCGCTGCGCTATGCGCAGACCAACGCTCAACCGGGCCGCCGGCCGCACCTTCATGGGCTGGGATAAGGGGATATCGACGAGCGGGCGAAGCCGGATATGGCGTGGCCCGGAATGCGGTGCCGGACCGGGCGATCGCCGGCATCGCCTGCATGGTCGATCCGGAGGCTCGATGGCAATCCGGCCAAGGGTCGCGCCTAGATGCGACAGCATGCCGCGCCGGCCGGCGCGGCCTTGCGCGATCCTTTCCCGAATCCCTGATTATCGGCGATTGCAGGGGCATAAACCTGTCGTTGCGCGGCCGGCGGTGGCCCCAAAGAGCCGCATCTCGATCATCTGCCTAAGCAAAATAGATTGGAACGCTAGGGAAATAGTAAGTCTCGAAGTCTAGTGCGCTCCCTGAACTGTTGGGACCAGGTGCCTTTCGGAGGTGGAGCGTGAAATTCGGCATTTCTCAAAAGCTGGCGTTGCTCATCGGCTTCGCAGCGCTGATCTGCATCGCCATTTCCAGTCTGCAGCTTTACGGCTTGAAGCAAAGTATCCTCGATCAGCGCAAGGAGCTGATCAGGTCTCAGGTGGAGTCGGGCGTGGCGATCGCCAACGACTTCCTGGAGCAGGCGCGCGATGGCAGCATCACCGATGACGAGGCCCGCCGCCGCGCCCTGCGCGCGCTGAGCGCGGTCCGCTACGGCAACAACGACTACATCTTCGTTCATTCCTATCAGGGCGTCATGCTGGCCAATGCCAACGCGGCGCTGATCGGCAAGAATTTCTGGGACGCCAAGGACCCGAACGGCCTGCTCCTGTTCCAGGCGCTCATCAAGGCGGCGCAGCAAGGCGGCGGCTATACACCGTTCCTCTGGGCGCGGGTGCCGGACGAGGCGCCCGTGCCGAAGCTCGGCTATTCGGCCGCCGTGCCGGAATGGCAGTGGGAGGTGGGCACCGGCGTCTACCTGGACGATCTCGACGAGTTGTTCTGGAACAAAGTCTACGAGGCCAGCGGAGGACTGCTGGCGCTGCTGGTGGTGCTGTGCGGCTGCGGCTTCATCGTGGCCCGCAGCGTGACGCGGCCCCTGGACCAGATCACCGGCGTGATGGGGCACCTCGCGGCCGGCGACAAATCCGTCGAGGTACCGCACAAGGGGCGAAGGGACGAGGTCGGCGCCATTGCCGGAGCCGTCGAATCCTTCAAACAGGCGGCCATCGAGCAGGATCGGCTTGAAGCCGAAGCAAGGGACCTGCGGCAGCATGAGGAGGCCCTTCGCGCCGAGCAGGCCGCAGCGGAGCACGAAAAGGCGGAAGAACTGCGCGCTTTCGTCGCCGACATCGAGCAGGGCTTCGAAGGGCTGGCGGCGGGCGATCTGACCGTGCGTATGACGCGTCCCGTGGCGGCGGAATACGAGGAGATCCGCGGCCGCTTCAACGGCTCGGTCGAGAAGCTGGAGACGGCGCTCGGCGCGGTAGTGGGGGGCATCACCTCGATCCGCTCCGGCCTCGACGAGATCAACACGGCAACCGGCGATCTTGCGCAGCGCACCGAGCAGCAGGCGGCAAGCCTGGAGGAGACGGCGGCTGCACTCAGCCAGGTGACGCGCGGCATCAACGAGACGGCCGCCAACGCCGGTCAGGCCCAGACAGCGGCCGAGGCGGCGCGGCGTGGCGCCGAGAAAGGCGGGGCCGTCGTCGGCCGCGCCGTCGAGGCCATGGCCGAAATCGAAAAGTCGTCGGAGGAGATCGGCAAGATCATCGGGGTGATCGACGAGATCGCCTTCCAGACCAACCTCCTGGCGCTGAACGCCGGCGTCGAGGCGGCGCGAGCCGGCGAGGCCGGCAAGGGATTCGCGGTGGTCGCCCAGGAGGTTCGCGCGCTGGCGCAACGCTCGGCCGAGGCCGCCAAAGAGATCAAGGATCTGATCTCGATGTCTTCCGAACAGGTCGGACGCGGCGTCGAACTGGTGACGGCCTCCGGCAAGTCGCTCGAGGAGATCGTGGCGGAGGTCGCCGCCATGTCGACGGTGGTCGGCCAGATCGCCGCGAGCGCCCGCGAGCAGGCGGGCAATCTGAAGGAGGTTTCGGCCGCCGCGGACCAGATGGACAAGGTCACGCAGCAGAACGCGGCGATGGTGGAGGAAACCACGGCGGCGGCCCAGTCCTTGGCGAACGAGACCGACAATCTCGCTCGCTTGATCGCCCAGTTCCGGACGTCCGCGATCTCGGGGCATGCGGCGCAAGAAGCTCGGACCGCGCGCCGCGGGGCGTCGCCTCGTGCGCCGTCCAACCGCATGTTGCCCGCGGCCAATGCGTCGGCCAAGCCCATGGCACCGTCGGCACCGCGTCCCAAAATTCAAATGAAGGCCGCCGCCGTCCATGCCCCGGCACCGGCTGCCGACGAGGACGATTGGAAGGAATTCTAGGGATCAGCGGTAGAGCGCTATCGAGAATCGGTCGGCAGGCGATGTCGGCCGTTTTCGCGGAAGCAATAAAGCAAGTCATTCTGAATATTTTTCGGCTGAAATTATCGGTTTGATTATGTAATAGGCAATAATTGATTAGAATTATTTGATTACAACCTCAGGCAGTGTTCGGTTCCGTAGGAGGCTGCCTTGAGCTTCAAGAATTTGCGTGCTTCGAAAAAGCTGATGATCGCCTTCATGTCGGTGATCATCGTCGCCGCGATCGCCGACCTCGTCGTCTATCTCGGCATCGATCGTATCGAACGGACGGCGGGCAGCAACCGCCAAAGCTTCGAACTCGACATCGTCCTCGAGGAAATGCTCGAAGAACTCGTCGAGCAGCAAAGCGCGGCGCGCGCCTTCATGCTGACGGCGGAAGAGCAGTTCCGGCAGGACTATGAACACGCCAAAAGCGAATTCAGCGAATATGCGGCAAAGTTCAAGTCCGGGACCGATATACCGGAAGGTGTGACGATCGTCGAACGGCTGGAGGAAGCGGTCGCCGCCTGGCAAAAGAAGGGACCGGAGCATGAGATGGCGATGGTCAGCAAACCGCTGATCGACGATCATGACCTGCTCGCTCTCGTCAGCGACCTCAACCTCGACCAGGAGAAGGCGATCCTGGCCGAGCTGATGGACAAGGAAGAGGCGATGATCGACCTTCGCGTCGAGCGCGAGCACGCCGTTGCCTTCTCCGCCAAGCTTACGCTGATCGTCAGCTGTATCATCGCCACCCTGATCTCCACCGCCATGGGATGGATGCTGTCGCGTTTTCTGGCGCGGCCGATCGCCAATATGACCGCGGTCATGATGCGGCTCGCCCATGGCGACAAGACGATCGCGGTTCCCTATGAGGATCACACCGACGAGGTCGGCGAAATGGCGGAGGCGCTGGCCACGTTCAAACGCGCCGCGATCGAGCAGGAGCGGCTCGAGGGCGAGGCCCGGCGTTTGCGCGAGGTGCAGGAGGAAGAGCAAGCGCGCCAGGCCGAGGCCGATCGTGCCAAGGCGGCAGAGCTGCAAGCCTTCGTATCGGATATCGGGCAGGGCTTCGAGCGGCTGTCCGACGGCGATTTGACCGTCCGCCTGGAGCGTCCGGTGGCCAGTCAGTTCGAGGTCATTCGGAACCAGTTCAACGGTTCGGTGGACCGGCTGGCCGGAACGCTCGGCACCGTCGTCAGTTCGATCGGGTCGATCCGCAACGGCTTGGGCGAGATCAACTCGGCCACCAACGACCTCGCCCAGCGCACCGAGCAGCAGGCCGCCGGCCTGGAGCAGACCACCGCGGCGCTCGCCGATGTCAGTCGCGCCATCAACGAGACGGCATCGAACGCGAGCCAGGCTCAGGCTTCGGCAGAGACCGCGCAGAAGAACGCCGAGAAGGGCGGCGAGATCGTCCATCAGGCGGTCGCGGCCATGGCCGCGATCGAACAGAGCTCGGAGGAGATCGGCAAGATCATCGGCGTGATCGACGAGATCGCCTTCCAGACCAACCTTTTGGCGCTGAATGCCGGCGTCGAGGCCGCGCGGGCCGGCGAGGCCGGCAAGGGCTTCGCGGTGGTCGCCCAGGAAGTGCGGGCGCTGGCCCAGCGCTCGGCCGAAGCCGCCAAGGAGATCAAGGATCTGATCGCAGCGTCGAGCGAGCATGTCGAGCAGGGCGTCGGTCTCGTCACGGCTTCGGGCAAGAGCCTGGAGGAGATCGTGGCGCAGGTGGTGGGGATGTCGGGCGTCGTCGCGCAGATCGCCAAGAGCGCGCATGACCAGGCGGTCAGCCTGAAGGAGGTTTCGGCCGCCGCCGACCAGATGGACAAGGTCACGCAGCAGAACGCGGCGATGGTCGAGGAGACGACGGCGGCGGCGCAGTCGCTGGCGCGCGAAACCGATCAGCTCGCCCAACTGATCTCGCAGTTCAAAACGGCGGCCGTGTCCGGTCATCAGGCCCAGGCGGCCCGTACGGTGCGGCGCCAGACGGCTGCTCCCGCGGTTCCGGTCAAGCCAGCGGTCGCCAGGCCGGTGGCACGGATGAAGACGATGGGAACCGGCGGCGCGGCTCTCAAGCCGGCGGCCGCGCCGGCCGAGGATGGCTGGGAAGAGTTCTGAGCCTGACGCCTCCATAGGCTCGGAACAAGACGGCGGGCGCCTTCAGCCAGCGTCCATCGGGCTCAAGTCTCCTCGCGCCGACCCCGCCGGGCCCGGATGGCTCCGGCGGGGTCGATATGCGTCCGGGAGGACGAGAGATACGGAGCGCCAAGTGACGCGATTGGACCGTCACCGGGCTCCGGCTGTTGGTTTGCCGCATGGTCCCGGATCGGATCCATGCGGCGTCGTGCGGTCGCCGTTCAGGCACGAGCCTTCTTGAGCGGTACCACCTCGTGCTCGGCGGCCGGCTGCACCTCCGGCTCGCGGCCTTCGACATAGGGACGGCCATAGAAGCTGTCCAACAGCACCTGGCGGATCTCGCCGATCAGCGGATAGCGCGGATTGGCGCCGGTGCACTGATCGTCGAAGGCGTTCTCGGCGATCTGATCGACCTTGGCGAGGAAATCGGCCTCGGCCACGCCCGCAGCCTGGATCGACGGCGGGATGTCGAGCGCCGCCTTCAACTCGTCCACCCAGGCGACCAGCTTCTCCACCGACTGCTGATCGGTCCGCCCGCCGAAGCCCAGGTGCCGGGCGATCTCGGCATAGCGGCACAGCGCCTTCGGCCGGTCGTACTGGCTGAACGTCGCCTGCTTGGTCGGATTGTCGACCGCGTTGTAGCGGACGACGTTGGACAGGAGCAGCGCGTTGGCGAGGCCGTGCGGCAGGTGGAACTCGGCACCGATCTTGTGCGCCATCGAGTGGCAGACGCCGAGGAAGGCGTTGGCGAAGGCGATGCCGGCAAGCGTCGCCGCATTGTGCACCTGCTCGCGTGCCTTGGGGTCCTGCGCGCCCTTGGCATAGGCCGACGGCAGATACTCCTTGAGCAGCTTGAGCGCCTGCAATGCCTGGCCGTCGGAATACTCGTTCGCCATGATCGAGACGTAGCATTCCAGCGCATGGGTCACCGCGTCGATGCCGCCATGGGCGGTCAGCGACTTCGGCATGTGCATGACGAGATCGGGATCGATAATCGCCATGTGCGGGGTCAGCTCGTAGTCGGCGATCGGGTACTTGATGCCGGTCTTCTCGTCGGTGACGACGGCAAACGGCGTGACCTCCGAGCCGGTGCCCGAGGTGGTGGGCACGGCGACGAACATCGCCTTGGCGCCGAGCTTGGGGAAGCGGTAGATGCGCTTGCGGATATCCATGAAACGCAGCGCCAGGTCGGCGAACTCCACGTCCGGGTGCTCGTACATCACCCACATGATCTTGGCTGCGTCCATCGGCGAGCCGCCGCCCTGGGCGAGGATGACGTCGGGCTCGAAGGCATTGCACATCGCCAGGCCCTTGCGCACCACGGCGAGTGTCGGATCGGCGGAGACCTCGAAGAAGACCTCGACCTCGAGCCCCTGCTCCTTGAGGATGCGCACCGACTCGTTCACATGGCCGTTCTCGAACAGGAAGCGGTCGGTGACGATCAGGCAGCGCCGCTTGCCCTTCAGCTCCTCGAGTGCGAAGGGCAGCGAGCCGCGGCGGAAATAGATTTCCTTGGGCAGCTTGTGCCAGAGCATGTTCTCGGCGCGCTTGGCGACCATCTTCTTGTTGATCAGATGCTGCGGCCCGACGTTCTCCGAGATCGAGTTGCCGCCCCACGAGCCGCAGCCCAGCGTCAGCGAGGGGGCCAGGCGGAAATTGTAGAGATCGCCGATGCCGCCTTGCGAGGCGGGACTGTTGATTAGCACGCGGGCCGTCTTCATCGCCTCGCCGAACAGCTTGACGCGCTGCGGCTGGAGATCCTGGTCGGTATAGAGCACCGAGGTGTGGCCGATGCCGCCGAGCGCCACCAGATCCGCCGCCTTGTCGCAGGCGTCGCGGAAGTCCTTGGCGTGATACATGCCGAGCGTCGGCGACAGCTTTTCGTGGGCGAAGACCTCCGCCTCGCCGGTGTCCTCGACCTCGGCGATCAGCACCTTGGTGTTCGCCGGAACGGAGATGCCGGCTGCCTTGGCGATGGTCGGCGCCGACTGGCCGACGATCTTGGCGTTGAGCGCGCCGTTCGGCATGATGACGTCGCGCACCGCGCCGGCCTCGTTGTCCGACAGGATGTAGCCGCCATGGTTGCGGAACCGCTCGCGCACCGTGTCATAGACCGAATCGACGACGATCACCGACTGCTCGGAGGCGCAGATGACGCCGTTGTCGAAGGTCTTCGACATCAGGATCGAGGCGACGGCGCGCTTGATGTCGGCGTGCTCGTCGATCACCGCGGGCGTGTTGCCGGCGCCGACGCCGATCGCGGGCTTGCCGGAGGAATAGGCCGCCTTCACCATGCCGGGGCCGCCGGTCGCCAGGATCAGGTTGATGTCCTTGTGGTGCATCAGGGCGTTGGAGAGCTCCACCGACGGCTCGTCGATCCAGCCGATGATGCCTTCGGGCGCGCCCGCCTTGACCGCCGCCTTCAGGACGAGGCGCGCGGCCTCGCAGGTCGACTTCTTGGCGCGCGGGTGGGGCGAGAAGATGATGCCGTTGCGGGTCTTCAGCGCGATCAGCGCCTTGAAGATCGCCGTCGAGGTCGGGTTGGTGGTCGGCACGATGGCGCAGATGAGACCGACCGGCTCGGCCAGCGTCATGGTGCCGTATTCCGGCTCCTCTTCGAGGATGCCGCAGGTCTTCTCGTCCTTGTACTTGTTGTAGATGTACTCGGAGGCGAAATGGTTCTTGGTGACCTTGTCCTCCATGACGCCCATGCCGGTTTCCTCCGTCGCCATGCGGGCGAGGGGAATGCGGGCGTTGGCGACGGCCAGCGCCGCTTCGCGGAAGATCAGATCCACCTTGTCCTGCGGGAAATCGGCGAAGATCTGCTGCGCGGCTTTCACCCGCGAGACGAGTTGGTCCAGTTCGGCAGTATTGGTGACGGGCATATGTCCCTCCTTGGAAGGGTTGATGGATGGTGGTCGGCAAGGGCTCGTGCCACAGCCGCTAAAGCTCCAGCCCGCTCGGCCGGAGTGCGATGATCAGACGGCGCGTCCAGGACAAGACACGCTTCGCCGGCCATCACGAAAACGCTGGCACCAAGACAGGCACCGAAGCCTGTCGACGCATCACTTAAATCCATTTAAATGCCGGAAATCCAGGCGTCAACGTCGAAACGGGACGGTGCGTCACACCGCCGCCGTCGCCGCGTCGATCCAGCCTATAGCCGGCTATTCCGAAAGGAATTTGGCAAGGCTCGCCGTATCGACGTTGCCGCCGGAGAGAATCGCGCCGACACGCTGGCCTCGGCAGGACACGACACCCGACAGGACCGCCGCCGCGGCGAGGCAGCCCGTGGGCTCGACCACGATCTTCATCCGTTCCGCGAAAAACCGCATCGTCTCGACAAGCGCCGAATCGGGGACGGTCACGACGTCGGTGACCAGACGGCGGATCAGCGGGAAGGTGAAAGCGCCCAGATGTGTGGTGAGCGCTCCGTCGGCAATCGAACGCGGCACGGGAATATCGACGATCTCGCCCTTCTGGAAGGATTGACGGCCATCGTCGCCGGCTTCCGGCTCGACGCCGACGACGCGGCATCCGGGCGACAGTTCGGCGGCGGCCAGCGCGCTGCCCGCCAACAGACCGCCACCGCCGAGCGGGACAACCAGAACGTCGAGCGGTCCGGCTTCTTCGATCAGCTCCGCCGCGGCCGTCCCCTGGCCGGCGATCACATGAGGATGATCGTAGGGCGGGATCAGCGTCAGGCCGCGGTCCTCGGCCAGCGCGCGACCCAGCGCCTCGCGGTCTTCCTTGTAGCGGTCGAACGTCACTACCTCGGCCCCGTAACCGCGAGTAGCCGCGATCTTCATGGCCGGTGCGTCGAGCGGCATCAGAATGGTTGCCGACGCGCCTTGCAGCCTGGCGGCCAGCGCGATCGCCTGGGCATGGTTGCCGGACGAATAGGCGACGACACCACGGCTGCGCTCTTCCGCCGACAGGGCGGCGATGGCGTTGGTGGCACCGCGGAACTTGAAGGCGCCGGCGCGCTGCATGGTCTCCGCCTTGAAGAACAGCGTGGCCGCCGCGCGCTCGTCGGCGGTCCGCGACCTCAAGACCGGTGTCCTATGGGCGATCCCTTCGATGCGCTTTCGCGCGGCCGCGACATCGGCATAGCTCGGCAATGTGTCGGGCGAGGCGGGGGACAATGTCATGAGGAAAGAATCCGGCGCAGGAGAGGACATTTAGCCATTAAGCGCGCCGGTGTGGTGGTTCAAGGGCGATGCTTCGTTCCGACGGCTTCGGCCGTCGAGACAGGCAAAACATCTGTCCCGCGACCGGCAACGCCGCGATCCGCAGAAATGCAAACCGCGGGCTGTCTTGCTTTTCTCGCCGAATAAAACTATACATAGCAAGTCGATGGATGGCCAGATGTTGGGCCTTGGCGCCGGTAGGCGCTCTGTTCAAGAAATCTTTCCTGAAAAGTCGATCTGTATGGGCCCTAAAGTCTAGGGTCTGTTGAAACGCACCTTGTTATCCGAGAAAGGGTTTCCCATGACGACGGGAACCGTAAAATGGTTTAATTCGCAAAAGGGCTACGGCTTTATTGCACCCGATGATGGCGGCGCCGACGCCTTCGTCCACATCAGCGCTCTGGAGCGCGCTGGCATCAGCGATCTGCGCGACGGCCAGAAGGTCTCCTACGAACTCGTTGCCGACCGGCGTACCGGCAAGGCTTCGGCCCAGAACATCACGCTGGCGTCCTGAGTTTCGCTTGCAGCCGCTGAGGCTGCAACTGCTCCGCACCGGGGCCGGATCGACGACGAATTGTCCCGACGATCCGCGCTTCGGTGCGATGCACTGGCGCCATTCGGCGCCTCGCCCCGCAGTCCGGGCACCTCTCCATTGTGGAGACGCGGGTCTATGATGAGTGTGCTCGAGTGCCGCTCGAATTTGCGGCCCGCGATGAGCGGGAGGCCCCCGCCGCCGAGTTTTCCACGCCTCCGCGTGACTCGATCAAGATCTCGGCCGACTGAAAGCTAATCTCATGACCATTTCCACCCGCGCCGCACAGCAAGCCGCAAATGTCTTCCGGCCGGAATCCGATCGCCACGAGAAGGGCTCCGCCATGGGGCTGATCGCGGCCGATTCCGCCGCGACCCACGAAAAGACCGAGCGCCTTCGCGCCTTGCGGCTCGCCAAGGAGGCCCAGGCGCCGAGTGAGGAGCCTGTCAAGACCAAGGCGCGTTCGCCGCGCGGCGCGAAAGCGCGGCGCAACGGCTAAAGCCTTCGCCCGCGGGCAAAACCGTCAATTCGCTCAGACCCGTCGGCTGGCTCGGCTTTCAGTCTCCAGTCTCTCTGATCCTCGTGCGACCCGGCACGCCGAAGTATCTCGGTAGCTTGATTGCTTCGATGCTTTCGGTTAATCCCTGTTCGTCTTCAATTCGGACAGAGGAGGGCCGTGTGACGTATTTCCAGCATCACCGTCAGCGCGGCCCTGTCTTCGCCCTGCAAATGCGTTTGCAGGGCTGATCAAGATGACGGACTAACGGTCCTTCTTCCCGATCGGCTCACCCCGAAGCATGTGTTCGGCGTCAGGACCGCGCGTCCGGCCGGCACCGCGGAAGACGGTTCCATGTCTTTGATCAGCCTCGATAAGCTCGGCATCACGCTGGGCACCCCGCTTTTTTCCGATCTCAATCTTGCCATCCAGAAGGGAGACCGCCTCGGCGTGGTCGCCGCCAATGGCCGCGGCAAGACCACCCTGTTGCGCTGCCTTGCCGGCCAGATCGCGCCAAGCGACGGCGTGCTGCGCGCGGCACGCAACACGCGCGTCGCTCTGATGGAGCAGGAGCCTGATACCCGCCTTCTGGGCCTGACGCTGCAACAGGCGGTGCTTGAAGGACTGCCGCCCGAGACGCGCGAATGGGAGGCCTGGCGCGCCGACGCCCTGCTCGACGAGTTGGCGGTTCCACAGGATCTTCGGGACCGCCCGCTTGCCGCTCTCAGCGGTGGCTGGCAGCGCACGGCGCTGCTGGCTACTGCCGCACTGAGGGAGCCCGATGTGCTCTTGATGGACGAGCCGACCAACCATCTCGATTTGGCCCGCATCGGTCAGGTCCAGCGCTGGATCGGCGGATTGCCGAAGGAGATGGCGGTGGTGGTGGCCAGCCACGATCGGGCTTTCCTCGATGCGGTGAGCACCCGGACGCTGTTCTTGCGAACCGAGCGCTCGGTCGATTTCGCGCTGCCTTATTCGCCGGCCCGCGCCAGCCTCGACGAGTGGGACGCCGCTACGGCGCGGCGCCATGCGACGGATATCCAGAGGGCGGCCCAGCTCCGCCGGCAGGCGGCGAAGCTCCACAATATCGGCGTCAACTCGGGTTCGGGCCTGTTGACGGTGAAGACCCGGCAGCTGAAGGATCGGGCCGAACGGATCGAGTCTGCGGCGCGGCCCGCCTATCGCGAGGCCACGGCCGGCCGCATCCGGCTTGCCGATAGCGGCAGCGAGGCGAAGGTGGTGTTGACGCTGGACGATGCGCGCGTGGCGACGCCGGACGGCCGGGCGCTGTTTGCAACCGGCCAACGATGGATCCAGCCGGGCGACCGTATCGTGTTGCTCGGTGCGAACGGCAGCGGAAAGTCGCTCTTTCTCGATCAAGTCGCGCGATCCGTGCGCGGAGAAGCCTGCGAGGGTCTGCGCTGCGGGCCGTCGGTGGTGCCCGGCATCTGCGATCAGTCGCTCAGCCATCTGCGGCCGGAACAGACGCTCGCCCGAGCGATCGGCGATCGCTTCGCACTCGGCGACCAGCGGATACGAACGCTGCTCGCCGGCGCCGGCTTTCCCGTCGAGCGCCAGGGACAGACGATCGCGGGGCTATCGGGCGGCCAACGGGCGCGGCTCGCCATGCTGATCCTTCGACTGGAGGCTCCGAACTTTTACGTGCTCGACGAACCGACCAACCATCTCGACATCGAGGGACAGGAAGACCTGGAGGCCGAGCTGTTGCGCGGCGAGGCGGCCTGCCTCGTCGTCTCGCATGACCGCCGCTTCGTCGAGACCATCGGCAACCGGTTCTGGCAGATCGAGCGGAGGCGACTGACCGAGGTCGATTCGCCCGCCGCGTTCTTCGCAGCCGCCATGGGTGGCGAGACCTGAGATTGCCGGCTTGTTGGATAGATTGGAGGCCGCCAAGGCCGAGTGCCGTGAGCAGACGATCGGCGCCTCGATGGCGCCGATCCATCACGGGATGTGCCGCTCAGCGCCCAGCGATGCCGTTCAGTGCTGCCATGGCGTCGTCGGGCAGTTCCAGATCAACCGCTGCCAAATTCTCCTTGAAATGAGCGACGGACGACGTTCCGGGAATGAGCAGGATGTTGGGCGATCGCCGCAGCAGCCAGGCGAGAGCGACCTGCATCGGCGTCGCTTCAAGCTTAGCCGCGACGCCCGAGAGCGTTTCGGATTGAAGCGGGTTGAAGCCGCCCAGCGGGAAGAAGGGCACATAGGCGATGCCGTCGCGCGCCAGATCGTCGATCAGCGGGTCGTCGGTGCGGTGGGCCAGATTGTACATGTTCTGGACGCAGACGATCTCGGTGATCTTGCGGCCCTCCGCGACTTGCGTCGGCGTTACGTTGCTGAGGCCGATATGGCGGACGAGCCCCTGCTGCTGCAACTCGGCCAGAACGCTGAGCGGCTCCTCGATCGAGCCCTCGGCCGGTCCGTGCACGCTGAACATGATGCGCAAATTGACGACCTCCATGGCGTCGAGGCCGAGATTGCGCAGATTGTCGTGGACCGCCTGGGTCAGATCGTCGCGTGACATCGCGAGGTTCCAGGACGCGTCTTCGCCGCGCCGTGCGCCGATCTTGGTGACGATGCTCAGATCGTCGGGGTAGGGGTGCAGCGCTTCCTGGATCAGCTGATTGGTGACGTGGGGTCCATAGAAGTCGCTGGTGTCGATGTGGTCGACGCCGCTTTCGATTGCCTCCCGCAGAACGGCGATGGCCGCATCGCGGTCCTTCGGCGGGCCGAATACGCCGGGGCCGGCCAGCTGCATGGCACCGTAGCCCAGACGCTTCACGGTCCGGCCGCCGAGTTTGAAGGTTCCAGCTTTCTCGATATCGCTCATGATCGTCTCCTGGCTGTCATGGCGCGGCCGCAACGGCCGGCGATGAGCGCCATGTAAGGCGTGCCAGGATGATCAATAAGTCAGCGGAAACCGTATGAGCTATTCGGATTCCCGGACAATGCGGCGGCGCGACGAATGGGTCGCCGCAAGCAAGACGCCGGAGTTCTACCGCACCGACAAGCCGCGTTCGGCGAAGATCGCGCAGGCGGCCGCGGTCGCCTCGTTGGACGGCGTCGGCCAGTTCTGAAGCGGGTACTTCATGCCGAGCTCCGCCCATTTGTGGGCGCCCATCTGATGGAAGGGCAGCACCTCGACGCGCTGGACCACCGGGCCCAGATCGGCGACGAAGTCGGCCAGCCGGGCGACGTCGTCCGGATCGTCGGTGAGATTCGGCACGAGCACGTAACGCAGCCAGATCGGCTTGCCGAGACGTTGAAGCCGGCGCGCGAAGTCGAGCGTGGGCTGCAGCGGCTGCGCCGTCAGCTTCTGGTATTTCACGGGATCGGAATGCTTGATGTCGAGAAGTACCAGATCGATCGGATCGAACCAGTCGTCCTCGACGCCCGCGTGCAGGAAGCCCTGCGTGTCGAGCGCGGTGTGAAGCCCGAGCTCTTCCTTGATGCGCGAGAACAGGGCGCCGACGAAGCCCGCCTGCATCAGCGGTTCGCCGCCGGAGATGGTGACACCGCCGGCGACGCGCAGGAAGCCGGCATAGGGCCGGATCTCGTCCATCGCCTCGTCGAGCGTCACGGAGCGGCCGTTATGGAGCTTCCAGGTGTCGGGGTTGTGGCAGTAGGAGCAGCGGAACAGACAGCCGGAGGTAAAGAACACGAAGCGCATGCCCGGGCCATCGACCGCCGCACCCGTCTCGACGGAGTGCAGGTAGCCGTGATCGGCGGGAAGGTGCACGCCGTGAGGAACGTGGACCTGGGCATGGGGAGCGGTGGTATCTCTGAAGGCCATCGGAGCAGTCTCCTGTCCGCGTGTTTTGCGGCCCCGTGGGGCCGCGGAAGCGGTGGGCGCGGGCCCACCAGGGTCGGAACCGGGCGGATCGACGGTCATCGCTGTTCCGCCCGGCACCTCTGTCGGTGTCTTACATGTGCTCGTGGAACGTCCGGTTGATGACGTCGAGCTGCTGCTCGCGCGTCAGCTTGACGAAGTTCACGGCGTAGCCGGAGACGCGGATCGTGAGCTGCGGATAAAGCTCGGGATGATCCATCGCATCGAGCAGCGTCTCGCGGTTGAAGACGTTGACGTTGACGTGGAAGCCGCCGGCCTTGGTGAAGGCGTCGAGACAGTTGGCGAGGTTCGTCACCCGATCTTCGCTGGTCTTGCCCAGCGAGCCCGGCGTCGCCGACGCGGTCCAGGAGATGCCGTCCAACGCCTCGTCGTAAGGCAGCTTGGCAACCGAGGCACCCGCTGCGACGAAGCCCTTCTTGTCGCGGCCGTTCATCGGGTTGGCACCCGGAGCGAAAGGCTCGCCGGCGCGGCGTCCGTCCGGCGTGGTGCCGGTCTTCTTGCCGTAGACGACATTCGAGGTGATCGTCAGGACCGACTGCGTCGGCATCGCGTCGCGGTAGAAATAGGGCTGTGCCTTGACCTTCTCCATGAACGCGCCGACCAACCAGGAGGTGATGCTATCGACCCGGTCGTCGTTGTTGCCGAAGGCCGGATATTCGCCCTCGATCTTGTAGTCGACAGCCACGCCCTTCTCGTCGCGGATCACGTGCACCTTGGCGTGCTTGATGGCCGACAGCGAGTCGGCGGCCACGGAGAGGCCGGCGATGCCGCAGCCCATGGTGCGCAGGATGTCGCGGTCATGCAACGCCATCTCGATGCGCTCATAGGCATACTTGTCGTGCATGTAGTGGATGATGTTCAGCGCGTTGACGTAGGTCTTGGCGAGCCAATTCATCATCTTGTCGAACTTGGCCAGCACCTCGTCGTAGTCGAGGACGTCGCCCTTGATCGGCTCGAAGCCCGGCGCGATCTGCTTGCCGCTCTTCTCGTCCACACCACCGTTGATGGCGTAGAGCAGGCACTTGGCGAGGTTCGCACGAGCACCGAAGAACTGCATCTGCTTGCCGATGCGCATGGCCGAGACACAGCAGGCGATGCCGTAGTCGTCGCCCCACTTGGGCCGCATCAGGTCGTCGTTCTCGTACTGGATGGCGCTGGTATCGGTCGACACCTTGGCGCAGAAGTTCTTGAAGCCTTCCGGCAGCTGCGAGCTCCACAGCACGGTCAGGTTCGGCTCCGGCGCGGGGCCGAGGTTGAACAGCGTGTTGAGGAAGCGGAAGCTCGACTTCGTCACCAGCGGACGGCCGTCCAGGCCCATGCCGCCGATCGACTCGGTCACCCAGGTCGGGTCGCCGGAGAACAGCTCGTCATATTCCGGCGTGCGCAGGAACCGGACGATGCGCAGCTTGATGACGAGATCGTCGACCATCTCCTGCGCCTGATCCTCGGTGATGAGGCCGGCTTCCAGGTCGCGCTGGACGTAGATGTCCAGGAAGGTCGACACGCGGCCGAAGGACATGGCTGCGCCATTCTGCTCCTTCACCGCGGCCAGGTAGCCGAAATAGGTCCACTGCACCGCCTCGCGGGCGTTCTGGGCCGGGCGGGACAGGTCGAAGCCGTACTTGGCGCCCATCTCGCGAAGCTCGTCGAGCGCACGGAACTGCTCCGAAAGCTCCTCGCGCTGACGGATCGTGTCTTCCGTGAAGACCGCGTCGTCGAGCTCGTGGAACTCCTTCTGCTTGGCCGCGCGCAAAGCGTCGGTGCCATAGAGAGCCACGCGGCGATAGTCGCCGATGATGCGGCCGCGGCCATAGGCATCCGGCAGGCCGGTGATGATGCCCGACTTGCGGCAGGCCAGGATCTCAGGAGTGTAGGCGTCGAAGACACCCTGGTTGTGGCTCTTGCGATGGTGGGTCCACATCTCGTGGACGATCGGATCCGCCTCGAAGCCGTAAGCGGACAGACCGCCTTCGACCATGCGCAGGCCGCCATTCGGCATGATCGCCCGCTTCAGCGGGGCGTCCGTCTGCAGGCCGACGATGACTTCGTTGGCCCGGTCGATGTAGCCGGCGTCATGGGCGATGATGCTGCTCGGCTTGTCCGCCGAAACATCGAGGACACCCTTCTCGCGCTCCTGGGCCAACAGCTCGCCGAGCTTTTCCCACATCGCCGTGGTGCGGGCGGTGGGGCCTGACAGGAAGGTGCTGTCCCCGGAGTAAGGGGTGTAGTTCGCCTGAATGAAGTCGCGCACGTCGATCGCGTCGCGCCAAGCGGTTCCGACGAACCCGTCCCAGGGGTCCGCAACGATGACGTCGTCGGAAACAGTATCCATAATGAATCCCTTTTGTCCGTTGGTCCGCAACCGCATGAAGCGGTCGCCGGTCCGGTGGCATCGGCGGTGCGGTGGGCTGCTCATCGGAGACCGGCGTCGCATCGCCTGCGATACCGGTCCGCTCAATCGAACCCTGGCATCGACTGGTTACGATATGATCGCCAAACCCGACGCGGGCAATCTTGTTTTGGCGAAGGCTCCCTTGCGGTCCATTCAAGGGTCGATTTGATCTATCACAATGACACGCCGAACATTGGCGTTCACGCTGGTCAATATGTCCTGTCTCATCCGCCTGTTCATGCAACGTGGCGGCAGTATGGGTGCGTCCGCAAACTGAGGCAAGGCGTCGCACCGCCGGGAGATAAGTCGGAGCGACCCGTCGAGTTCCTCCGTCGAGGCGTCTTCCTTCGAATGGCTCTCGCTGAACTTTCTCACAAGTGCTTCAATCGATTTGACAATCGGGTCGCCCTGTCGCTCCGATGCCAGGCTTCTATCGTCCGATATTTTGTTCGCGGCGCAGCAAGATGGCCCTCAAATAATTGGAACAGACCCAACGAAACGACTGCGCTGTCGGGCAAACTTGGCGGGCCGTGGTCACAGAGAGGTCACGATTACCCCGCCGCGGCGCGCCACCCGTCCGAAAAGGGACGATATCGGCGGAGCCGAGCATGGACCTGGAGCGCCGAAAGAAAAGGCCTGCAGTGACTGCAGGCCCCAGAGCAAAGTGTCGATTTTGGCCGGCCTGGTCGTGCCAGCCTTCATCAGGGAGGCGGCCGACACGACCGCCGTTTCCCCGTTGAAAGGTTCAGCCGCCTAGGAACGGCTGTCGATGGCAGCCAAGGCGGCCATCACGCCGCGCAATTCGGCGAGGCCCCGCATGCGGCCGAGCAGCGGGTAGCCGGGATGGGTCTTGCGACCCACGTCCGACAGGATCTCGTGGCCGTGATCCGGACGCATGACGATCGTCGCGTCGGCGCGTCCTTCCTCGTGCCGGCGCCGTTCTTCGCCGATCAGCACCCGCACCAGCGCCACCATGTCGGTGTCGCCCGACAGGTGCTCGGCCTCCTGGAACGAGCCGTCCGGCTCCTTGCTGACATTGCGCAGGTGGGCGAAGTGGATCCGGTCGGCAAAGCGCTTCGCGATCGCCGGCACGTCGTTGGCCGGATTGGCACCGAGCGAGCCCGAACAGAGGGTCAGTCCGTTGGCCAACGACGGGACGGCTTCCATGATGAAACCGATGTCGTCCGCGTCCTTGACGACGCGCGGCAGGCCGAAGATCGACCGCGGCGGATCGTCGGGATGGACGCAGAGCTGCACGCCCGCCTCTTCGGCCGCCGGGATGACCGCCTGCAGGAACTTCACGTAGTTGGCCCGGATGTCGTCGACGGTGATGCCGCCGTAGCGCTTCAGGACTTCGCGCAGACCGGCGACGTCGTAGCGCTCGTAGGCGCCCGGCAGGCCGGCCATGATCGAATCGAGGAGACGCTTGCGGTCCGCTTCCGACGAGGCGTCGAACCAGGCCTTGGCACGGGCCAGGACGTCGGCGTCGAACTCGTCGGCTGCTCCCTTGCGCTCCAGGATGAAGACCTCGAAGGCGGCATATTCATGCATGTTGAAGCGCAACGCGGTGCCGCCGCCCGGCAGCGGCTCGGCCAGCTGCGTGCGGGTCCAGTCGAGCAACGGCATGAAATTGTAGCACACCGTCTTGATCCCGCACGCCGCCAGGTTTGCGAGCGAGGTGCGATAGTTGGCGTAGAGCGGCTCGAGATCGCCGTCGCCGAGCTTGATGCGCTCGTGCACGGGCAGGCTCTCGACCATGACCCATGACAGGCGGCCGCCCGATTCGCGATCGATCTGCGTCTTGCGCTTCTCGATCTCCTCGATGCTCCAGACTTCTCCGTAGGGGATGTCGTGGAGCGCCGTGACGATGCCCGAAGCACCGGTCTGGACGATTTCAGGCAGCGATACGTTGTCGGACGGACCGAACCATCTGAAGGATTCTTGCACGGTACGGCACTCACATCAAAAGATTGGGGAGGAACAGGACGACGCCGGGCAGCAGCGCCAAGGCCGTGATCACGAGAAGGATGGCGATCAGGAAGGGGATCGACTCCTTCAGGTACTCCTCGACGGGGCAGTCGAGAATGCTGCAGACGGCGTACATCGCCACGCCGACCGGCGGGGTCATGCCGCCAAGCGTGATGATGCTCATCATCAGCACGCCGAAATGTACGGGGTCGACGCCGAGATGCGTGATGATCGGCACGAAGATCGGCGTCAGCAGCAGCGTCAGGACCGTCGCCTCGACGAACAGGCCGCAGACGAAGATGAAGATCAGGATCATCAGGATGACGACGAGCGGCTGGCTCGACAGCCCGAGCATCAGCTGCGCGATCGTCTGAGGAGCCTGCTCGAACACGATGGCATACCCGACCATGCCGGAGAGCAGGATGATCAGAGCGATGACGCCGATGTCGATGACGCTTTCGCTGAGCGCCTCATTGAACGAGGCCCAGGTCAGATCGCGATGGACGAAGGCGCCGATGGCCACGGCATAGACCACCGCGAACGCTCCGACTTCCGAAGGCGTGAAGACGCCGGAGCGGATCGCCACGAGCAGCGCGACCGGAAAAATCAGCGCCCATTTCGCATGCCAGACGGCACGGCCGACACGGGGCAGGGTGGGCTTCTGCGCGCCGACCGAGCCATAGCCGCGCTTGCGGGCGACCAGCCACACCGTCACCATCATCGCGATCATCATCAGGATGCCGGGAACGACGCCTGCCAGGAAGAGCCGGCCGATCGAGACATTGCCGACGAAGCCGTAGAGGATGAGGCCCAGGCTCGGCGGGATGGTCGCGGTGATCAGCGAACCGACGGCGATCGAGGCGCCGGTGAAGCCTTTCGAATAGCCGCTCTGTATCATGCTGGGGCCGAGCACGCGGGCTTCCATCGCGGCGTCGGCGACGGCCGAGCCGGACACGCCGCCCATGAAGGTCGACAGCAGGATACAGACCTGTGCCAGGCCGCCGGACATCCAGGCGACGAGCACGTTGGAGCAGTCGATCAGGCGTTCGGTGATGCCGGTCTTGTTCATCATATGGCCGGCGAGCACGAACAGCGGAACCGCCAGCAGAGGAAAGCTCTGCGACATCGCGGCGACCTGCTGGACGCCGATCGAGATCGGGATGAACGGGCTGGTGGCGAAGAAGCTGAAGCCCGCGATGCCGATGCCGAAGGCAATCGGCATACCCGCGACCATCAGCAGGAAGAAGAGTATCGAAAGCAGCACCATGGCCTAAAGCTCCTGCTGGACGAGGTCGTCGGCCTCGCTCCGCGGGCCGGTTTCCGCCGCGCTGGTGTCCCTGGCGAAGATCAGTTTGCGGTCGCGGACCGCAATGACCATCTGGCCCAGCAGGATCAGAGCGAGCAGAGCGCAGCCGATCGGCACGGCGATCGTCACCCAGGCGTAGGAGATGCCGCTGTCGCCGTAGACGCGCTCCCAGTTGAGAAGCGTGAGCTGCAGTCCGAACCAGGCCATCGTGGCCAGGAAGACGACGGCGACGGCAGCCAGGACGAAGTCGAGGACGCGCCGATAGCCGAGCGGAAGCCGTTGAACGAAATAGTCGACGCCGATATGGGCGCGGCGGCCGAGAGCACGGGTCGCGCCGAGGAAGCAGAGCCAGACGAACAGCGCCTGTGCCAGGTCGACGGACCAGATGAGCGGATGGTCGAGCGTGCGCGCGACGGCGGCGACGAAGACCAGGACCACGATCGCCGCAAGAAGCAGCTTGCCGAGGAGGCCTTCGAGCCACGAAAGGACGGAAAGCATGGGGGATAACCCTGCCGGAAGTGATGTGTCTTGGGAGGTCTGACAGAGGCGGCCGGAGCCGCCTCTTCCGGTTCGCTTGCGCGCCGCCTATTCGGCCAGGACCTTGTCGATCTCTTTCTTCAGGTCGCCGTAGCCGAGCTTGTCGTAGACGGCCTGGGTGGCTTCCTGGAACGGCGTGACGTCGATCTCGTCGATGGACATGCCCTCCACTTCCATCTTGGCGTCGACATCGGCCACGGCGTCCTCGGTCGCCTTCGAGGCGACGTCGCCGCCGGCGAGGGCCTCTTCCTTGAGGATCGTCTGAATGTCCTCGGGCAGGCCGTCGAACCACTGGGCGCTGGTCACCAATCCGGTGATCAGGCCGATATGGCCGGTCTTGGTGTAGTGCTTGGCGACCTCATAGAGGCGCGCGCCATAGATCGCGGTGTCCTGGGCTTCGGCAGCGTCGATGACGTTCTGCTGCAACGCCGGATAGACCTCGCCCCAGCCCATCGGCGTCGGGGTGGCGCCCATCGCCGAGATGGTTTCCATCCAGACCGGCGCGCCGGGGGTGCGCATGCGTACGCCCGCCAGATCCGCCGGCTTGCTCACCGGTTCCTGGGTCAGCAGGTTGCGCTCGCCCTGCCACCAGTTCATCGACAGAATCTGGTGACCGGAGGCCTCGCGCAGCTCGTCGGCCCACTTTGCGAACAACGGCGACGTCACGAGCTTGCGATAGCCGTCGTAGCCGTCGGCCAGATACGGCGCGCCGAGCACGCCCATGTCGTTGACGAAGACGGCGAGGCGGCCCGGATCGACGAGCACGGCGACATTGGCGCCGGCTCGGGCCTGTTCCAGGACGTCCTCATCCTTGCCGAGCTGCGAACTCGGGAACAGGCGAACCTCGAGACGGCCGTCCGTGCGCTCGGAAACGCGCTGGCGGAACTGCTCCAGACCCTCGTAAATTGGGTCTTCGGCGGTCAGGGCCGTGCTAACGTTCAATTGGTAGTCCTGAGCGGATGCAACCTGAACGCCGAGAAAAAGCGTTGCACCGGCGGCGGCCAAGGAAAGTGTCTTGCTTAAACTGAACATGGACTCCCTATCTCCCTCACAAGATCCGCACCGGATGACTGGACTTGCGGATCAGGACTGGTATGGTAGTATGAAAGCTGCCGAATGCAAGCGATTTTTTGATCATGATGAAGACCATTGACCGGCAAGGGGCGCTCGCTCCGCAGATCTTCGCCCAGCTTCGCGCGTCGATCATCCAGATGAAGTTCAAGCCCGGGCAGGCGCTTTCGGAAAAGGAAATCGCGGCCCGTTTCGGCGCCAGCCGCCAGCCGGTGCGCGAGGCCTTCATAAAGCTGGCCGATGCCGGCCTGGTACGCATTTTGCCGCAGCGTGGCACCTTCGTCGTCAAGATCTCGCTACGGGCGGTCGCGGATGCCCGTTTCGTCCGCGAGGCGGTCGAGGTGGCGCTGGTCCGGACCTGCTGCAGAGCGGCCTCCACGTCGGCCATCGCGGCGATCGGCGAACTGATCCGGCAGCAGGAACTCGCTGCGGGGGGCGGCGACCACGAGCGGTTCCTGGCGCTCGACGAAGCGTTTCATCATGCCTTTGCCGAGGCGGTCGACTGCGAGGCAGCCTGGCGCGTCATCGAGAACGGCAAGGCCCAGATGGACCGGGTCCGCTATCTCAGCCTGCCGCATGCGACGCCCTTGTCGCTCCTCATCGCCCAGCATCGCGCCATTCTCGATGCCGTCTCGCGGCGTGACGAGGAGGCAGCGGCCGAGGCGACGCGGGTGCATCTGCGCGAGATCTTCCAGGCCTTGCCGCCGCTGGCCGAGCAGTATCCCGAGCTGTTCGAGAACGATTCCCTGCCGCTCCACGCAGAGGATCTGAGCCACGGCCATTTTCATCACCACTCGACGGATTCCCTGGTGGCGGAATGAGCGCGAGGATGATGGCTGCGGATCGATGGAGGCCCGGCTCCGCCGCGGCCGGTTCTGGCAAAGCGCGCTAGGCTCCCTGGACGGCGACGGATCCGGAAAGCCGCCTGCCACCCTGGGTAAGCCCCCCGGAGCCGTCGGGCCCATCCTCGCTCGATGCCGTTAGCCATGGCGCGCCGTGCCTTGTTTGCGGGGCCGCTCGCGGAGAGGCGTTTCGCTACCTGGTTGCAGGCGCTGTCCCTAAAGATCAGTCCCGCAGCGGACGGACCGCCCTCGTCCGGCGTCCGATGTCGCCCTCCGGTTTCCCCTGCAAAATGAGCCTTTCCCTATTGTAACGCAGCCTGAACGGCCTACCATTCGGCTAACAACGCTGGCGTGGGGGGCTCTTTGCCCCGCCCCGGGGAGAGATGTGCCGGTGGGCCGGCCATTGCGGAGATTGGCGATGGCCAAAGCCGGCGGCAAGTCCGGTGATCGACAATTGGTAAGGGAGGACATCATGAAGACAACCAAACTCTGTATGGCGCTGTTGGCAGGCGCGGCGATGTTGGCCGGCCCCGCGGGCGCGGCGGAGCTTTCGATCGTCTCGGGCGCGACCGGGCAGGACATTCAGGATCTGCGCACCCAGCTCGATGCTTACGAGAAACACTCCGGCAACACCGTCAAGATCGTCGAGATGCCCTCGTCGACCACCGATCAGTTCGGCCAGTACCGCCTGTGGTTGTCGGCCGGCAACGAGGACATCGACGTCTACCGCACCGACGTGGTGTGGGCGCCGCAGCTTGCGAGCCACTTCGTCGACCTCACGGACGTGGCCAAGGACATCGCCGACCAGAACATCCCCTCGATCATCGAATCCCAGACCGTAGACGGCAAGCTGATCGCACTGCCGATGTTCACCGACGCGCCGGCGCTCTACTACCGCACCGACCTGCTCGAGAAATACGGTATGGAGCCGCCCACGACCTGGGCCGAGCTGGAAACCGACGCCAAGGAGATCCTGGAGAAGGAAGGCAATTCCAATCTCAACGGCTTCGTGTTTCAGGGCGCGCCCTATGAGGGGTTGACCTGCAACGGTCTGGAATGGGTCGCAAGCTTCGGTGGCGGCCAGATCGTCTCGCCCGACGGCGAGATCACCATCAACAACGAGAAGGCTGCCGCCGCGCTCAACGCGGCCAAGGGCTGGATCGGTACGATCGCACCGGAGGGCGTGCTGTCCTACAAGGAAGAGGAGGCGCGCGGCGTCTGGCAGACGGGCAATGCAGTCTTCATGCGCAATTGGCCCTATGCCTATGCCCTCGGACAGGGCGGCGACTCGGCGGTCAAGGACAAGTTCGATGTCGTCAAGCTGCCGGCCGGTGAGGGGGGCGATTCCGCGGCCTGCCTGGGCGGCTGGAACCTGGCCGTCTCGAAATACTCCCAGCATCAGGACGAGGCGATCGATCTGGTGAAGTATCTGGCGTCGGCCGAGGCGCAGAAGGAACGGGCGCTGTCGACCTCCAAGCTGCCGACCATCGAGAGCGTCTACGAGGATTCGGAGGTCGCGGAGGCCCAGCCGATCGTTGCCCAGTGGAAGGACGTGGTGGCCGGGGCCGTGCCGCGTCCGTCGGCTCCGACCAAGAAGCAGTACAACGAGGTATCCAAGGACTTCTGGACGGCGGTCAACGAGACGCTGGCCGGGCGTGGAACCGCCGAGGACAATCTCAAGACGCTCGAAGGTCAGCTGCGCCGCCTGAAGCGGAGCGCCTGGGAGTAGCGTGAACCAAGGGGGCGGCGGTTGGGAGGCCGCCGCTCTCTTTTAGACGTCCCGTTCGGGGTGACCGGGAGCTCGCCCTCGGCATAATCCATGGGAGGAAACGATGCAGAGGCTTGTGGACCTCGCGCTTGCGGCCGGCTTTACGTCCTGTCTGGCGGCTGCCGGCGGCAGCGCGCAAGCGGCCGATCTGGCGATCGCCGTCTCGGCAGGCGCCGACATGGTCAACCTGCGTGCTCAACTCGACACGTTCGAGAGCCAGACCGGCAATCATGTGTCGGTGGTCGAGATGCCGTCGTCCTCGACCGAGCAGTTCGGCCAATACCGGCTCTGGCTCGCCGCGGGCAACCCGGATGTGGACGTCTACCGGACGGACGTGATCTGGGCGCCGCAATTGGTCGAATATTTCGTCGATTTGTCCGATGCCGCGGCCGACATCGCCGGCCAGAATATTCCCTCGATCATCGAATCCCAAACCGTCGACGGCAAGCTCGTGGCGCTGCCGCTCTATACTGATGCGCCGGCGCTCTACTACCGCACCGACCTGCTCGAGAAATACGGCGCCGAGCCGCCCGAGACCTGGAAGGATCTGGAAGACACGGCGACGATGATCCTGGAAAAGGAGCGGGCGGCCGGCAATGCCAGCCTCAACGGCTTCGTGTTCCAGGGCGCGCCCTATGAAGGTCTCACCTGCAACGGCCTGGAATGGGTCGCCAGTCATGGCGGCGGCCACATCGTGGAGGCCGACGGCGAGATTACCGTCAACAATCCGAAGGCCGTCGCGGCACTGGGACAGGCCAAGAGCTGGATCGGCACGATCGCGCCACAGGGCGTTCTGACCTACATGGAGGAAGAGGCGCGTGGCGTCTGGCAGACGGGCAACGCCATTTTCATGCGCAACTGGCCCTATGCCTATTCGCTGTCGGAAGGGGCGGACTCGCCGGTCAGCGGCAAGTTTGCGGTCAAGACGCTGCCCTCTGCCGAAGACGGCGAAGCGGCCGGCGCGCTCGGAGGCTGGAACCTCGCCGTCTCCAAATTCTCGCGCAGTCCCGACGACGCGATCGCGCTGGTCAAGTTTCTCGCCTCGCCGGAAAACCAGAAGAAGAACGCCATCGACGGCTCGTTCCTGCCCACCATCGCGGCGCTCTACGACGACCCCGACATTGCCAAGGCGCATCCTTTCATCCCGCAATGGAAGGAGGTGATGTTCAATGCGGTCCCCCGACCGACGGCGCCGACCAAGAAGCAATACAACGAGGTCTCCAAGGATTTCTGGACGGCCGTCAACGAGACGCTGGCGGGCCGCGGATCGGCGGAGGACAATCTGAAGCGCCTGGAGACCCAGCTGCGCCGCCTGAAACGGAGCGCTTGGGAATGACGGGGCGCCGGCGGGACGATCGGCGGAGGCTCAGGCGCCTCTCCGAGCTTGCGGTTTTCCGGTTTTATCAGTTTCGAGCCTAGCGGGAGGAGATATGGCCAACGTTCATCTCGGCGCGCCGCCGACCGAAGAGTCTTTCGAGGCCGATCAGGCGGCTGCTCTTCGGTCCCAGCTCTCCAGCCAGCGGCTGCGCTCCGCCTGGATGTTCCTGACGCCGATGATCGTCGTGCTGGCGATCGTCGCGGGCTGGCCGCTGATCAAGACGATCTGGTTCTCCTTCACCAACGCCAGTCTCGACGATCTGGGCGGCGCGGAGTTCGTCGGCATCCGCAACTATCTCGAATATGTCGACTATGGCGACGGCACCGGCGAGTACTTCGGGCTCCTCGTCGACCCGAACTGGTGGAATGCGGTCTGGAACACCGTCTATTATACGGTCATCTCGGTCGTCATCGAGACCATCCTGGGGCTGGTGTTCGCTCTGGTCCTCAACGCAAACTTCGTCGGTCGCGGCCTCGTGCGCGCCGCGGTGCTGATCCCCTGGGCGATTCCCACCATCGTGTCGGCCAAGATGTGGGCCTGGATGCTGAACGATCAGTTCGGCATCATCAACGACATGCTAATGTCGATCGGCGTGCTGTCGGCCCCAATCGCCTGGACCGCCAATCCCGATACGGCGATGGCCGCCGTCATCCTCGTCGACGTCTGGAAGACGACGCCGTTCATGGCGCTCCTGATCCTCGCCGGACTGCAGATGGTGCCGGGCGACATCTACGAGGCCGCCAAGATCGACGGCATCCATCCGGTCGAAGTGTTCTGGAAGGTGACGCTGCCGCTGATCCGCCCGGCCATCCTGGTGGCGGTGATCTTCCGGGCGCTCGACGCGTTGCGCGTCTTCGATCTGATCTATGTGCTGACGCCGAACAACACGAAGACCAAATCCATGTCGGTGTTCGCCCAGGAGAACCTCTTCCAGTTCGACAAGTTCGCCTATGGTTCGGCAGCCTCGACGCTGCTCTTCCTGGTCATCGCGATGATCACGCTGGTCTACATCAAGGCGGCGCGGCTCGAGTTCGAGGGAGGCCGCTGATGCCTACCATCGTCAAGCAGACCAGCTTCTATCTGCTGGTGGCGTTCATCGTCCTGTTCTCGATCTTCCCGTTCTATTATGCGGTGCTGACGAGCTTCAAATCGGGCACGGCGCTCTTCCGGGTGGACTATCTGCCCACCCACGTGGACATCAGGAACTACGTCGATCTCCTGACCCAGGGCGTGTTCCCGCTGAATGTCCTGAACTCGGTGATCGTTGCGACCTCGGTGGTGGTGATCTCGCTGTTCCTGGCGGTCACGGCGGCCTATGCGCTGTCGCGCATACGCTTTGCCGGGCGCACGCTGCTCCTGCTCACCATCCTCGGCGTGTCGATGTTTCCGCAGATCGCGGTGCTGGCGGGCCTGTTCGAGATGGTCCGCGCAGCGGGGCTCTACAATTCGCTGTTCTCGCTGATCTTCGCCTACATGATCTTCACGCTGCCGTTCACCGTGTGGGTGCTGACCACCTTTATGCGGGACCTGCCGGTGGAGATCGAGGAGGCGGCGATCGTCGACGGCGCCGCGCCCCTGACCATCGTGCTCAAGGTCTTCCTGCCGCTGATGTGGCCGGCGCTGGTGACGACGGGGCTGCTCGCCTTCATCGCCGCATGGAACGAGTTCCTGTTCGCGCTGACCTTCGTGTCGAACAACGACACGCGCACGGTGCCGGTCGCCATCGCGCTCCTGTCGGGGGCCTCCGAACAGGAGATCCCCTGGGGCGTGATCATGGCGGCTTCGGTGATCGTGACCGTTCCCCTGATCGTTCTGGTTCTTATCTTCCAGCGCAAGATCATCTCCGGCCTGACGGCCGGCGGCGTCAAAGGATAAGGCGTGACCCGGGCGATCCGCATCCGGCCTGAGACGGCTTCCGACGCAGCGGCGATCCGCGCTCTCACCGACGCGGCGTTTCGCGACGCGCCGCACAGCGACGGGACCGAGGCGGCGATCATCGATCGGCTGCGGGAAGCCGGCGCGATGACGCTGTCTCTCGTCGCCGTGGATTCCGGCCCGGAGGCGGACGGCGAGATCGTCGGCCACGTCGCCTTCTCCCCGGCGCTCGTCGGAAGCGGGGAGGCGGGCTGGTATGGTCTCGGCCCGCTGTCCGTCCGGCCCGATGTCCAGCATCAGGGCATCGGATCGCTGCTCGTCGAGGAAGGCCTGCGCCGATTGCGCGGGGCCGGCGCGAAAGGCTGCGTCCTGATCGGCGATCCCGCCTTCTATCGCCGATTGGGTTTCGAAAGCGACGCGGCTCTGACCTACCGGGGCCTGCCCACTCGAAACGTGCAGCGCTTCGTGATCGAGCCGCCGGCAGCGACCGGCGAGATCACCTATCATGCCGCCTTCGAGGCGGCCGCGTAATGGAGAGTTGATTGGATACGATCGCCGAAAACACCAACCCCCACGCCAGCCAAAGAGCCGTCGACCGCGATTGGTGGCGCGGTGCGGCGCTCTATCAGATCTATCCGCGCTCGTTCCAGGATTCGAACGGCGACGGGATCGGCGATCTGGAAGGCATCCGGCAGCGGCTGCCTTACGTCGCCTCGCTCGGCGTCGATGCGATCTGGCTGTCGCCCTTCATGACCTCGCCCATGAAGGATTTCGGCTACGACATCTCGAACTACCGCGACGTCGATCCGATCTTCGGGACGCTCGCCGACTTCGACGGGCTGGTGGCGGAGGCTCATCGACTGGGGCTCAAGGTGATCATCGATCAGGTGCTGTCGCACACGTCGGACCGTCATCCCTGGTTCGTCGAAAGCCGGCAGAGCCGCGACAATCCGAGAGCCGATTGGTACGTCTGGGCCGACGCCAGGGACGACGGCACGCCGCCCAACAACTGGCTGTCGGTCTTCGGCGGCACCAGCTGGCAATGGGATTCGCGGCGCCAGCAATATTATCTGCACAACTTCCTGACCAGCCAGCCGGACCTCAACTTCCACAATCCGAAGGTGCGCCAGGCGCTGCTCGACGACGTCCGCTTCTGGCTGGACCGAGGCGTCGACGGCTTCCGGCTCGACACCGCCAACTTCTATTTTCATGACAGGGAATTGCGCGACAATCCGGTGTTGGCGCTGGAGCTGCGTTCGGAGATCATGGCGCCGCGCAGCGAAGCCTACAACTGGCAGGACCACGTCTACGACAAGAACCGGCCGGACAACCTCGTCTTTTTCCGCGAATTGCGCGCGCTGCTGGACGAATATCCGCCGGCTGCCATGGTCGGCGAGATCGGCGAGCGGATCCATGGCGCCGAACTGATGGGCGCCTATACGGGTGGCGGCGACAAGCTGCACATGTGTTATGCCTTCGACTTCCTGTCGGGCCGCATGCCGCGGGTGGAAGACCTGAAGCGGCCGATCGAACGTTTCGAGGAGGCGGCGGCCGATGGCTGGGCCTGCTGGGCATTTTCCAACCACGACGTGACGCGCCATGCGACGCGCTGGGCGGAAGGGCGCGGGGACGCCGACCGCATCCTGCGGCTCGCCGCCGGCGTGCTGCTCACGCTGCGCGGCTCGGTATGTCTCTACCAGGGCGAGGAGCTCGGCCTGACGGAGGCCGAGATCGCTTACGAGGACTTGGTCGATCCGCATGGCATCAATCTGTGGCCCGAGGTCAAGGGCCGCGACGGCTGTCGCACGCCGATGGTCTGGGACGGTGGGCTGGAAAACGGCGGTTTTTCCACGGCCAGGCCGTGGCTGCCGATCCCGGCGGGCCACCTGCCGCGGGCCGTCGAACAGATGGAAAGAACGCCCGATTCGCTGCTTCACGCCTATCGCAAACTGCTGGCGTTTCGCAGCGCCCATCCGGCGCTGATCAAGGGCAGCCAAACCTTCCTGCCATCGTCCGCGGACGTCCTGGCCTTCGTTCGCGAGCACGAGGGAGAGCGGCTGCTCGTCGTTTTCAATCTCGATCCCGATCCGACCGTGTTCGAGCTGCCGTCCGACCTCATGCCGAGCCCTCTCGCGGGGCACGGCTTTCAGGGGCGGCTTGGGACCGGTCGGATCGAGCTCGCCGGCCATGACGGCTTTATCGGCAAACTATAGCAAGCTTTGGGAGGAGCAGTCCGGATGAGGAGACGACCATGGCGCATCTGAAGCTGACCAAGATCAAGAAGTCTTTCGGCTCGGTCGACGTGTTGCACGACATCGACCTCGATATCCGTTCGGGTGAGTTCATCGTGTTCGTCGGCCCGTCGGGCTGCGGCAAGTCCACGCTGCTGCGCGTCATCGCCGGGCTGGAGGACATCACCGGTGGCACCCTGCAGATCGACGGCCAGGTGGTCAATTCGCTGACGCCGAAGGCCCGTGGCGTCGCCATGGTGTTTCAGTCCTATGCGCTCTATCCGCATATGACGGTCTACGAGAACATGGCCTTCGGCCTGAAGCTCGATCGCGGCGCCTCCAAGGAGGAAGTCGACCGTCGCGTGCGCCAGGCCGCGGCGATCCTGCAGATCGAGCCCTATCTCGACCGATTGCCCAAGGCGCTGTCGGGCGGCCAGCGCCAGCGTGTCGCTATCGGCCGGGCGATCACTCGTGATCCCAAGGTCTTTCTGTTCGACGAGCCCCTGTCCAATCTCGACGCGGCCCTGCGCGTCGCCACCCGCATCGAGATCGCCCGCCTGCACGAGCGGATGAGCGATACGACGATGATCTACGTCACGCACGACCAGGTCGAGGCGATGACGCTGGCGGACCGGATCGTCGTCCTCAACAAGGGGCATGTCGAGCAGGTCGGCACGCCGATGGAGCTCTACAACGATCCGGACAACCTGTTCGTCGCGCAGTTCATCGGCTCGCCGTCGATGAACATCCTGCCGGCGAAGATCGAGCCGACCGGGGCGGAGACCGTCGTCGAGCCGGAGGGCGGCAACCGGGTGGTGCTGCCGATCTCGATCTCCTCGGGCGCGAGACAGGCGGGACATCTGGGCGTACGTCCGGAAAATCTCCATCTGGTCGATCGCGGCCCTGCGCTCTTCTCCGGCACCGTGACACTGGTCGAATCGCTGGGCGAGGTGACGCTGGTCTATGTCGATATCGGCCGCGGCGAGGAGCCGCTCGTCGCCAAGCTTCAAGGCGAGGTCAAGCTGGAACGCGACACGACGGTGGCGCTGAGCGCCGAGCCCGACGCGCTTCGTCTTTTCGACGCGAACGGACATGCCCTGCGTCCGCTTGGCCGCGACGACCAAAGTCTGCCGCGCCCAGCCGCGCGTTCGGTCGGCTGAGCGTCCAGCCCGGCGCGCATTGCCGCGTCGGGCCCGACCTCGTCCTATGCCGGAGCCACGCGGGCGTAGATGTCTTCGATCCGCACGATGTCGTCTTCGCCGGTGTAGCTGCCGACCTGGACCTCGATCAGTTTGAGGTCGATCTTGCCCGGGTTGCGCAGCCGGTGGACGCAGCCGATCGGCAGATAGGCCGCCTCGTTCTCATGGTAGAACGCGATCGTGTCGTCGATCGTCACCTCGGCGGTGCCGTGGACGACCACCCAGTGCTCGGCGCGGTGGTGGTGGCGCTGCAGGCTGAGCGTTCCGCCGGGCTTGACGCTGATGTGCTTGACCTGGAAGCGCGGGCCGATGTCGATGCGCTGATACCAGCCCCACGGACGGTGGATGCGCAGATGCTCGGTGGCCTGCTTGCGGTCCTCGGCCTCGAGCTTGGCCACCAGCCGCTTGACGTCGGCGGTTCGGCTCTTGGACGCCACCAGCACGGCGTCCTGGGTGGTGACCACGACGACCCCGTCGAGCCCCAGCACGGTCGTCAGGATCTCGTCGCTCTGGACGAGGCTGTTGGTGGTGTCGAAGGCGATGACGTCGCCTTTCAGCACGTTGCCCGCGGCATCCTTGTCGCGGATGGCGTGCAGCGAATCCCACGAGCCGATGTCGGACCAGCCGAATTCGGCTTCCAGCACGCCGGCAAGCTTGGTGCGCTCCATCACCGCGTAGTCGATCGAGATCTTCGGCGAGTGGGCGAAGGCCGCCGGATCGAGCCGGATGAAGTCGAGATCGCGCTGCGCCTTGTCGATGGCGGCGCGCGAGGCCTCCAGCACCTCGGGCGCGTAACGGGCCAGTTCGTCGATCATGACGGAGGAGGGAAAGGCGAAATTGCCGCTGTTCCAGACATAGCCCTCGGCGATGTAGCGCTCGGCCGTCGCCGCATCGGGCTTTTCGACGAAGCGTTCGAGAACGCGGGCGCCGTTGCTGAGCTCCTGGGCGCCCATCTGGATGTAGCCGTAGGCCGTCGACGGACCGTCCGGGGTAATGCCGATGGTCATGATCCGGCCTTCCGCCGCCGCTCGTGACGTCGCGCGGATCGCGTCCAGGAACCCGTCCTCGTCCTTGATGACGTGGTCGGAGGCGAGCACCAGACAGAGGGCGCCCGGCGTCAGCCGCTCGGCCATCAGCGCGCCGACGGCCACCGCGGCGGCGCTGTCGCGCCGTTCGGGCTCCAGGACGATCTCGGCCTCGATCCCGAGCTCGGCCAGCTGCTCGGCGCAAATGAAGCGAAAGTCGTTGTTGGTGATGACGATGGGGGGCGCGAAGTCCTCGCCGGTGACACGCCGGACCGTCGCCTGGAACGGCGACAGAAAATCGTCCAGCAAGGTGATGAATTGCTTCGGCATCGAGGCGCGCGACACCGGCCAAAGCCGCGAGCCGGCCCCTCCGGCCATGATGATGGGAACGATCTTGGACGTCATCTCAGCATCGGACATGGGCATGCCTCTTCGCCTCTCCCCGGCGGATCGCAATCCTGCGAAGTTCTTCACATCGTGTAGTTGATCGCAGTCAGGCGCGCAAACACGCTTATGCTCTCATCCTCAACGCGAGGTGATGGTCCGCCCTGGTCGACATAGCCTCTTCTTGGGGAGTCGTCATCGCAATGATAGGCCAATCCTTCGACTGTCACACTTCGCGCAAAGCCGAAAATTCGGCGTAAGTTGCGAGGCCGGGGTTGCATCGGGCCCATCTGTCAGGCTCATTGAATCGGGTGGACCGAGGGGACGGCAGTGGACGAGTTGGTGGAGGAGGTGCGCGACCGAGAAACGCGCGAGGGGCCGATCGACCGGGCTCGAACCGTCCGCAACGTACGGGGGCACGGGACCAACCTCGTCGGCCTGTCCACCGATCTCCTGGCTTCGGTGGATTTCAACGACCGGCCGCAGCGACTGCGTATCGCCGGGGTGAAGGAGTTCAATCCCAGCCTGTTCGAGATGCTGGCCGACGCCACCAGCGCGGGAGAGGCGGCCGAGGCCTTCGATTGCTACATGGGCGCCTTGTTCGGTCTCGATCCCGAACAGCACGAGCGTCGGCAGGTCGCCGGGCCGCGCCGTTTTCGCTCGAGCTATCTGCGGCTTCTCAAAGGCTGGGGCTACGACAGCAACGGGCCGGAAGGCGCGGTGCTGAAGGGCTGGGTGGAAAGCCGGTTCGGCTTGTTTCCGACCTATCACAAGGCGCCGCTCGACCGCGTCGGCGGGGCTGCCTGGAGCGCCTATGTCGAAGAGAAAATGACGAGCCGCTTCCACAACAACGCCATTCACGCGCAGCTCGATCTGCTCTATGAATACTGCCAGTGGTGCCTGCCCGCGTGGCACTGCGGCGATGCGCAGCACCTGACGCTCTATCGCGGCGTCAACGATTTCGATGAACACCAGATCGTGGAAAGGCTGGATCGGCGGACCGTCGTGCTGAGGCTCAACAACCTGATCAGCTTTACCGGAGATCGCGAAATCGCGGGCTGTTTCGGCGATACCATCCTGGAGGCACACGTCCCGGTCGCAAAATTGCTGTTCTTTAATGATCTGCTGCCTAGACACGCGCTGAAAGGCGAGGGCGAGTATTTGGCGATCGGTGGCGACTACCGCGTCAACGCCAGCTATTTCTAGAATAAAATCCGCCACCTGCGGCTTCATGCCAGCTTGGCATTTTAGGCGGTCGAGGAACAAATAAGTCGCGAGGCTTGCTCGTAGCGGACGGGAGCTCGGCCCATGGCCCAGAGCATCGACACGACGATTCGTGATCGCGCCTTCGGCGCCTATTTCGGCTTGGCCGTCGGCGATGCCCTCGGCGCCACGGTGGAGTTCCTGACGCCGAGCGAGATTCGGGCGCAGCACAAGCTTCATACCAAGATGGTCGGCGGCGGTTGGCTGCGCCTGAAACCCGGTCAGGTCACCGACGACACCGAGATGAGCTTGGTGCTGGGCGATTCGCTGGTGACGCGCAGCGGCCTTTCGGCCGAAGCGGTGTGCAATGCCTTTGCTGCCTGGCTGCGGAGCCGGCCGGTCGACGTCGGTAACACCTGTCGGCGCGGCATCCAGCGCTTCATCGTGCACGGCACGACGGCGACCCCGTTCAACGAGGGCGACGCGGGCAACGGCGCATTGATGCGCAACCTGCCGGTCGTGCTCGCATCCCTGTTCAATCCGCCGCTGATGGAGGCTTGGTCGCGCGATCAGGCGCACACCACCCATAACCATCCCTTGTCCGACATCGCCACGATCGGCCTCGGCCACATGGTTCGCCTGCTGATTGCTGGCGGCGGCAAGGACGACGCCCGGCGCGAGGCGGACGCCATGGTCGCCCGTCGCGACGCCTTTCGCTATCAGCCCTATCGCGGGCTGAGCTCGGCTTTCGTGGTCGATACGGTGCAGACGGTGCTGCACTACTATTTCGCGACGGACAATTTCCGCGATTGCCTGGTCGAGACCGTGAACCAGGGCGGCGATGCCGACACCACGGGCGCGCTCGTCGGCATGCTCGCCGGCGCCACCTACGGCGTCGACGCCATCCCCGACGCATGGATGAACAAGCTGGATCGGCAGGTGCGACGCCAGATCACCGGCCAGGTGCACGACCTCCTGGCCCTCAGCCGGCGCACCGCCGACTGGCCGGTCGGCGCCGCCTCCGATGCACCGCGCAGCCATGCCGGGGATCGGCGTGCGGCGGCCGCTCCGCTCCACAAGCCGGACCGGCATTGAGGCAAAGGGGCTTTGCGTACACCGCAAGTGCCTAAACTTTCATCAAGTTGGTTGGTTGCCTTGAGACCCGGCAAGTGCTTTCTTGGTTGTGGGGAGGAGCCGCGTTCACGTTCACATCGAGGGTATCGATGGTGGAAACGATCTCGCGCATCCGGCAGCCCAACAGCCATGTGCAAGAGCATGAGCATCGCTCACTCGACGTGCTTTACGAAGTCGGCAAGATTCTTGCCGGTCCGGTCGAGGCCGGCAAGATGTTCTCTCCCGTCCTGCGTGTCCTGTCCTCGTTCATGGGACTGCGCCGCGGTGCGGTGGCGTTGCTTGTCGATCCGGATCATCCGTTGGCCGACACCAAGGTCAATCCGTATGTCATCGCCGCGACCACGCACACCGACGACGCCGAGCCCGCATCCTGCGGCGCCATTCCGCCGGCGGTGGTGCGCACGGTGCTGGGCACCGGGATCGCCACGGTCATCCAGAACGTCCAGGCTGAGCTCGGCGCCGATGCCGTCCCTCCCGACTTCGGCGCGAGCGGACCGGTCACGCTGATCGCCGCGCCGATCCTCGATCGCGATCCCTCGCCGGCGGTGATGGGCGTCATCGTCGCCTATCGAACGCTCGAGGACGACGAGCCCTGGGAGATCAATCAGGATCTGCGGCTGATCAAGATGGTCGCGAGCCTGATGGCGCAGTCGCTGCGCTTTCGCCGGATCGTGGCGCGCGACCGTGAACGGCTGATGGCGGAGGCCAGCGAGGCGGCCAAGGCGCTCAAGGATTACCGGACCTACAAGGACGAAGGCGGAGTGGCCGAGGCCCCGGCGGGCGACATCATCGGCGAGAGCATGGGCATTCGCGCGGTCTACGAGCGCATCCGCAAGGTCGCGCCGACACGCGCCACAGTGCTCCTGCGGGGCGAGAGCGGCACCGGCAAGGAGCTGTTCGCACGGGCCATCCATCAGCTCAGCGATCGCGCCGACAAGCCCTTCATCAAGCTGAACTGCGCCGCGCTGAGCGAAACCTTGCTGGAATCGGAGCTGTTCGGCCACGAAAAGGGCTCGTTCACCGGCGCGATGGCGCAGAAGAAGGGCCGGTTCGAGCTGGCGGACGGCGGGACGCTGTTTCTCGATGAGATCGGCGAGATCTCGGCGTCCTTCCAGGCCAAGCTCCTGCGTGCTCTGCAGGAGGGTGAATTCGAACGCGTCGGCGGCACCAAGACGGTCAAGGTGGACGTGCGGCTGATCGCCGCCACGAACCGCGATCTGGAAGCGGCGGTGGCCGCGGGCCAGTTCCGGGCCGACCTCTATTTCCGGATCTGCGTCGTTCCAATCATCCTGCCGCCGCTTCGCGATCGCCGCGACGACATCCCGCGTTTGTCCGAAGCGTTCCTGGGCCGCTTCAATCAGGAGAACGGCACCCGTCTCCGATTCAGCCCAAGGGTCTTGCAACTGCTCCAGGCGTGCTCCTTCCCGGGCAATGTGCGCGAACTCGAAAACTGTGTGAACCGCGCCGCGGCGTTGACCAGCGGCCCAGTGATCGAGGAACTCGACATGGCGTGCCAGCAGGACGCCTGTCTTTCGCCACAGCTCTGGCGGCTGCAGTCTGGCGGCGAGGCCCCGGTCGGGGGATTGGCGCACGGCGGCCGCATGCACCTGCCGGTGTTCAACTCGCCACAGCCCACGCGGATCGATCCGCCGCGGCCGCCGGTCGTCTCGCGTCCGGCAATTCCGGTGTCGATCGCGCCGCCTGCGCCGGCATCGCCCGACCGCGACACCGGCGCCCACCTCAACGGTTCAGGCCGCAGCCAGCGCGATGAGCTGGTGGAGGCGATGGAGCGCTCGGGGTGGGTGCAGGCCAAAGCGGCCCGGCTGCTCGGCATGACGCCGCGTCAGATCGGCTACGCGTTGAAGAAGCACGGCATCGACGTCGTGAAGTTCTGAACGGGCCATCCGGAGCCGCATCCCGCAATGCCAAGCGCGAGACCCGCAGGCCCGCGCCCGGCTTTCGGTTTCGCGGCGATGCCGTCCGCCGATCGTCTTAGTCGAGGCCGAGCTTGCCGCGCAGCGTGGAGAGATCCTCGGCCAGCGTGTTGACGCGGGCCGACAGAAGCGTGCGGTCCTCGTCCGTCAGCTTGTCGTAGGTCTCGTAACCGTCGTCGGTCTTGTACTTCGACAGCGTCTCCTCGACGTCGTCGAAATTGCCCGCAACGGTTTCGACGAACTCCGGATCATCCGACTCGATGAGCGGCCGGACGAGCTCGAAGATCTTCTCCGAACCCTCGAAATTCCCCTGAAAGTCCCAAAGATCGGTGTGGCTGTAACGGTCTTCCTCGCCGGAAATCTTGGTGGCGGCGACCTCTTCCATCAGCGCTGCCGCACCACCGACGACGGTCTCGGGCGGAAAGGTGAGGTCGGCGATGCGCTGATCCAGATCGTTGACGTCTTCCATCAGCTTGTCGGCGAAGGAATCGAGCCCTTCGGTGGAGCCTTGCTCCCACAGGACGTATTCGATGCGGTGGAAGCCCGTGAAGGTCGGGTCCTCTTCGCCCTTCTCGTAGTCGTCGGCGCGGGCATCGATCGACACGTCGAGGTCGCTGAAGAGCTCGGCGATGGGTTCGATCGCCTCGTAGCTCATGCGGGTCGGCGCGTAGAGCTCCTTGGCCTTTTCGATGTCGCCCGCCTTGATGGCGTCGACGAAGTCCTGGGTGTCCTCGACCAATTCGTCGGTCTTTTCGGAGACGTAGATCTTGTAGTCGGCGATCGGCTCGACCAGGTCGAGCGTGGCGTCGGCGGCCGCCATGGCACTGGTGCTGGCGGAGACGGCCAGGGCGCTGGCGGCGAGCAACGTCTTCAGGGTCATGGTCAGTTTCCTTTTCTGCTGGTCATGACTGGGTTGGCGAGAGGTTGGCCGCCGCTTCGAGGAGCGTGCGGCCGAGATAGTCGTCCTGATCGTGAGCGCCGGGCAGCACGTAGAAATAGCCGCCGCCGATCGGCTGGATGTATTCCTCCAGTGGCTCTCCATCGAGCCGGCTCTGAACCGTGATGAAGCCCTTCTCCAGATCGGCCTGATAGGCGATGAACAGAAGTCCCTGGTCGAGCTGGCCGGATCGCGTCACGCCGTTGGAATAGTTGAAGGGGCGGCGGAGAATGATGTTCTCCTCCGTCAGCTCGGTGCGCGGATTGGCGAGCCGGATGTGGGAATCGAGCGGCGTCAAAACGCCGTCCGGGTCTCTGGCATAGTTCGGCACGTCCTGCTCGGTCCTGCCGTCATCCAGCGGCGCGCCGCTGTCCTTCTCGCGGCCGAAAATCTGCTCCTGTTCGCGCAGCGGCGTGCGGTCCCAGCGCTCGACGAAGTTGCGGATGATGCGCACGGCCTGGTAGGTGCCGCCCTTCGCCCATTCCGGCTCGTCGTCGTTTTCCCCGACCCAGACGATCCGCTCCATCATCTGCCCGTCCGTCGAATCGGGATTGGCCGAGCCGTCGCGGAAGCCGAGGAAGTTGCGGGCGCTTTCCGTCGTGCCGTCGTGCTTCGGCGCCATCACCGGAACGGAGCCTTCCTGCATCCAACGCATCACCATGAAGGACGACAGGTTCTTCACGATGTCGCGCAGGGCATGGATGTTGGTGTCCTGCAGGTTCGCGCAGAACTGAAGGCTGAGATCGCCGTGGCACAGCTCGCTTTGCAGTGCGTCGTTGGGGAACTCGACCATGCGGATGAGCCGCTTCGGCTTGTGCGGTTCGAGCCAGGGGCGATTTTCGAACAGCGAGGCGCCAAGCGCCACCGTCACCGTGAGATTATCGGGCTCGATCGTCGGGCCGAGCAGGCCCGAATCGGGTGGCGGCAGCCGGGGATCGCGCTCCGGCGTCGGACCACCCCGCATGAGAAAGGCGATGCGCGAGGTCAATGCCCGGAGCATTTGCTCGAGATCCTCCGGCGATCGCGCCACCACGTCGAAGGAAGCCAGCATGCCGTGGGCCGGACGAGGATTGACGATGCCGGACTGATGCTTGCCGTAGAACGGCTGCCGGTCGCTCTGCTCCTCCTTGCCCGTCGGGGCGTCGGCGACCTGCTTCTCGCCGGTCTTGGCCAAGCCGGCATCGCCCTCGGCACGGGCCGGGTCGAAGCCGAGAGCGATGCCGCCGCCGGCGGCCGCTCCGAGGCCGAACAGGACCTGTCGTCGGCTGGCCGAAAGCTTGTCACGCAGGGTTTTGGCTTGCGAGTCCGTCATGATTCACCGATCCCGATGGCTGGCGAGAGCGTGTCGAGAGCATCGGCCAGTTCCTGGAACGCGCGGATCAGGGCGTCCCGGTCGGTCTGGCTGACCTGGTCGTAAGGGGCAAAGCCGCTGCCGCTCTTTTCCTTGGCCAAAAGGGCCTCGACGCCGGTGAGCTTGGCTTGAACGGCTTTCGCGGCGTCGGGCGACGCGGGTTCGACGACCGGCACGAGTAGGTCGACGATCTTGCGGATGCCGGCGAGATTGGCTTCGACGCCGGCGAGGTCGGTGCCGGCATAGCGCTCCTCGCCTTGTTCAAGCCGCCCCTCGCCGAGCTGCCGGGCCATGCCTGCGGCGCTGTCGATCAGAAGGGATGGCCTGAGCTTCTGGCCACGAAGCCGATCCTTCAGCGCGGTGAGATCGTCGATCAGCCCGCTGGCAATAGGTTCCAGTCCGGCGAGGCTCTGCTGGGAGAACAGGCCGTATTCCAGCCGGTGATAGCCGGTGAAGGCCGGGTCCGCTTCGCGGCCCTCCAGATAGTCGGCCACCGGGTCGATCCGGTGTTGCAGGTCGGCGAAGCGGACCGCGATAGGTTCCACGCGCTTGTAGGGCAGACGGGCCGGTTCATAGAGCGACCGGGCCTTGTCGAGATCGCCCGCTTTTATGGCCTCGGCGAGCTTTTCGGCATCCTTGACCATGGCCGAGCCCTGCATCGCCAGGAAGACCTTGTATTCGGCCAGCGGCCCGAGATAGGCGCGCAACGTCGGCTGCTGTCCTTGCGCCTGATCGGCCTCGCCGGACGGCGTCACCCGCAGGACGCCGCGCGGATTGGAGAGAAGCCCGCAGGTGATTTCGTATTCGCCGGGCACGAGGCGCGCCGAAACGGTCTGACGGAAGCCCGGTGCGATGTTCTCGCGCTCGGCCACCACCATGACGCCGTCGATGATTTCCCACTCGACGGGACGGTCGGAGCGGTTGACGATCTCGAAGCTTCGCTTGCCGGCCGGCACCGTCAACTCGTTCGGTTCGCAGGCGCTGGCGGTGACGGCGACCTCGACATCGCCGGCGCTCTTGCCGTTGTCGCTGTGCAGCGAGGCATAGTAGAAGGCGGCGCCGCCGGCCACGACCAGCACCGCAGCGCCCACGACGCCAGCCATCAGCCAGCGCCGCGACGGCGCATGCGTCTTGCGGTCAGGCGCCGGCATTGGTCTGCTCCATGGTGGGGGAGGGCGCCTGCGACGAGCGGTTTTCCGGCCGGAAGAAGAGGAACAGGGACACCGCGAGGAAGACGACATAGACGATCGCCTCGCCGACGGTCGGCGCGTCCTGATAGTTGAAGATGCCGGAAAGCACCGTGCCCAGCGGACTGTCGACCGAAAGCACGCCGGAAAGGTCGTACGCCCGCTCCTGCAGCCCGTTCCACACGCCCGCCTCGTGCAGGTTGCGCACCGCGCTCGCCAGAATGCCGGCTGCGACGATGAGGATGAAGGCGCCGGTCCAGCGGAAGAAGCGCTTGAGGTCGATGCGCACGCCGCCGCCATAGATGGCCAGTCCGATCACGGCGGCGACGAGGATGCCGGCCAAGGCGCCGAGTGGCGCGGCCGGGCCCTGGCTCTGCTGGAAGATCGCCAGCAGGAAGAAGATCGATTCCAGGCCTTCGCGCGCCACGGCGAAAAACACCATGCCGATCAGCGCCCAGGTGCCGCCGGACGAGCCCGAGAAGGCGGCGTCGATGGAGTCGTGCAACTCGGTCTTGATGGAGCGCGAGGCCTTGCGCATCCAGAACACCATGGAGACGAGCACGCAGACGGCAACCAGTCCGACGATCGCCTCGAAGAATTCCTGCGCCTTCTGCGGAAATTCGGCACTGACAACCTGAAGGCCGGCGCCGACGAACAGGGACAGCGCGATCGCCAGAAGCACGCCGACCCAGACGGCGGGCATGAAGGCGCCGCGACCCGTCTGGCGCAGGTAGGTGGCGACGATACCGGTGATCAGGGCGGCTTCGATGCCCTCGCGGAGCATGATGAGAAATGGCGCCAGCATAGCGGCCCGGTCTTCGGTTGGATGGATGTCCAGTTACCGAAAGCTGATCGGGGAAGTCAAGAATAGCGCAGGTTAAAGTTCGAGGTGCCGGCTGAAATCGGACGGACCTTTCCGGCCGGCACCCGGCAAGGACGTCCCACCCGATGCGCCGGACGATCCATGTCGCATTTGAGACCCGATGTCGGAGGTGCGACAGGGAGTTGGCGCACCGGATAATCCCAATGCCTTGATATTGCTTTGGTTCGTACGTTTGGCACGGCTCCTGCATGACCTTGTGCGAACCGTCATCCAGGAGAGGTTGCCAGGCCGATGAACGCCACCGTCATTGCCCTCGATGGACTGAAGATCGGCTCGCGCGACGCGCTGGCCCAAAGCCTGTCGCAGGGAAACGCCCCGAAGAGCGGCTGCTCGTCCTCCTCCTGCGGCTCGTCCGCCGGCCCCGCCGACATGCCGGCGCACATCTGGGCCAAGGTGAAGGACCATCCCTGCTATTCGGAGGAGGCGCATCACTATTTCGCGCGCATGCACGTGGCCGTCGCGCCCGCCTGCAACATCCAATGCAACTACTGCAATCGCAAGTACGATTGCGCCAACGAAAGCCGGCCGGGCGTCGTGTCCGAGCGTTTGAGCCCGGAAGAGGCGGCCCGCAAGGTGATCGCGGTCGCCAACGAGGTGCCGCAGCTTTCCGTCTTGGGCATCGCAGGGCCGGGCGACGCCGTCTATGACTGGCGAAAGACCAAGGCGACTTTCGAACTGGTGCAGAAGCAGCTGCCCGACATCAAGCTGTGCCTGTCGTCCAATGGCCTGGCGCTGCCCGACTATGTCGACGAGATCGCCGAGATGGCGATCGACCATGTGACGCTTACCATCAACATGGTCGACCCCGAGATCGGCACGGCGATCTATCCGTGGATCTTCTGGAAGGGAAAACGCCGCACCGGCATCGAAGCGTCGACCATCCTCTACGAGCGGCAGATGGAGAGCCTCGATCTGCTCGTCGCGCGGGATGTTCTGGTCAAGGTCAATTCGGTGATGATCCCGGGCATCAACGACCAGCACCTCCTGGAAGTGAACAAGGTGGTCAAGGAGAAGGGCGCCTTCCTGCACAACATCATGCCGCTGATCTCGGCGCCCGAGCACGGCACCGTCTTCGGCCTCAACGGCCAGCGCGGCCCGACGGCCAAGGAATTGCGGGCTCTGCAGGATGCCTGCGGCGGCGGCGCCAATCTGATGCGCCATTGCCGCCAGTGCCGCGCCGATGCGGTCGGCCTGCTGGGCGAGGATCGCGGCCAGGAGTTCACCATGGACCAGGTGCCCGAGACGGTCAGCTACGATCCGTCGAAGCGGGATGCCTATCGCGAATGGGTGGCTTCCGAGCGCGAGGACCGGCGCGCGGCGGCGGCCGAAGCCGTTGCCGAGACCGGCGAGACGGTGGCCGAAGACACGTCGCCCATGCTGGTCGCGGTCTGCACCAAGGGCGGCGGGCGCATCAACCAGCACTTCGGCCATGCCAAGGAATTTCAGATCTACGAGGTGGACGCCAAGGGCGTGCGCTTCATCACCCACCGCCGCGCCGACAATTACTGCGTCGGCGGCGTCGGAGAAGACGATCGCCTCGACGTGGTGATCCGGACGCTGGAGGGCGTCTCGGCGATCCTCTGCGCCAAGATCGGCGACTGTCCGCGCGAGACCTTGGAGGCCGCGGGAATCACCGCGATCGCCGACTACGCCCATGACTACATCGAGACCTCGGTTTCCGCTTTCTATCGCCGGCTCAACGCTCCGGCGATCGAGCGGGCCGCTATTGCCTGACACCGCCCTTTTGAAGACGGGAGACCGATCATGGCCATGACCATCGTCGTCGAAAGCTGCACCGTTTGCGGTGCCTGCGAGTTCGAGTGCCCGAACGGCGCGATCAAGATGAAGAAGGGCATTTACGCCGTCGATCCGGCGAAATGCACCGAATGCGAGGGGCAGTTCGACGATCCGCAATGCGCCGAGGTCTGCCCTTCACCGGGGACCTGCGTACCAGCCTAGAGTGTCGAATGTCCGACGGACCTGAACCGATCGACTGGCAAGGCAAGGCGCTCGACTGCGGCCAGTGCCAGTTCAAGGCGCGCGGCGAGGCGGGCAAGTGCGGGCTCGGCTGGGCCTGCGCCGACGAGCGCTATTCCAAGCGGGTGGAGCGCTTTCTTCTGCTCAATCCGGACCTGGCCGATCAATGCCTGACCCATCCGAATTTCGAGGTGAGGGCTCTGGCGGCGCGTCGCGCGACCGTCTTCCGGCTGCCGCCGCTGCTCGACGATCCCGACCCGGAGGTCCGGGCCATCGCCATCATGCGCCTGCCGGCGGTGCAGGCGCGCCGGCGCCTCAAGGACCCCGATCGCGGCGTGCGCACGGCGGTCGCCTACCGATTGGAGCCGTCCGATCAGCATCTCCTGTTCGAGGACCCGGATCCGTTCGTGCGGGTGGTCGCGGCGCGCCGGGCCGAACCGGGTATGCTGCCGGTGCTGAGCGGTGATGCGGACGCCGAGGTGCGCAAGGTCGTCGCGCGCCGAGTGCCGCTGGCCTGGCTGGAGGCGCTGGCGACCGACGCCGATCCCCTGGTGCGCCGCACGGTGGCCGAACGCCTGCCGCTCAGCCGGCTCGCGCTGATGGTCTCCGACGAAGACATGCGCGTGCGCCACGTGGTGGCCGAGCGCGCCAAGGACGATCTTCTCCTGAGGCTGATGGGCGATCCGGAACCGCTGATCGCCGAAACCGCGCGCAAGCGCCTGATCGAGCTGGAGGCCGCCCATGTCGACGGATGATCGCGAAATCGAAGTCTACAAGCCGCCGATCTTCATGCCGGGCGACAAGGTGCGCTCTACCAAGCATATCAAGAACGACGGTACCATGGCCGGCCGCGAGATCGGCGAGATCGTCGTGAAGAAGGGGGACGTCGGCTATGTGCGCGACATCGGCGTCTTTCTGCAGCAGTTCTACATCTACGCGGTCGAGTTCGTCGATCGCCGCTCGATCGTCGGGATGCGGGCCAGAGAGCTCGTGGCCGAGCCCAGCCAGGAGAGGACGGCATGAAGGTGATCATCAGCGAGACGCCGAAGGGCTTTCAGGCCTATGTGGCCAAGAAGGACCTGGAGGAACTGATCGTCGAGACCGAAAATCCGGACCTCTGGGGTGGCTGGGCCAGGCTCGCCAATGGCTGGGTGCTGGAGTTACCGGCGATGGAGGCGTCGCCCCGCCTGCCGATCACGGTCGAGGCGCGGCGCCGCGCCGGCGAGGATTGACGGCCATGGCGCCGTCTGCCCGTCTGGACCAATGCCTCGATGCGGTGCGTGCCGGCACGCTCGTCCCCTATCTCGGAGCCGGGGTCGCCGCACTCGGCCAGTCGGAGGTGCCGACCTCGCCCACGGCACTCGCCGCCGTCATCGAGGCGCAGGTCCGCGCGCCGCGCCGGGCTTCCGGCAATCTCTGGTCGGTGGCGCAGTTCGTCGAAAGCCGCCGCTTTCGCGGGACGCTCAACGCCATCGTCGAAAAGGCCTTTGCAAGTGGCGTGCGTGGCAATCCCGTCCACGAGTGGATCGCCTCGGTGCGCCCGCCGCTGGTGGTCGACGTCTGGTACGATGACGGGCTCATCGACGCCTACCGCACCGGGCCGGCCGATTGGGGCTGGGTCCAGGGCGTCACCCGCAACGGCCAATGGGCCGAGATCTGGACGCGCACCTACGACGCTTCCGGCGCGCTGTGCGAGGCGGGGCCCGATCCGGCCTGGCGTTCGCTCGTCTACAAGCCGCACGGACTGGCCAAGAAGGACTACGGTTTCCTGATGTCGGACAGCGACTATGTCGAGGTTCTGACAGAGATCGACATCCAGTCGCCAATTCCTGACGAGGTGAAGTCGCGCCGGCAGGGCAGGGGCTTCCTGTTCCTCGGCTGCCGCTTCGACGACCAGATGCTGAGGACGTTTGCCCGCCAGATCATGAAGCGCTCCGGCGGTCCGCATTACGCGCTGCTGTCCGGCGAACTGACCCGGATGGAAAAGAAGTTTTTGGACGAGCAGGCGATCGTGCCGATCGAGGGCGACGTCGCAGATGTCGTCGCGGCGATCGTGGCCGCCGCCTGACCAGCACGACCCTTTGAGCCAGCGCGGGGCGACGGCGGTACGATCGCTGTCGTCATGTCTCCTCGTCCATCTCGTCGCGCAGCCAGCGAAGCAGCGCGTCGGTCTCGCGATGACCGCCGCGCCGGATGCCGCGAAAGACCGAAAGTTCGGTGGGGCGAAGGGCCGTCTCGGTACACGGACGGATCAGCTTTCCCTCGCCGATCAGGCCGGCCACGGTGCGTCGCCATCCCAGCGCAATGCCCTGGCCGGCGACCGCCGCCTGCAGGACTAGGGGGAAGCTGTCGAAATAGCTCGGGCGGATCGTCGGTGTTTCGTCCAGCCCGATGGCCTCGAACCATTCGGGCCAGTCCAGCCAATCCTGCGGCACGACGCGGTGAGACAGGAGAGGAAAACCGCCCAGATCGGACGGCGGGATCGGCAGCCGCTTGGGCGAGATCACTCCCGGAGCGCAGACCGGAAAGATTTCGTCCGAAGCCGTGAACGCCAAGCGGGCGGACCCGAACGGCCGTCCCGTCGTCTGAATCGCCACGTCGAACGGCTCGGCGGCCTGCGTCAGTGGCGCAAGAGCGCTGATCACGCGAAGTTCGATGTCGGGATGGCGCTCGTGGAACCGCGACAGACGCGGCATCAGCCAATAGAACGCCTCGCAGAGTTGGCAATGCAGAACCAGCCCCCCTGGTCCGGCACCGCCACGCAGCGCCGCCGCCTCGGCGGCGATCTCGGCCAAGGCCGAACTGACGATGCGGCCGAACCGCCGGCCCTCCTCGGTCAGAAACACGGCGCGGTTGCGACGCACGAACAAAGGCGTGTCGAGCTCCGCCTCCAGGGCGGCGATCTGCTTGCTGATCGCTGTCTGTGTTAACCCCAATTCCGCCGCAGCCAGCGTGAAGCTCTCGAGCCGCGCCGCCGCCTCGAAAGGGCGAAGTCGGGAAAGCGCCGGCAAGGAGCGGGACAACGAATTCATTCCTGTAGCTCATGCATGGACGGCAATTTCTCATTTTATGAGGGGATTGCGATCTGATTTCCAAGTCTTCATGGAATGGAAATTTGATCGCTACTGCCGGTTCGGCGACCATGCACGAGGCATCGCCTCGATCGTGCTGGCGGTTTTTCTGCTCTCGCTCTCCGACGCTCTCGTAAAGAGCGCAGGCGATCGGCTCGGACTGGCGCAGATCGTGTTCTTGCGCTCGGCCTTCGCGGTCGTCCTGATCCCGGGCGCGATCGTCCTCGTTCGGGGGGCGGGGCATCCGCGCTTGGGGCTGAAACGACCACTGTGGGTATGGGCGCGCAGCCTCTGCCTGACGGCGATGTGGGGCTGCTATTACGCCGCGCTGCCGTCGATGTCCCTCGCCCTGGCTGCGGCCTGCTACTATACCGCGCCGGTCTGGATGGCGCTGCTGTCGCGAGTCTTTCTCGGCGAGCGTATCGGCGTGTTCGGCTGGATCGCCATCCTGTCGGCGCTGGTTGGCGTGATGCTGGTGGTCGATCCTTGGGCCGCTTCCCTCTCTGCCGTGATCGTCCTGCCTCTGGCGGCGGCGTTCTTCTACGCCGCGGCTGCGATCATCACCTGGAGTCGCTGCAAGGAGGAAGACGCGGCCGCCATGGCGTTCACCCTCAATATCGCTTTGGCGCTGGCGGGAGCCGCCGGCATTACCGGGCTCGCCGTATTCGGGCCGGCGAACGGCGATCGCTTCGTCCTTGCCGTATGGCCCTCGCTGCTCTTGCGCGATTGGCTCCTGGTGGGGCTCCTCGGCGTTCTCCTCTCCGTCATCGCGATTGCCGTCGCCCAGGCTTACCGGCTGACGCCTTCGCCCGTCGTCGGAGTGTTCGACAACGCCTATCTGATTTTCGCCGCGGTCTGGTCCGTGCTGTTCTTCGGCGATAGCCTTTCGCTACAGGAGGGCGCCGGCATGGCCATGATCGCGGTGGGCGCCGCCATCATGGTGCGGCGGCCCCCTGTCGCGGTCGTTATCAGTCCGATGCGAAGACCCGCAGCCGGCCGTCGGCCAGAACCTCGCTCTTCAGCCCGCTATAGTCGCGCAAGGTCGGATGCGACGTCTCCACCGGATGATGGAACGTCGCGGTGATGACGGCGACCTTGGCATGGGCGGCCTCGGCCGCCGCGATGCCGGCCGGCGCGTCCTCGAAGATCAGGCAGTGGTCGGCCGCGACACCGAGCATTTCGGCGCCGCGGAGATAGCAATCCGGGGCGGGCTTGCCTCGGGTGATGTCATCGGCGGTGATCATCCGGTTCGGCACGGGCAGCCCGGCCGCGCCGAGCCTTCGAACGGCGAGGCGGCGCGGTGAGGATGTCACGATCGTCCAGCGGCCGATGGGCAGGCCTGCCAGAAAATCCGCCGCGCCGGCAATCGCCTCGATGCCCTCCACGTCGTGCATCTCGGCCTCGGTGATGGCCTCGGCTTCGACCTGCGGATCGACGCCCGGCAGGCCGAGCTTGCGGATGGTGTCGACGGCCCGGGCGCCATGCATGGTCGGCAGGAACGCCTCGACATCCAGGCCCTGGCGGGCCGCCCAAGCGCCCCAGACGCGTTCGGCCGCCTTGAGCGAGGTGAGGATGGTGCCGTCCATGTCGAACAGGAGGGCGTCGGCGGTTTGATCGAGGGGTTCGGACATGGGGTCGGCGGTGGAATCCATCTGCGAGGAGGCCTGTGTCGTTCCCGCGGAGCGAATCGGTCGGCAGCGCTGGCCGGCGGGTGAAACGGCGGAGATCGAAGTCTCCCGAGCGCGCGATTCTGGATCGCGTCGCTCGGGACGAGTTCCATAGCGCGGAACGCCGGACAGTTAAATGCGGCCTCCGCATATCAGCCGACCCGCCACGACCGGAAGATGGCCCGCCGATTTCCACCGGACGAGCGGCCAAGGGGCTTCCTCGCCCTGGACGATGCCATCCGTCTTGAACGACGTCGCCAAGGCGACGGCCGCCGTCCGTGCCGCGTTGTGCTCAGGCCGCCGAACGGGCCGGCGCGTGTGGCCTGGCGGCCTTGTCGCGGGTGAATGTGAACGTCGCCAATTGCCGGGCCAGGTTTTCGGCCTCCGTCGCCAGCGTATGGATGGCCGCCGTCGACTGCTCGACCATGGCCGCATTTTGCTGCGTCACGACGTCCATCTGAGACATGGCCCGGTCGATGTCTCCGATCGTGTCGGCCTGCTGTGTGGCGGTTGCGACGATCGCTTCCACCTCTCGTTGGACCCGGGCTACTCGCTCGACGATGCCCTCGATCGAATCGTTGGCTTTTCCGGCAAGCGCGACGCCATGGTCGACCTCTTGAAGGGAGCGCTCGATCAATCTCTTGATCTCCTGCGCGGCATTGGCCGAGCGCTGGGCAAGCGCGCGAACTTCCTGGGCGACCACAGCGAAGCCCTTGCCGGCTTCGCCCGCCCGCGCTGCCTCCACCCCGGCGTTGAGTGCCAGAAGATTGGTCTGGAACGCGATCTCGTCGATCACGCTGCTGATGGTGCTGATCTCCCGGGAGGACTCGGAAATCTGTTCGATCGCGGCCGCGCTCTCGCGTACGATTCCGGAGGAGGTGTCGGCAAATCTCGACATTTCCGTCACCAGATCCTTGGCGCTGCCCGCGCGTTTGGAGGTCGTTCCAATGCCCCCCGCGACTTCACCCAGGGCGGCCGCTGTTTCCTCCAGAGACGAGGCCTGGTGCTCGGTGCGTCCCGCCAGATCGTCGCTGGCGCTCCGCAGTTCCTGGACGCCCTGGCGCACGACTTGGGTGACCGTGGTGACCGATGCAAGCGTCTTGTCCAAGGTCTCGACGGCGTTGTTGAAGGTCGTGCGAACCGTGTCCATGTCGGCGGTGAAGGGGGCGGTGATGCGGACGCCGACATTTCCCTTCGCCAACGCGTCGAGGGCGTTGCCCAGGGCAGCCAGGGCCTGTTCGACCGTGGCCGCTTTTTCCATGCGCTCGGCCGCCGCCGCGGCGCGGTCGCTTTCCCGCTCCTGTGCGTGGCGCCGTTCCTCGTCGCGCTGAGCCTCGGCCTTGTCACGGGTGATGTCGACGAAGCGATGGACGGCGCGGGCCATCTGGCCGATTTCGTCCTTCCGCTCGACGTCGACGAGGTGCATGTCGACGACGCCTTCGGCGAGCTTGCGCATGGACAGGGCGAGCGCGCGCAGGGGCCGATTGATCGCGCGACCCAACAGCAACGTTCCAACGACCGTCGTGGCCAAGGCGAGGCCATTGAGAACCAAAAGCTTCAGGAAGTGCGACCATTGCTCGTCCGCGAAATCGCGGGCCATCGTTTGGATTACGCCGAGTTCCTCGTCCTCGATCGCCTTCAACTCGTCGATCAGACGGCTCGACACCGAGAACCACTCCGCACTGTCAATCTGACCGAGATCGGTATCGACGCCGTTCCTGGTCATTTCGCCGCGTATCGCCGTGATCCTGTCCTGGCCGGCACTTGCCAGGCGCTTTTCGAAAGCGCTCTTCATCTGGGGCGATAGGGCCGCCTTGTACCGATCGAGAAGGATGGTCTGAGAGCCGGCGAGGGCGAGGAACGGCGAGAACGCCGGCGGATCGAAGCGCCCTCGGGCAATCATGCCGGCGCCGAGCCCACGCTCCTGGCCGGCATATTCCTTGGCGAGAAGCAATTCCTCGTAGGAGAGAAGGCGGGCCGCCAGATGGTACTCGCTGCTGGTCCTCATCATCGTATCCACCAGGTTGGTGATCCGCGTGATGGTGTTGACGTAGAATTCGAAGGTCGCCCGCGGCGCCGCCCGCAAGGCGTCGATCTCGGCGCGCATCCCGGCGAGCTTCGTGAGACTGTCGCGCGCCTGTTCCGACAATTCCGAGATGGCGGGCGTGACCAGCAAGCCTTCGAGAGCGGTCTCGTAGGCCGCGATGTTCTCGTCGGTGGCTCGGCGTGCCTCGACCATCCCGTCCTTCATCAGCGCACCGCGCGAATTGACGAATCCGGCGGTCGTGCCGCGTTCGACCTGCAGCGTGTGGATCAGGTCGGCCGCCTTCTGGATGGCGGCGGTGGACTCGACCAGACGCGCCATCTCGGAATAGGCGACGTACGCTTGGTCGATTTTCGACTGCGCAAGGTAAGCCGCCAATATGAGAGGGAGGGCAACGGCTGCCATGAGTTTGTAGACAAACGGAATGTCTGAAATCCGCATGTTCGAGCCCTGTGTCCGCCAATTCGATCTTGAAGAAAATATGTATTTCTTCCTGATTTTTCACATAATTACATAAAGGAAAAAAGTTTAAATTGCGTCATAAAGTGTAATATGGACTATATATTTATAGTTCCATAAATTATGCTTTCTTTGGTTGACGCCTATCCGGGGCGGGCCGCTCGTGACGCCGGCTTTCGGTGAGGCGGGCCGCCTGCATGTCATGCCGTGGTCGTCGCGTCTGACATTTCCTGGAATTGTTCGACTTTGTCGGTGTTTGTCGGCTTCGTCACACGAGACGGAGCGCCGGTCGCGAGTGTCGTGTCTTCGTTAAGATCATGAAAACAAACAACTAAAAAATCCGAACGCAGTTGGCACGCTTCCTGCAAGTCCCTGGTCAGAGACCGGCGGCGACGCCCTTCTCATGGAATTTGTACCCAGTGCAACGAACCACCGGCAAAGGACAATTCGTTATGAGCGCACTTCGTCAGATCGCTTTTTACGGCAAGGGTGGCATCGGCAAGTCGACCACCTCGCAAAACACGCTCGCCGCCCTGGTCGAGCTCGGGCAGAAAATCCTCATCGTCGGCTGCGACCCCAAGGCCGACTCCACCCGCCTGATCCTCAACGCGAAGGCCCAGGACACGGTTCTCCACCTCGCCGCCGAGATGGGCTCGGTCGAGGATCTGGAACTCGAGGATGTTCTGAAGATTGGCTACAAGGACATCAAGTGTGTCGAGTCCGGCGGCCCTGAGCCCGGCGTCGGCTGCGCCGGCCGCGGCGTCATCACCGCCATCAACTTCCTGGAAGAGAACGGCGCCTACGAGGATGTCGACTATGTCTCCTACGACGTGCTCGGCGACGTCGTGTGTGGTGGCTTCGCCATGCCGATCCGCGAGAACAAGGCGCAGGAAATCTACATCGTCATGTCCGGCGAGATGATGGCGCTCTATGCCGCCAACAACATCTCCAAGGGCATCCTGAAATACGCCAATTCCGGCGGCGTGCGCCTGGGCGGGCTGATCTGCAACGAGCGTCAGACCGATCAGGAACTGGAGCTGGCCGAAGCGATGGCCGCCAAGCTCGGCTCCAAGCTGATCCACTTCGTGCCGCGCGACAACATCGTCCAACACGCCGAGCTGCGTCGCCAGACGGTGCTGCAGTATGCGCCGGACTCCAAGCAGGCCGACGAGTACCGCCAGCTCGCCAACAAGATCCACGCGAACTCCGGGCAGGGCGTCGTCCCAACCCCGATCACCATGGAAGAGCTGGAGCAGATGCTGATGGATTTCGGCATCATGCAGTCCGAAGAGGATCGGCTCGCCGCCATCGCCAAAGCCGAGGCCGCGACCGCGTAACCGCACGGTGGAGCCGGCCTCCCGGCCGGCTCGCATCCCCTTTCTTCAAAGGAGCCGATCCATGCCTATGGATACCTTGCTGACCGATGCGGAGCTGCGCGAGCAGCTCATCGAGGACGTGCTGACCGCCTATCCCGACAAGGCGAAGAAGAAGCGCGCCAAGCACCTGGCCGTCGCCAAGGCGGCGCCGGAGGGCGAGACCGAAATCGCCTCCAAGTGCGACAGCGTGAAGTCGAACATCAAGTCGCTGCCCGGTGTCATGACGATCCGCGGCTGTGCCTATGCCGGCTCGAAGGGCGTGGTGTGGGGCCCGGTCAAGGACATGGTCCACATCAGCCACGGCCCCGTGGGCTGCGGCCAATATTCCTGGTCGCAGCGGCGCAACTACTACACCGGCACGACGGGCATCGATTCCTTCGTGACGATGCAGTTCACCACCGATTTCCAGGAAAAGGACATCGTCTTCGGCGGCGACAAGAAGCTCGCCAAGGTAATCGACGAGATCGCCGAGCTGTTTCCGCTCGCCAACGGCATCTCGGTCCAGTCCGAATGCCCGATCGGCCTGATCGGCGACGACATCGAGGCGGTGTCGCGCAACAAGTCGAAGGAGATCGACAAGACCATCGTCCCGGTCCGGTGCGAGGGCTTTCGCGGCGTCTCGCAGTCGCTCGGCCACCACATCGCCAACGATGCGATCCGCGACTGGGTTCTCGACAAGGGCAAGGAAGACGCCGGCTACGAGCCCGGACCGTATGACGTGAGCGTCATCGGTGACTACAACATCGGCGGCGATGCCTGGGCGAGCCGTATGCTGCTCGAAGAGATGGGTCTGCGCGTGGTCGGCAACTGGTCGGGCGACGCCACTCTCGCCGAGTTGGAGCGTGCCCCGCGGGCCAGGCTCAACCTCATCCACTGCTACCGGTCGATGAACTACATCTGCCGCTACATGGAAGAGACCTACGGCGTGCCGTGGATGGAGTACAACTTCTTCGGGCCCACCCAGATCGCCGCGTCGCTGCGCGCCATCGCCAAGAACTTCGACGAGACGATCCAGGACAACGCCGAAAAGGTGATCGCCAAGTATCAGCCGCTTGTCGATGCGGTGATCGCCAAGTACCGCCCGCGCCTCGAAGGCAAGTCGGTGATGCTCTATGTCGGTGGCCTGCGCCCGCGCCACGTGGTGACGGCCTATGACGATCTCGGCATGGTGATCGCCGGCACAGGCTACGAGTTCGCCCACTCCGACGACTACAAGCGCACCGGCCACTACGTCAAAGAAGGCACGCTGATCTACGACGACGTAACCGGCTACGAGCTGGAGAAGTTCATCGAGCGGATTCGCCCGGATCTCGTCGGCTCCGGCATCAAGGAAAAGTACCCGGTGCAGAAGATGGGCATTCCGTTCCGTCAGATGCACTCCTGGGACTATTCGGGCCCCTATCACGGCTATGACGGCTTCGCCATCTTCGCCCGTGACATGGATCTGGCGATCAACAATCCGGTCTGGAACCTGTTCAAGGCGCCTTGGGAAGCCCAGCCGGAAGCGGCCGAAGACGTCGCTGCCTGACATTTCGATCCCAGGGGCGGCGGGTCTGCCGGCCGCCCCGTCAGACGACCTCTTTATCCACCGATCAACTCTCAGCGCGCGTCCCGTAAGGCGGACGGCCAGGAGAAGGATGAGACGAGATGCCCCAGTCAGCCGAGAAGGTCCTGGATCACGGCCCGCTCTTCAAAGAGCCTGAATACCAGGAGATGCTGAAGAACAAGAAGACTGCGTTCGAGAACGGCCATTCCGACGAAAAGATCGTGGAGATCGCCGACTGGACGAAGTCGTGGGAGTATCGGGAGAAGAACCTGGCGCGGGAATCGCTCTGCGTGAACCCCGCCAAGGCCTGCCAGCCGCTCGGCGCCGTGTTTGCGGCGGCCGGCTACGAGCAGACCCTGTCGTTCATCCACGGCAGCCAGGGCTGTGCGGCCTACTACCGATCGCATCTGTCGCGCCACTTCAAGGAGCCGGCCTCGGCGGTCTCCTCCTCGATGACCGAGGACGCGGCGGTGTTCGGCGGTCTCAACAACATGATCGACGGGCTGGCCAACGCCCATTCACTCTATTCGCCGAAGATGATCGCCGTCTCCACCACCTGCATGGCGGAGGTCATCGGCGACGACCTGAACTCCTTCATCATCAAGGCGAAGGAACAGGGCTCCGTCCCGGCCGACTTCGACGTTCCGCACGCCCACACGCCGGCCTTCGTCGGCAGCCATGTGGACGGCTACGACAACATGCAGAAGGGCATCCTGGAGCACTTCTGGCGGAACACCGAGCGCACCCCCGGCGAAGGCCTGAACATCATTCCGGGCTTCGACGGCTACGCGGTCGGCAACATCCGCGAACTCAACCGGATGCTCGACCTGATGGGCGTCGAGGCGACAGTTCTGGGCGACGTTTCGGACGTCTACGACACCCCCTCGGACGGCGAGTTCCGCATGTACGACGGCGGCACCACGCTCGAGGAGGTGAAGGCCGGCCTCAACGCCAAGACCACGCTGTCGATGCAGGAATACTGCAGCCGCAAGACGCTGGAATTCTGCCGGGAGATGGGCCAGGAGACCGCCGCTCTGCACTATCCCATGGGCGTGCAGGGCACCGACGAGTTCCTGATGAAGGTCACCGAGATCACCGGCAAGACGATCCCGGACAGCTTGAAGCTGGAGCGCGGCCGCCTGGTCGACGCCATGGCCGACAGCCAGTCCTACCTGCACGGCAAGACTTACGCGATCTACGGCGATCCGGACTTCGTCTACTCGATGGCCCGTTTCGTGCTGGAGACCGGCGGCGAGCCGCGCCACTGCCTGGCCACCAACGGCAGCAAGAAGTGGGCGAAGCAGATGCAGGCGCTGTTCGACTCCTCGCCCTTCGGCAAGGATTGCCAGGTCTGGGCCGGCAAGGATCTGTGGCATCTGCGCTCGCTGATGGCCACCGAGCCCGTCGATCTTCTGATCGGCAACTCGCACGGCAAGTATCTGGAGCGCGATCTCGGCGTGCCGCTGATCCGGCTGACCTTCCCGATCTTCGACCGGCATCACCACCACCGCTTCCCGACCTGGGGCTATCAGGGCGCGATCAACGTCCTGGTGAAGATCCTCGACACGATCTTCGACAAGCTCGACACCGAGTCGGGCACGGTGGGCGGCGACATCTCGTTCGACCTCACCCGCTGACGGTCTTCGCTCCCGGCCGGCCTCGCGCCGGTCGGGCCGCATCCTCGAATTGTCAAGCGATCTGGAGATCCCACGATGGCTGAAGCGCTGAAGGTCCGTGTCGAAGCCGCGTTCAACGAACCGGCGTGCGGCGTCAACCAAGCCAAGAGCGAAACCCAGCGCAAGAAGGGCTGCTCCAAGGCCCTGACACCGGGCGCCGCCGCCGGCGGGTGCGCCTTCGACGGGGCCATGATCGCTCTGCAGCCGATCGTCGACGTCGCCCATCTGGTCCATGCGCCGCTCGCCTGCTCCGGCATGAGCTGGGACAATCGCAGTTCGGCCTCCTCGGGCTCGACGCTCTATCGTACCGGCTTCACCACCGACCTGTCGGAACTCGACATCGTCATGGGCCATGGCGAGAAGAAGCTCTTCCGCGCCATCCGCGAGATCATCGAAAAGCACAGCCCGCCGGCGGTCTTCGTCTATGCGACCTGTGTGTCGTCGCTGGTCGGCGACGACATCGAGGCGGTGTGCAAGGCGGCGGCGGAAAAGTTCGGCACGCCGGTCATCCCGATCAACGCGCCGGGCTTCGTCGGCTCCAAGAATCTCGGCAACAAGCTCGGCGGCCAGGCGCTGTTCGAGCATGTGATCGGCACGATCGAGCCCGAGACGACGACGCCGACCGACATCAACATCATCGGAGACTACAATCTGTCCGGCGAGCTGTGGCAGGTGAAGCCTCTTCTCGACAAGCTCGGCATTCGCGTCCTGGGCTCGGTCTCGGGCGACGCGCGCTACCGTCAGGTGGCGATGGCGCACCGTGCCAAGGTGACGATGCTGATCTGCTCCAAGGCATTGATCGCGCTCGCCCGCGAACTGGAAGAGCGTTGGGGCATCCCCTGGTTCGAAGGCTCGTTCTACGGCATTTCCGATACCTCCCAGGCGCTGCGCACGCTGTGCCGGATGCTGGTGGAGCGCGGCGCCGCGCCCGACCTGATCGACCGTTGCGAAACCTTGATTTCCGAGGAGGAGGCCAAGGCCTGGGCGGCGCTGGAGCCCTATCGGCCCAGCGTCGCCGGCCGGCGGGTGCTGCTCTACACCGGCGGCCACAAGAGCTGGTCGGTGGTCTCGGCGCTCCAGGAACTGGGCATGGAGGTGATCGGCACCTCGATGCGCAAGGCAACCGACGGCGACAAGGCGCGCGTCAAGGCGATCATGGGCGACGAGACGCATATGTTCGAGAACATGGCGCCGAAGGAGATGTACCGCGTCCTGAAGAACGCCGAGGCCGACGTGTTGATGTCGGGCGGGCGCAGCCAGTTCGTGGCGCTCAAGGCAAAAACGCCTTGGATCGACGTCAACCAGGAGAAGCACGAGCCCTATGCCGGCTATGTCGGCATGGTCGAGTTGGTGCGCGCCATCGACCGCTCGGTCAACAATCCGATGTGGAACGAGTTGCGGGCGCCGGCCCCCTGGGAAATACAGCCTGCCGCCGAGGCCACGCCGGGTCCTGCCCTGGCCGTGGTCAAGGGCGACGCCACCGATTTCGAGGATTGTTGAGGGAGGCCCCACGACCATGGCCCGTATCGTCTACCCGCGCCGCGCGCTATCGACCAATCCACTGAAGCAGAGCGCGCCTCTGGGCGCGGCTCTCGCCTATCTCGGTATCGAAGGCGCCGTGCCGCTGTTCCACGGCAGCCAAGGTTGCACGGCCTTCGCGCTGGTCAGCCTGGTGCGCCACTTCAAGGAAGCGGTACCGCTGCAGACCACGGCGATGAACGAGGTCTCGACCATTCTCGGCGGCGCCGATCAGGTCGAGGAAGCGATCGGCAACCTGAAAAAGAAGAATGATCCGAAGTTCATCGGCATCGCGTCGACGGCGCTCACCGAAACGCGTGGCGAGGACGTGGCCGGCGATCTCAAGGCAATGCGCGCGCGCCGGCCGGATCTCGCCGACACCGCGATCGTCTATGCCTCGACGCCGGACTTTTCCGGCGGGCTGGAAGAGGGCTGGGCGAAGGCCGTGCAGGCGATCGTAGAAGAGCTGGTGCCCGATACCGGCGGGCGGCGCCTGGAGGCCGATCCGCGACAGGTGACGCTGCTCGCCGCCAGCTACATGACGCCGGCCGATATCGAGGCGCTGGTCGATCTCATCCGCGCCTTCGGGCTGGAACCCATCGTGCTTCCCGACATCTCGACCTCGCTCGACGGTCATGTGGCCGATGCATGGTCTGGCACGTCGCTGGGCGGCACCCGCCTCGACGATATCGCCAGGCTCGGCCGCAGCGTTGCGACGCTGGTCGTCGGGCGCAGCCTGATCGGAGCGGCCGAGGCGATCGAGCGGCGGACGGGGGTTCCGTTCCGGGTGTTTTCCGCGGTGACCGGCCTCAAATGCGTCGATTCCCTCGTCGCGGAGCTGATGAGGCTCGCCGGTGCGAACGATGCGCCGACGGTGGTCAAGCGCGATCGCTCGCGTCTCGTCGACGCGTCGCTGGACGCGCATTTCCATATCGGCGGTCGCAAGGTTGCGATCGGCGCCGACCCGGACCTCCTGTTCGCGCTCAGCCAGACGCTGACCTCGATGGGCGCCGACATCGTCGCCGCCGTCTCGACCGCCTCGTCGAACACGGTGATCGAGAAGGTGCTGGCGGACGAGGTGGCGATCGCCGATCTCGGCGAGCTGGCCGAACGCGCCGAACGCGCCGAAGCGGAGCTCCTGATCACCCACAGCCACGGCCGGCAGATGGCCGAGCGATTGGCCTTGCCGCTGATCCGCGCCGGCTTCCCGATCTTCGACCGGCTCGGTGTGCAGGATGTCTGCCGCGTCGGCTACCGCGGCACGCGCGCCTTCCTCTACGAAGTCGCCAACGCCGTCCAGGCCCATCATCACAGCCCGCAACCGCACGATTTCGGCGCCGCGCCGATCGGTCAGGAGTTCGATCATGCACGCCCGCAGACTGCGTCTCATTGAAACGGAGGTCCCCATGAGCGACGCGCCGGCGCACGCCGCGTCCAAGCCGCTGAAGATCGCGATCGCCACCAACGACCTCGAAAACCTCAACGCGCATTTCGGTTCTGCCAAGAAGGTCGCCCTCTACGAGGTGACGGCGAACGATTCCCACCTCGTCGAGGTGGTCGAGTTCGATCAGGTGACGGAGCAGGCGGGGGCCCACAACGATACCGAGGACCGCATCACGCCGAAGGTCGATGCGCTAGCGGGCTCGGTGTTGCTTTTCGTGCTCGCCATCGGCGGTCCCTCGGCCGCCAAGGTGGTGCGGGCCGGCATCCACCCGGTCAAGGTGAAGGAGGCGGAGCCCATTCCTGCCGTCATCGAGCGGGTTCAGACCATGCTGAAGAGCGCGCCGCCGCCCTGGCTGCGCAAGATCCTGGGGCAGGCGCCCGAGCGCCCGAGCTTCATGGACGACGACGAGGAGGAAACGATCCAATGAGCGCTCTGGTCGAAGCCGATCCCCGCGGCGGCGTGATGCCCGACAGCGCCTTTCTGACCCAACTCGTCCAGGTGGTTCGGGCGGAGGACAGCTACGGCGCCTGGGAGGACAAGTCGGACGCCGAGCTGCTGGCGGAATACATCGTGACCAAAGACGAGCGCCGCGACATCCCGATCATGGGCGATCCCGAACCCGAGACGCTGTGGCGGCTCGAAAAGTTCTATGCGGCGGTCGGTCTCCTGATCGAGAAGAAGACCGGATGCATGGCGGGCCCGATGATGAAGATGCATCACGAAGGCTTCGGCCGCATCGTGCTGATCGCCGGCAGGCTCGTGGTGCTGTCCAAGCATCTGAGAGACGTGCACCGCTTCGGATTCGAAAGCTTTCAGAAACTGGCCGAGGCGGGCGACAAGCTGACTGCGGACGCGGTTTCGACGATCGAGACCTTCCCCGACGCCGCCCGGGCCTGAGACGCCGTTTGTCGTCCTCATTCGACGCCGGACTGGCCCGCATCTTGCAAGAAACCGGTTAGAGCAATTCCACGAGCGGCGCCGAATGGCCCTTTTGTCGGAATTGCGACAGGCAAGGAGCCGAAACGATGTTAGTGCAAGCCTTAACCCGCGACGGAACGCCCTTTACGCCGACCTATCTCGAGGGCATCGACACGGTGAAATGCATCGGCTGCGGCCGCTGCTTCAAGGTCTGCGGCCAGGAGGTCATGACCTTGCGCGGTGTCGACGAGGACGGCGAGTTCGTCGACATCGAGGATGAGGACGACGACGAGTTCGAGCGCAAGGTGATGGTGGTCGCCAATGCCGGTGCCTGCATCGGCTGCGGAGCCTGTGCCCGCGTCTGCACCAAAGGATGCCAGAGCCATGCTGCGGCTGGTTGAGATGGAGGAGGGCGGTCCGGGTGTGGTGCCGGCGCCTCGCCCCACGCGGACGAGGCCGGGCACCAGCGAGGACGACCAGCGCGACTTCGCCTGCATGCTGGCGATCGCCTTGGCCGAGCGCGACGCCGGGCTGGGCTCGCTGCCGGATCGCCTCGGACTCGATCGGGCGAGCTTCAACGCGCTGGCTGCGGCCTATTTCCCGGACCGGGATCTGCCCGATCTCGACGTGGAGCGCGCCGATCCGCCGGCCGATCAGACCTCCCTGGCGCTTTTGATGCGCTGGCGCGGCGGGGCGAATTCGCGCGAAAGCGTCTGGTTTTCCGACATCCTGGCGCGCCGTGCCATGGAGCCCCGCCATCTCTGGGAAGACCTCGGACTGCCGGAGCGTCCACGCCTGACCGCCCTGATGAAGCGACGGTTCCCGCGCCTCGTGCAGTTGAACAATCAGAACATGCGCTGGAAGAAGTTCTTCTATCGCCAGATCTGTGCGGATGCGGCGTTTTCGCTGTGCCTCGCGCCAAGCTGCGATGAATGCGCGGACAAGCCGATCTGCTTCGCGCCGTCCGACGATCCCTCCTGACCGCGGCGCTGTCCTCCCCGGCGCCGTGCTTCTGGGCCCCGAGCCTTGCGGCTTGCGGGCCTTTTTTTGTCATGTTGTAACGGGACGCGTCGTGTCGCGAACCCGTCATTGTCGCAATCGTCACGCGGTTCGGGCGCGGCGAAAATAATCCAAGATATTGAAATATATCATATAAATGATTTGGCACGCCGGTTGCTTGGCCTGATGCGGAACCACATCGCTTTGGAGGCACCGACATGTTGGCATTGACCGAAAACGCCCGCGACGCCATCCGCGGCGCGATCGAGGGAGCGGGGCGGCCCGTTGCCGGCCTGAGGATCATGGTTCAGGGCGGCGGTTGCGCGGGCCTGCAATATGGCATGGCGCTCGAACTGGACGTCGCCGAGGACGACGAGGTGATCGACTGGGACGGCATCACCCTGCTCCTCGATCCGCAGTCGAGCAGCTATCTGCAGGGGGTCACCGTCGATTTCGTCACGCGCCTCGAAGGCTCAGGCTTCGTCTTCGAAAACCCCAATGCGGTTTCGACCTGCGGCTGCGGCAAGTCCTTCTGCTGACCGGAGGCGCGAGCGCCGATGCTGACCTACTCGGAAGCCGTTCGGGACCACTTCTTCAACCCGCGCAACGCCGGTGCCCTTCTGGCGCCTGACGCGGTCGGCGCGGCGGGGTCGTTGGCTTGCGGCGATGCGCTGAAGCTGATGCTGCGGATCGATCCGGAAACCGCGACGATCGAGGATGCCCGTTTCCAGAGTTTCGGCGGCGGTGCTTCGGTGGCGGCCGGCTCGGTGCTGACCGAGCTGGTGATCGGCCGAACGGTCGAGCAAGCCATGACGATCAGCGAGTGCGAGGTGATCGCCCGGCTCGACGGACTTCCGGCCTCCAGGCTCTACTGCTCCGTCATGGGATGCGAGGCGCTGGCGACGGCGCTGACGGCGTGGAACACCCGAGCGGCGGGCGAGGGACGCACGGCCTCGTCTCGCGACATGCCGCTCTGCGCCTGCTCGACCGTCGGAGAGCGGGCGATCCAGCGGGTGATCCGCAGCCATCGCCTGACGAGCCTCCAGGCGCTGGCCGACCATACGAAGGCGGGCCTCGGCTGCACCGCCTGCCGCGACCGGCTGGAATCACTGCTGGCCGAGGCCAACGCGGCGATGGTGGCCGATGGACTGATCCCGGCCGCTGAGGCTTTCAGGCGTCCAGGGGCGAGCCCCTCGCCGCAGACATCGGGCCGCATGCAGATCGTCGTTCGCCACAATGCGAAACCGCCGGTCCGCCCGATGGGAGCGCCGGGCCTGCCCATCGGCATCGCGCCGCCGATCGAAGGGCCGCGCGATGCCACGCCGGAGGATATTGCCGCCATCGCCGGCGTCATCGACGAGATGCGCCCGGTGTTCAAGGCGGATGGTGGCGACGTGGAGTTCGTCGAATTCGACGGCACGATGGTGCGGGTGCGCCTGACCGGCACCTGCGCCGGATGCCAGATTGCATCGCTGACGCTCGGAGGACTGCGCCAGCGCATCACGCAGATGCTGAACCGGCCGGTTCGCATCATGCCCGTCACCACCATGTGAGGCCGGCGCGATGACCTCGATCTATCTCGACCACAACGCCACCACCCGGACCCATCCGGAGGTCGTGGCGGCGATGCTGCCCTTTTTCACCGAGCAGTTCGGCAATGCCTCCACCCTCTACGGGATGGGCACGGAGTCGGCGCGTGCCCTGCGCCAGGCTCGTCAGGCCGTCGCAGCGCTGATCGGCGCTGAAAAGGAGGAGGAGATCGTCTTCACCTCCGGCGGGTCGGAAAGTAACAACACGGCGATCCGCGCCGGGTTGGCCGCCGACCCGTCGCGGCGCGAGATCGTCACTTCGGCGGTCGAACATCCGGCTGTCCTGCAGCTCTGCGCCTGGCTCGAGGCGCGCGAGGGCATCAAGGTTCACCGCATTCCCGTCGACGGCCACGGCCGCCTCGATATCGAAGCCTATCGCGCGGCACTGTCGCCGAAGACGGCGATCGTCTCGCTGATGTGGGCCAACAACGAAACCGGCACGATCTTTCCGGTCGAAGGGCTGGCCGAGTTGGCGCACGAGGCGGGCGCGCTGTTTCACACCGATGCGGTGCAAGCGGTCGGCAAAGTGCCCGTCACGCTCAAGGGCACCGCGATCGACATGCTCTCGCTGTCCGGACACAAGTTTCACGGGCCGAAAGGTATCGGCGCGCTCTATGTGCGCCGCGGCACCAAATTTCAGCCGCTGATCTTCGGCGGCAAGCAGGAACGCGGCCGGCGCGCTGGCACCGAAAACGTGCCGGGCATCGTCGGTCTCGGCAAGGCGGCCGAACTCACCATGGCGACACTGGTGGAGGACATCGCCGCGATCAAGGTGCTGCGCGATCGCTTCGAGCGGGATGTTCTCGGCGCGGTCGAGCGCTGCTTCGTGGTCGGCGACCCCTATGACCGTCTGCCCAATACGGCGACGATCGCCTTCGATTTCGTGGAAGGCGAGGGGATTCTGCTTCATCTCGACCGCGAAGGCATCGCGGCCTCTTCCGGCTCGGCGTGCACCTCCGGCTCGCTTGAGCCCTCGCATGTGCTGAAGGCGATGGCCGTGCCCTTCACCGCAGCCCATGGCGCGATCCGCTTCTCGCTGGGACGCGAGACCACGGCAACCGAGATCGACCGGGTGACCGAAGCTCTGCCGCCGATCATCGCGCGGCTTCGCGAGATGTCGCCCTTCTGGGAAGAGGACGCCCAGGAAACACCTTCATCCTTTCAGTCGCTTCATGCGTGAGGAGATGTCGATGCCAGCCTTGACCCGCATGACCTATCCCGAGCCCGTCGCACTATGCGACACCACCTTGCGCGATGGGGAACAGACCGCCGGCGTGGCCTTCAATCGGGCCGAGAAGATCGCCATCGCCCGGGCGCTGGACCGCGCCGGTGTCGCCGAGATCGAGGCCGGAATCCCCGCCATGGGTGCCGACGAGATCGCCGACATCCGCGCGATCGCCGCCGTTCTGACCCGGGCCGTGCCCGTCGCTTGGTGCCGTCTGCACCCTCGCGATCTGCAGGCCGCGACGCAGACCGGAGTCGAGCGTCTGCATTTCACGGTTCCTGCGTCGGACGTCCAGCTCAAGGCCAAGCTCGGCGCCGACCGCGATTGGGCGCTGGCCAAGGTCGCGGACCTGATCGTCGAGGCGCGAAGTCAGGGCTTTACGGTTTCGCTGGGCCTGGAGGATGCCTCGCGCGCCGATCCGGCGTTTCTCGTCGAACTCGCGCGGACAGCGAAGGCCGCCGGCGCGATCCGTGTCCGTCTCGCCGACACGCTCGGCATTCTCGACCCATTTGCAACGCACCGCCTCGTGACGACGGTTCACCAAGCGGGCCTGCCCATCGAGTTTCATGCTCATAACGATCTCGGCATGGCGACGGCGAACACGCTGGCCGCAGCAACGGCAGGCGCCGGTCATCTCAGCGTCACCGTCAACGGGCTGGGCGAGCGCGCCGGCAACGCGGCGCTGGAGGAGATCGCCGCGGCGATCGCCTACGCCGGCGGGACGACGGGGATCGACCTGACGGCACTGATGGATCTCTCGGCCCTGGTCGAGCGGGCCTCGGGGCGGCAGCTCCCAGTGTTCAAGCCGATCGTCGGCGAGGCCGTCTTTACCCACGAAGCCGGCATCCATGTCGACGGGCTTCTCAAGGACAAGGCGACCTACGAAGCGCTCCCGCCGGCTCTCTTCGGCCGCCGTCATACCCTCGTCCTCGGTAAGCATTCCGGGCTGGCGGGGCTGCGGCTGGCGTTGGCCGAGGTGGGGCTGCCCGACGATGTCGAGACCGCGAAGACGATGCTCGGCTTGATCCGGACGCAGGTGACGCTCACCAAGGCGACACCCTCGCGGCAGGATCTCGAACGGCTCTACTGGACGGCGTTTTCCGCCGCCCAGGCCGCCGAATAGGTTTCTCTGGCGAAGGAAGACCATCATGACGGACAACGCCCGCAGTTCGGTTCTCGATCAGATCGAGAAGCTCTCGTCGGCAGAGGACTTCTTCCTCTATTTCCTGCTGCCCTACGAGGCCGAGGTCGTGAACGTGTCTCGGCTGCACATCATGCGCCGCATGGGCCAGTATCTCGCGGCCGCCGATTTTTCCGGGATGGGCGACGACGCGATCTTCCTGGAAGCGCGCCGGCTGTTGAAGCGCGCCTATCTCGATTTCATCGAGTCGACACCGGGGAAGGAGAAGCTGTTCAAGGTCTTCAAGACGAGGCCGGGCGGCTTCGTCGGCCTGGGTGACATCGCCGTCGCGCGGTAGATCGCCTTTTGCCCGCCTAGACCGTCAGGTGACGGCGGACGTCTGGGTCGTCCAGGTCCTCGGCCACGCCCTCGAAGACGATCTCGCCGCGATCCATGATGTAGACCTTGTCGGCAAGCTCGCGGCAGAAGTCGAGATACTGTTCGACCAGCAGGATCGCGAGGCCCGACTGCTCCTTGAGGTAGCGGATGGCGCGGCCGATGTCCTTGATGATCGAAGGCTGGATGCCTTCGGTCGGCTCGTCGAGCACGAGTAGGCGCGGCCGGGTGACCAAAGCGCGGCCGATCGCCAATTGCTGCTGTTGGCCGCCCGACAGGTCGCCGCCGCGCCGCGACAGCATATCCTTCAGGACCGGAAAGAGGTCGAAGACGTGGTCGGGGATCGAGCGGTCGCCGGTTTTCAGCGGCGCATAGCCGGTTTCGAGATTTTCGCGGACGGTGAGCAGCGGGAAGATTTCCCGACCCTGGGGCACGAAGCCGATGCCGCGCCGGGCCCGTGCATAAGGCGGCTCGCGGCCGAGCGAGGCGCCGTCGAGCGTGATGTCGCCGCGGCGAATGCCGTGCTGACCGACGATCGCCGACAGTAGGCTGGTCTTGCCGACGCCATTGCGGCCGAGAACGCAGGTGATCTGGCCCTCGCCGGCCCCGATCGTGACGTTTCTGAGCGCCTGCGCCGCGCCGTAATAGAGATCGACGTTGGAGACGGTCAGCATCGAACGAGCCTCATAGAGGTTGCGGGCGCACGCTTTGCGGCACGAGCGTATCGCGAAGGAGAAGGAGGGCGCCTCGTTGTTCCGAATTGGCACGGCCGCGACGGTTGATCAGCTTGCTGACGCCCTCGATGAGCTGATCGCATTCGCGCGGGCCAAGAGAACGTTTTAGGAGTGGCGCCAAAGGTCGGATGACGCCCTCGAACTGGTAGGCGTGGCGAGCAGCCCAGCGCGCAAAGGTCAGTGTTTCCGTCGGATCGGGATCATCGGTGACGGTCCGCAGCCAGTCCTCGATCGCGGCCTCGTCATCGTCGGTCATCGGACGGCCGGCTTCGATCGCGGCAACGAGAACGACTGCGGCGGCGGCGCGGGGATCCTCGATCGCGGTCAGGGTGGAATTGTTGGCCATGGCGCGAAAACGGCTTCGGCGATACCTGCCTCGCGCCGTGGCCGCGAAGTCGCCCAAATCGCGCGCTGCGGAATGAACCATCTTGAACCGCCAGTACCAAACGGCTGCGGCGACGAGGAGACCAACGAAAAGACCTATGATGTGCATGAGGATGTCCTGCCGATCGGGTCTGGCGCCGGGTAGTTTGGCCGGGCGAATATCTCATGTCCTTAGCAAATAGGGCGTCGATTGCCACCGGCACTCCTCAATTCTTCCGGCAAGGTCACCTTTGCCGGCCGTTCGGCGTTGTTGTTTATCGCCCCAGATACACCTCGATGACCTTGGGATCGTTGGAAACGTGCTCAATGGTGCCCTCCGAGAGCACCGAGCCTTCGTGCAGGCAGGTCACCTTGACGCCGAGGGCGCGCACGAAGGCCATGTCGTGCTCGACCACCACGACCGAGTGGTGCCGGGCGATATCGCGCAGGAGGCGCGCCGTCTCTTTGGTCTCGGCGTCGGTCATGCCGGCCACCGGCTCGTCTACGAGAAGCAACTCGGGGTCCTGGGCGAGCAGCATGCCGATCTCGAGCCACTGTTTCTGGCCGTGGCTGAGATCCGCGGCAAGGGTCTTGCGTTTGGTAGTCAGACGGGTGGTGGCGAGGATGCGATCGATCTTCTCCCGTTCCTCTTCGGTCTTCTTGTGAAACAGCGCGGCGAAGATCGAGCGAGGTCCGGCAAGCGACAGACGCAGATTGTCCTCCACCGTGTGGCTCTCGAAGACCGTCGGCTTCTGGAACTTGCGGCCGATCCCCATGGAGGCGATGGCCGGTTCGTCGTGGCGGGTAAGATCGACCTCGCCGCGGAAATAGACTTCGCCCGTGTCGGGCCGGGTCTTGCCGGTGATGATGTCCATCATCGTCGTCTTGCCGGCGCCATTGGGGCCGATGATGGCGCGCATCTCGCCCTTTTCGATGACGAGCGAGAGGTTGTTGATCGCCTTGAAGCCGTCGAAGCTCTTGGTGACGCCGTCGAGATAGAGCAGCGTTTCCTGGCGAGGCCTGGTCGCTGGTAGGGTCTCGCTCATCGCTCTACTCCGCCGGCCGTGGGGCCGTTTCCTCGACGTCCACCGGCTCGACCGCTTCGCCGGCTTCCGCCTCGCGTGAGGCGCGCCGGGCACGCAGGGCCGACCACCCCTGGTCGAGGGTGCCGACGATCCCCTTGGGCAGGAACAGGGTGACCAGCACGAACAGGCCGCCGAGCACGAACAGCCAGAACTCGGGCGCGGCGGCCGTGAAATAGCTCTTGCCGAAATTGACCAGGAGCGCGCCGATCACCGGACCGAGCAGCGTGCCGCGGCCGCCGACGGCCGCCCAGACGACGATCTCGATGGAGTTGACCGGCGCGAACTCGCCGGGATTGATGATGCCGACCTGCGGCACGTAGAGGGCGCCGGCGATGCCCGCCATCACCGCCGAGACGGTGAAGGCGAAGAGCTTCACATATTCCGGCCGCCAGCCGATGAAGCGCGTGCGGCTTTCGGCGTCACGCACCGCGATCATCAGCTTGCCGAGCTTGGAGCGGGTGATCGCGCCGACGAGAAGGACGGCGATCGCAAGCGCGATGCAGCTTGCCGCGAACAGGCCGGCGCGTGTCGTGGCCGCCTGGATCGGGAAGCCGAGAATGTCCTTGAAGTCGGTCAGGCCGTTGTTGCCGCCGAAGCCCATGTCGTTACGGAAGAAGGCGAGGAGCAGCGCATAGGTCATCGCCTGGGTGATGATCGACAGATAGACGCCGGTCACGCGCGATCGGAAGGCGAAAAAGCCGAAGACGAAGCCGAGCAGGCCCGGCACGACGAGCACCATCAGCGCGGCGAACCAGAATTGGTCGAACCCAGTCCAGTACCAGGGCAGCTCCTTCCAGTTCAGGAACACCATGAAGTCGGGCAGGACAGGATTGCCATAGACGCCGCGCGAGCCGATCTGGCGCATCAGGTACATGCCCATGGCGTAGCCGCCGAGAGCGAAGAAGGCGCCGTGGCCGAGCGACAGGATGCCGACCGTGCCCCAGACCAGATCGAGGGCGAGGGCGAGCATGGCATAGCAGATGTATTTGCCGAGCAACGGCACCAGATAGGCCGGCACGTGAAGCGGATGCGAAGCCGGCAGCCACAGCGTCGACATCGGCACCAGCACGGCCGCCGCCAGCAGCGCGGCGACCAGGATGAAGACCCGAGGGCCAAGGAAACGCGCGACGATCATCCAGCCGCCTCCGCCGGACGTTCACCGGCTTGCGGGCGAAGTTCGCATGCCTGACTCTGCTCTTGGCGATTGGCGCGATCTCCCCCCTCGTGGGGAAGATGCCTGGCAAGGCAGAGGGGGGGTGATCCCGCCCTATCCGGAGCTGTCCTTGCATTGCGCGGACGCCGTGTCCCCCCCTCCGGGCTGCCGCCCATCTCCGCCACGAGGGGGGAGATCAGCCCATGGCCGCCGCCGGCATCTCGGAATGTCGAGCTTTTTTGCATCATGCCTCTGCGAACCGTCCCTTCTGGGCGAAGAGGCCGCGCGGCCGCTTCTGGATGAAGAGGATGATGAGGACGAGCACGACGATCTTGCCGAGCACCGCGCCGGCGAAGGGCTCCAAAAACTTGTTGAGGACGCCCAGCGTCATGGCGCCGACGAGCGTACCCCACAGATTGCCGACGCCGCCGAAGACAACGACCATGAAGCTATCGATGATGTAGCTCTGGCCGAGGTTGGGCGAGACGTTGTCGATCTGCGACAGGGCCACGCCGGCGATGCCGGCGATGCCGGAGCCGAGCGCGAAGGTCATCGCGTCTACCCACGGCGTGCGGATGCCCATGGCGGACGCCATGCGGCGGTTCTGGGTGACGGCGCGCATCTGCAGCCCCAGCGGCGTCCGGTTGAGAAGGGCGAGCAGCGCGGCGAAGACCACCAGCGAAAAGACGATGATCCAGAGCCTGTTCCAGGTGACCGACATCAGTCCGACATCGAAGGCGCCGGACATCCAGTCCGGATTGCCGACTTGCCGGTTGGTCGGTCCGAAAAGCGAGCGCACGGTCTGCTGGAGGATCAAGGACACGCCGAATGTGGCAAGCAACGTCTCCAGCGGCCGGCCGTAAAGGAAGCGGATCAGCCCGCGCTCCATGACCAGGCCGACCAGGGCCGAGACGAGAAAGGCGAGGGGAAGGGCGATGGCCAGCGACCACTCGAACAGCCATGGGGCGTTGTCGCGGATCGCCTCCTGGACGGCGAAGGTCGTATAGGCGCCGAGCATCACCATCTCGCCATGCGCCATGTTGATGACGCCCATGACGCCGAAGGTGATCGCAAGGCCGATGGCCGCGAGCAGCAGGACCGAGCCGAGCGACAGGCCATACCAGACGTTCTGGGTCTGGTTCCAAAACGCGATGGTGCGCTCGATGCCGGCGATGGCGCTTTGCGCCGCCTTGCGCGCGGCTTCGTCGTCGGTCGAGGCGGCGAAGCGGGTGAGCATGGTCAACGCCTCGCGGTCGCCGCGCTCCTGGAGCACCGAAGCGGCCTCGGCCTTCTCCGACGCCGGCAGGTCGGAGACGAGAACCGCCGCGGCCCGTGCTTCCCGCATGCGCGTGCGCACCGTATCGTCGGTTTCCGCCGCGATGGCGTCGTCGAGCGGGCCGATCATCTCGGGATCGGCTTCGGAGAACAGCGTTTCGGCGGCGCGCTGCCGTTGCGCGGAATTGTCGGAGCGCAGCGTCAGCGAGCCCAGCGCAGCCGTGACCGCGTTGCGGATGGAGTTTTTCACCTTCACTTTCGACAAGTCGTGCTTGTCGGCGGTGCCGACCTCTTCGCCGGTGATCGGATCGAGAAGGGTCAGCGTGTCGCCCCGGCCGGTGGCGATGAAGACGGCCTCGTCGCTTTCGCGCCAATAGAGGTCGCCCTCCCGCAAGGCTCTGAGCGCTCGGGCGACGGCAGGGTCGCCGGTGGCGGCCGCCTCCTGGATCGTCGCCTCGGTCTCGTCGTAGCTGTGCTTGCCGCCGAACTTCTGGATGACGGCCGCCGCATCCCCGTCGGCGGCCGAAGCGGGATGAGCGAGCATGGCAACGACGGCGAAAAGCCAAAGCGTCACGAGACCCTGGAGCAAGCGGAGCATCAAGCGACCCGGATTATGAGAAACGGGCAGGGGACGACCGCATGGCCGCCCCCAAATCTTCGACGAGCGTGTCGTCGCGGGCGGCGGCTATTGCGCCGCGGCCGTCTCGCCGAGACACTTCTTGGCCTCGGTGTCGTAGTTGCCGCACTTCAGATCGACCCAGTCGGCCTCGAGCTTCTTCGATTCCGGCAGAAAATCGGACCAAGCGTCGCCGGGCACCAGATCGTCGGTCTCGTCGACCACGTCGAACTGACCGTCGTCAGTGATCTCGCCGATCAGCACGGGCTTGGTGATGTGGTGGTTCGGCAACATGGTCGAGGTGCCGCCGGTGAGGTTGGCCTGCTCGATGCCGGGCAGCGCGTCGATGACCGCGTCCACGTCGGTCGTGCCGGCCTTTTCGACCGCCTTCACCCACATGTTGAAGCCGATGTAATGGGCTTCCATCGGATCGTTGGTGACGCGCTCGTCATTGCCGATGAATTCATGCCACTTGTCGATGAACTCCTCGTTCTCGGGCGTATCGATCGACATGAAGTAGTTCCAGGCGGCAAGATGGCCGACCAGCGGCGCGGTGTCGATGCCGGCCAGCTCTTCCTCGCCGACCGAGAAGGCGACGACCGGGATGTCGGTTGCCTCGATGCCCTGGTTGCCGAGCTCCTTGTAGAACGGCACGTTGGCGTCGCCGTTGATGGTCGAGACGACCGCCGTCTTCTTGCCGGCCGAGCCGAACTCCTTGATGGCCGAGACCTCGGTCTGCCAGTCGGAGAAGCTGAACGGCGTGTAGTTGATCTTGATGTCCTCGGCGGCGACGCCCTTGTCCATGAGATACTGCTCGAGGATCTTGTTGGTGGTGCGCGGATAGACGTAGTCGGTGCCTTCCAACACCCAGCGCTCGACGCCTTCGCCCATCAGGTAGTCGACGGCCGGGATCGCCTGCTGGTTGGGGGCGGCGCCGGTGTAGAACACGTTGCGCTCCGATTCCTCGCCCTCGTACTGGACGGGATAGAAGAGAATCGAATTCAGCTCCTTGAACACCGGCAGCACCGATTTGCGCGAGACCGAGGTCCAGCAGCCGAAGACCGCCGCGACATCGTCCTGGCTAATCAGTTCGCGTGCCTTTTCGGCGAACAGCGGCCAGTCAGAGGCCGGGTCGACCACCACCGCCTCCAGCGGACGGCCGAGCAATCCGCCCTTCTTGTTCTGCTCGTCGATCAGCATCAGCATGACGTCTTTGAGCGTCGTTTCGGAAATCGCCATCGTGCCCGACAGCGAATGCAGGATGCCGACCTTGATCGGCTCTCCCGACGGCGCATCCTGCGCCATCGCGCTCGTCATACCGGTCGAAGCAAAAGCCGCTGCGGCCAGTAGGCCGCCCACCCATCGCAAGCCTGAATTCATTCTGCTCTCCAGCTGTTGACGCCCGCACTCCACGGCGGGTTCCGCAACGTCACTGGCAAGCGCTGTGCCATTTTGTCGCAGGCACGGCGAGGCGGCGGCAACCGATTGGCCTGCAAGGCTTAAGGCTGCTCGCCCTGGCTGAAGTGTGGTCTCGGTCGAGCCGGAGGTTGCGCCCAATCCTTGGGCGGGCGCTCAAGAATTAATCTGTTCGCCCGGCTTGCGGGCCGTCGGCTCGGCCGTCGGTGCGGCCGGGCCTGCCGAGGCGGTGAAGAGGCCGCGCAACAGGTCGATCGGCACCGGGAAGACGATGGTCGAATTCTTGTCGCCGGCGATGTCATAGAGCGTCGAGAGGAAGCGCAGCTGCATCGACTCGGGTCGGCCGGCCAGCGTCTCCGCCGCCTGGGCCAGCGTCTCGGCGGCCTGATGCTCGCCCTCGGCGTTGATGATGCGGGCGCGCCGGTTGCGCTCGGCCTCGGCCTGACGGGCGATGGCCCGCACCATGCTCTCGTCGATGTCGACATGCTTGATCTCGACATTGGCCACCTTGATGCCCCAGGCATCGGTCTGGCTGTCGAGGATCTCCTGCAAGTCGGCGTTCAGCTTGTCGCGTTCCGACAGCATCTCGTCCAACTCGTGCTTGCCGAGCACCGAGCGCAGCGTCGTCTGGGCGAGCTGGCTGGTGGCGACCATGAAATCCTCGACCTGGATCACCGCCTTCTCCGCTTCGATGACGCGGAAATAAAGCACCGCGTTGACCTTCACCGACACGTTGTCGCGCGAGATCACGTCCTGGCTGGGCACGTCGAGCACAATGGTGCGCAGGTCGACGCGCACCATCTGCTGGATGACGGGGATCACCAGGATGAGACCCGGCCCCTTGACGCCGGAGTAGCGACCGAGCGTGAACATCACGCCGCGCTCGTATTCCCGAAGGATCCTGAACGTCGAGAGCAGGAAGAAGAGAACCAGGACGATGAGGACGACGAAGGCGGCGAGATTGATCATGACACGTGCTCCTCGGAAGCGATTTGTGAGGCCGGCTCGACCGTGAGCAGAAGGGCATCGCGCGCTTTGACGCGGACCGGCGTGCCGGGGGCGAGCGGGGTCGATGAGCGCGCCTGCCAGCGTTCGCCGTGGACATGGATCTGGCCGTGGTCGCCCGACCAGACCAGCACGCTGCCGATGGCGCCGATGAGCGCGGCGTCGCCGCTCGTGACCTTGCGGCGATAGGCGCGAACGGCGGCCCCGATGACGATGGCGAACAGTCCGATGCTGACGGCGGTGGCGGCCGCGATCACCCAGATCGACAGGCCGAAGCCGGGCACGTCCTCGATCATGAAGAAGGATCCGACGGCAAAGGCGGCGGCGCCGCCGATCCCGAGGATGCCGAAGGACGGCACGAAGGCCTCCGCCGTCATCAGGGCGATGCCGAGGATCAGAAGGGCCGCGCCGGCATAGTTGATCGGCAGCATGTTGAGGGCGAAGAGCGCCATGATCAGGCTGATCGCGCCCACCGTGCCGGGCAACACCGCGCCGGGATGGAAGAATTCGAGAATGATGCCATAGATGCCCACCAGCATCAGCACATAGGCGATGTTGGGATCGGTGACGAGCGCAAGCAGGCGCGAGCGCCAGTTGGGCTCCAGAACGGTCGTCGGCCGCCCTGCGGTGGCGAGCGTGACGTCCTGGCCGGCGGCCTGCACCGTTTGACCGTCGGCCTGGTCGAGGAGATCATCGACACCGTCGGCCAGAAAATCGATCACGCCGGCGTCGAGCGCCGCGTTGGCCGACAGGCTCTCGGCTCGGCGCACGGCGGCCTCGGCCCAGTCGGCATTGCGCCCGCGCAGCTCTGCCAGGCTGCGGATATAGGCGGCGGAATCGTTGACAACCTTGGAGGTCATGGTGTCGGCCGGCGCCGCGTCGTCATCCTGGCCGCCGCGGGTATCGGGCAGCGGCTGGGCCTCGCCGCCAAGCTGGACCGGCGTGGCCGCGCCGAGATTGGTGCCCGGGGCCATGGCCGCGACATGGGTTGCATAGAGAATGTAGGTGCCCGCGCTGGCAGCCCGCGCGCCGCTCGGCGCGACGTAGCCGATCACCGGGACGGGCGAGGCCAGGATCGCCTGGACGATGTCGCGCATCGAAGAGGCAAGCCCGCCCGGCGTGTCCATCCTGAGCACCACCGCGACGGATTGCCGCTCCGCCGCGATATCCAGCCCATGCTCGACAAAATCGGTCGTTGCGGGGCCGATCGCGCCGGTGATGTCGAGGACGATCACCGTGCTCCCCGGTCGTTCCGGACGGTCCTGGGCGAGGCCCGGCTTGAGCGCCAGGAGCATGGCGAGGCTGACCGCCGTCACCAAGACGGCGCAAATCGCGCCAGCTATCGTCGATCGCCCAGTGATGGCAGCGGCTCCTCTCCCCCGGCCGGCCTTCATTCAGCGGCACATTCGCCCAAGGTCACGAATGGCCAGGCGGTGTTGGCGCCGACCGATAGTGGCTCGGCGCCTCGTCCGCCCTACGCTGTCACCCGAGGAAGGCAAGTGCAAGGGAAAGTGCCCGAGTACAGGCGCGGCTTGCGCCCGGTAACCGCTCGACTAGTATCCCAACGCTTGTTCCCATGGCGGCGGCGTGTTAGGACGCCGTTAAATCGAAATACCGTTTCGTTTTTTAAAAAACGCTACCTCGACAAGGAGAAGGCCATGGAAGTCCGTCAATCGATTCCCGCCGAATATGCCAAGACGTTCGACACCGACGCGCTGCGCAAGAATTTCCTGGTGGAGACCGTTTTCGAGGCCGACAGCCTGTGCCTGACCTACAGCCACGACGACCGTCTGATCCTGGGCGGCGCCATGCCGGTCAAGGGTCCGGTGGAGATCCCGGCCTCGATGAAGGCGCAGGTCGGCACCGAGTACTTCCTGGAACGTCGCGAGCTTGGCGCCATCAACATCGGCGGTCCCGGTGCCGTGGTGGTCGACGGCACCCGCTACGCCATCGGCGCTCGCGAGGCCTGCTATGTCGGTGCCGGCAGCAAGGACGTCCGCTTCGAGAGCGAGAGCGCCGAGAACCCGGCCAAGTTCTGGATAAACTCCGCGCCGGCCCACAAGACCTACCCGACCCGCGCCATCACGCTGGAGCAGGCGGTCAAGGAAACGCTGGGCGATCCGAAGAACTCGAACAAGCGCACCATCAACAAGTACCTGATCCCGGACGTGCTGCCGACCTGCCAGCTCTTGATGGGCATGACGACGCTTCTGGAGAACAGCCTCTGGAACACCATGCCGTGCCACACGCACGATCGCCGCATGGAGGCCTATCTCTATTTCGATATGAGCGAGGACACGGTGGTCTTCCACACGATGGGCGAGCCGACCGAAACCCGCCATCTGGTGATGCGCAACGAGCAGGCGGTGATCTCGCCGAGCTGGTCGGTGCACACCGGCGTCGGCACCGGCAGCTACACCTTCATCTGGGGCATGGCGGGCGAGAACCAGACCTTCCCCGACATGGACATGGTGGCGATGAAGACGCTGCGCTAGGCGCTTCGTCCTTCTGTTTTCCGAGGCGGGGCGACATGTCGCCCGCCTCCTTCTCCCTCCCAGCATCGTCCGCCGCGCCGTAGCCGTCTTGGCTCCGAGGCGCGGCGCTTCAGGAGCGAAAGTATGAGCAACAATCGGTTCGATCTGACCGGCAAGGTGGCCCTGGTGACGGGCGCGTCCTACGGCATCGGCTTCGCCATCGCCAGCGCGCTGGCCGAAGCGGGCGCGAAGATCGCCTTCAACGACGTCAACCCGGATCATCTCGCCAAGGGCGTCGAGGCCTACAAGGCGGCCGGCATCGACGCCAAGGGCTACATCTGCGACGTGACCGACGAGGCCGCCGTCGACGAGCTGGTCGCCAAGATCGAGGGCGATCTCGGCGCTGTCGACATCCTGGTCAACAACGCCGGCATCATCAAGCGCGTGCCGATGACCGAAATGTCGGCGGCCGAATTCCGCCAGGTGATCGACATCGACCTCAACGGCCCGTTCATCGTGTCGAAGGCGGTCATCCCCGGCATGATCAAGAAGGGCGGCGGCAAGATCATCAACATCTGCTCGATGATGAGCGAGCTCGGCCGCGAGACGGTGTCGGCCTATGCGGCGGCCAAGGGCGGCCTGAAGATGCTGACGAGGAACATCGCCTCGGAGTTCGGCGGCCAGAACATCCAGTGCAACGGCATCGGCCCCGGCTATATCGAGACGCCGCAGACCGCGCCGCTGCGCGAGCCCGGCCACCCCTTCGACAGCTTCATCCGCGGCCGCACGCCGGCGGGGCGCTGGGGCACCACCGACGAGCTCAAGGGCCCGGCGATCTTCCTCGCCTCGCCCGCCTCGGACTTCGTCAACGGCCACGTGCTCTACGTCGACGGCGGCATCCTGGCCTATATCGGCAAGCAGCCGTAAGGGGCGAGGGCCTTCGGCCAACGCTTCGAAGTGCAATGACGAGCGCCGGTCCTCGTGGCCGGCGCTTCCTTTTTGGGATGGCGTCCGCTGACTCGAGCTCCAAAGCGGCGCACGAAAAGGCCTTGGGCCTGAAACGGCGTCTTCTCGGGCTCCGTCCCGAGAATCCAGGCCTTTGCGCCCGTCGAAGCCGCGGGCTCAGTGGAGAAACATCGCGACTCAGGCGACGGCTGGATCCTCGGCACGTTGGCCGAGGATGACGCGGTGGAGGGGCAGCGCCTTTCACATCTCGCCCAGTGGCGCCGCAGCGTTACACCTCGCCCGCAAATCGGTAGTCGTGGAAGCCGAGGCTCTCGGAGACGCGGCGGCCGGCCTCGTGCAGGAGGCCGACATAGTCGGCCTTCTTGGCCTGGTCGTAGCGCACTACGGGGAAGGAAATGCTGATCGCGGCCACGACCTTGCCGATGCGGTCGAAGACCGGCACGGCGAGACAGCGCACGCCGATCTCGCCTTCCTCGTTTTCCTCCGCATAACCCTGCCCGCGCACCACCGGGAGTTCGGCCATCACGGCCTCGGTGTCGGGAAGGGTATGAGGCGTCACCTTGACGAAGGTCACCTCGGCCAGCCGGCGGCGCACGTCTTCCGCGTCCTGCCAGGCGAGCAGCACCTTGCCGAGCGCCGTGTTGTAGGGCGGATTGCGCCGGCCGACGCGCGTCTGCATGCAGAGATTGAAGCGCGAATCGAACTTGTGGACGTAGACGACGGACTGGTCCGTATCGTCGAGCACGCCCAGATGGATCGCTTCATGCGTGGCTTCCGACACGCGGCTCATCGCCGGGTCGGCGACAGCGATCAGATCGACGTGGTGGTTCAACACGCTGGCTCCGAGGCCGAACAGTTTCAGCGTCAGGCCGTACTTCTCCATCTCGCCGTCCTGCTGGACATAGCCCAGATCCTTCATGGTCTGCAGGAAGCGGTAGGCCGTGCTCTTGGAAGTCAGCGCCTTTTGCGCGAGCTCGGTCAGGCTCATCTGCTTTTCCTCGGCCAGGGCCTCCAGAACCGCGAAGACCTTCATGACCGCCGCCACGTTGTCGGGCTTGTTGGAAGTGTCCATGAACTCATTTCAAAAAGAATGGAACGTCGGTTCAGGTTCTTAGCACAGGGTTGCAGCGCCCGCATCCGATCCGGCGCGATATCCGAAGACGTCGCCGCATCGGGGGAAGGATTGCAGGTAGGGGCGAGTGCGAAGGGTTTGTCGGCGCTCAGTCGCGGGCGAGCGCCACGACGGGGTCGAGCCGGGAGGCGTTGCGGGCGGGAAGAAAGCCGAAGACGACGCCGATCGCGGTCGAGCACAGGCACGCCGCGACGATGGAGGTGGTCGAATAGATCAGCTCGAAATTGCTGCTGAAAGCCTTGAAGCCGGCACCGAATGCCAGCGACAGTCCGACGCCGAGCAGGCCGCCGATCAGGCAGACCAGCACCGCTTCGATCAGGAACTGCTGCAGGATGTCGCTCCGGCGGCCGCCGACGGCCATGCGCACGCCGATCTCGCTGATGCGCTCGGAAACGGCCACAAGCATGATGTTCATCACCCCGATGCCGCCGACCACCAGCGAGATCACCGCGATCGCCGCGACGAGCAGCGTCATCGTTTCGGTGGTCGACGTGATGGTTTCGCGGATGTCGTCTGTGTTGAGGATGAAGAAGTCCTCGGTGCCGTGGCGAAGCGTCAGGAGCTGCGTCACCGCCTGTTCCGCTAGGTCCGGCTCGGTGTCGTCGGCAACGCGCACGGTGATGGAACGCAGCGAGGATTCGCCCACGAAGCGCGCCTGAACCGTGGTGTAAGGCAGATAGAGCGACAGGTTGCTGGACGATCCGAAGCCGCCCTGCTGGGCCTCCATCACGCCGACGACGCGGCAGGGGACATTGCCGATGATGAGCACTTGGCCCACCGGATCGACGCCGGAGTCCTCAAACAGGGTCGAGCGGGTATTGTCGTCGATGACGACGATCTGATCCATCGCATTCGTGTTGTCCTCGTCGAAGAACTGGCCTGCGGCGAGCTTCGAACCGCGGACGTCGAAATACTGAGCGCCAACGCCGTTGACGAGGGCGGTGGCTTCCTTCGAGCCGTAGCGGGCCGTCTCGCTGGTGGACACGGTGGGCGTGACGGCCGCCACATAGGACTGCTGCCCCAGGGCGCGCGCGTCGGCCATCTTCAGGGTCTCGATCTTGTCCGAGCGGCGGTCGCCGAAGCCTTTGCCAGGGAAGATCTCCAACGTGTTGGTGCCCAGACCGCTGATGTTTTCCAGCACCTTTTGCTGCGAGCCGGCACCCAGCGCGACGATGCTCACGACGGAAGCGATGCCGATGATGATGCCCAGCATGGTGAGAAAGGTGCGCAGCCGGTGAGCATTCATCGACAGGAGTGCCATATGCAGCGCTTCGCGCAGTCGATCGAGCGAGCCGCGCCAAGGCAGCCAATTGGGCCTGGCGCGCCTTGCCACCGCAGTGGCCGGTACCGTCGGCAAGCCACTCGGCTTGGCGACGGCCCTGTGGCGGTCGGAGACGATGACGCCATCGCTCAGTTCGATGATACGGTCCGCGCGTACGGCAACGCTCGCGTCATGGGTGACGATGATGATCGTCTTGCCCTCGGCGTGCAGTTCTTCGAGGATGCGCAGCACCTCCTCGCCGCTGTGGCGGTCGAGCGCGCCGGTCGGTTCGTCGGCGAGGATGACCTCGCCGCCGTTCATCAGAGCGCGGGCGATCGACACGCGCTGCTGCTGTCCGCCGGAAAGCTGGCCCGGTCGGTGCTCGGTGCGCTCACCCATGCCGAGACGGTCGAGCAGGGCGCGGGCGCGGTCCTCGCGCTCCTGCGGCGACAGACCGGCGTAGATCGCCGGGATCTCGACATTGCCGACCGCCGTCAGTTCGGCGAGCAGGTGGTAGCGCTGGAAGATGAAGCCGAAATGCTCGCGCCTGAGCTCGGCCAGTTCGTCCGGCTCGAGCTCGGCCGTTTCGCGGCCCTCGATGGAGTAGCTTCCCGAGGTCGGCCGGTCCAGGCAGCCCAGAATGTTCATCAGGGTCGATTTGCCGGAGCCCGAAGCACCCATGATGGCGACCATCTCGCCGGCTTCGATGACGAGATCCAGATCCTTCAGGACCGCAAGCGTCTCCTCGCCGGCCGGAAACTCCTTGCGCAGCTTCCGCAGCACGATCAGCGGGCGTGCCATGGTCAGAAACCCATGGGTCCGGGCGGGCCCCGTCGACCTTCGGAGCTCTGTGCCGAGGCTGTCTTCTGCCCGGTGACAACCCTGTCACCTTCCTTAAGACCGGACTTGATTTCCGCCGTCACCCCGTCGTTGAGCCCGACGGTCACGGTTCGCCTCTCGATCCGTTCTCCGACGAGCACGTCGACGCCATAGCTGCCGTCGTCGTTGCGGGTCTTGAGAGCGGCGGATGGAATGGTCAGCGCGTCTTCGGCCTTGCCGACGACGATATGGACCTCCGCCGTCATGTAGGTGCGCAGCTGACCGTCCGGATTGGGGACGTTGAACACCCCGTTGTAATAGATCGCCTCGGTGGAGGTGGAGGACGACGAAGAGGAACTGGACGACGAACTGCTCGAGGTGACCGCGCTGTCGCTCGTCACCGATTCCGGCGCGGGCTCGATCGATTCCAGCGAGGCGTCGTATCGATGGCTCGGATCGCCGAGGATGGTGAAGTAGATTTCCTGTCCCGGCTGGGTCTTGACGACGTCGACTTCCGAGATCTCCGCCCGCACGGTCATGACGTCGAGTTGTCCGATGATGACGATGGTCGGCGCCGACTGACTGGCATTCACCGTTTGGCCTTCCTGGGTCACGACAGCCAGCACCGTGCCGTCCATGGGGGCCGTGATCTTGGTGTAGTCGAGATTGACCTTGGCGGTGTCGACCGCGACCTCCGCCTCGGCGATCTCGGCGTCCAATGCTGCGATTTGCGCCTTGGTCACGGCGACGTCGGCTTCTGCCTCGTCATAGTCGGCTTGGGTCGTGGCGTGTCGCGCCAGCGTGGTCTTCTGGCGTTCGAGTGTCGCCTCGTTGAGCTTGAGCGTGGCTTCTTTTTCCACCTTCTGCGCCTTCATCTGGGCGAGAGTGGCGTTGGCGGTCTTGAGGTCGTTCTGCTGGGTCTGCGAATCGATCTCGGCAACGAGATCACCTTCCTTGATGGTTTGGCCGACCTGGACGGGAACCGAGACGACGCGGCCGGAGACCTGCGCGCCGACGGCCACCAGCTTCTGTGGCCTGAGAGTGCCCGTCGCAAGCACGGTTTCCTCGATGTTGCCGATGCTCGCCGTCGCCGTCATGACCTGGGGGGGCGCTTCCGCGGCGAAGTATGAGCGGGCAAACCAGGCGCCGGCGCCGATGATGGCAAGCAGAACGACCGCCATGGCGATGCGCCGGCCGGTCTTCTTCTTGCGCGGTCTGGTGGGAGAGGGAGGCGCGATCTGCGGAACGTCGGGATCGCTCACCGTTTTCAGCGTGGGGGCCGGGGGAGCCTCCGGTGGCGCTGCGGGGCGTTCAGCTGCGACGTCGCGCGCGGAGGCAGCAGAATGGCCGCCGGTGGAGCGCCAGGCGTCGCCGCCGCCGGGCGCAGACCCGCGGAGATGCCGCTCGATGAAGAATGAGTCGTCAGCCATTTTCGCCATCCTTGAGGATGAGGAAAGCAGCCGGCCCGTGTCATGTCCAGTTTCAAAACGTATCGGAACTGTCGCGACTTACGGCGAAACCGAAGGCCCAAAGCAGGGCCGGGCGGATCGACGGACGCCGGCGCGCCTCGATCAGCGGGCTCGATCCGCCGATCGCGCCTATTCGGCGGCGGCGGCCTGCTCCTGCCGCTCCCTCTGCGAGACCCGTCCGACACAGACATAGCGGAAGCCGTGTCGCTTGACGTCCTCTTCGCGATAGATGTTGCGCAGGTCGACCAGGACCGGAGCCTTCATCTCCTCCTTCAACCGCGCCAGATCGAGCGCGCGGAAGGAATCCCATTCCGTCACGATCACCAGCGCGTCGGCATCCTTGGCGCAGTCATAAGGACCGGAGGCATATTCGACCGATCCGTCGAGCAACTCGCGGGCGCTCGCCATGCCCTCGGGATCATAGGCTCGGACACGGGCGCCGAGGTCGAGCAGCATCTGCACGATGGCAATCGACGGCGCGTCGCGCATGTCGTCGGTGTTGGGCTTGAAGGTCAGGCCCAACAGAGCGAGCGTCTTGCCCCGCACGCTTCCGCCGCAGGCGGCCACCACCTTGCGCCCCATCGCCCTCTTGCGCTGGTCGTTGACGGCGACCGTGGTCTCGATCAGCCGCATGGGGCTCGCGGCGTCCTGCGCGGTCTTGACGAGCGCCAGCGTGTCCTTCGGGAAGCACGACCCGCCATAGCCGGGGCCGGCATGCAGGAATTTCGAACCGATGCGGTTGTCGAGGCCGATGCCCCGGGCCACGGCCTGGACGTCGGCGTCCACGGCTTCGCACAGGTCGGCGATCTCGTTGATGAAGGTGATCTTCATCGCCAGGAAGGCGTTGGCCGCGTATTTGATCAGCTCGGAGGTGCGCCGCTCGGTGAAGACGATGGGCGAGTGATTGAGGTAGAGCGGGCGATAGACCTCGGTCATGATCTCGCGGGCGCGTTCGTCCTCAAGCCCGACGACGATCCGATCGGGGCGTTTGAAGTCGCCGATCGCCGCGCCTTCGCGCAAAAATTCGGGATTCGACACCACCGCCACGTCGGCCTGCGGATTGACCTCGCGGATGATGCGCTCGACCTCGTCGCCGGTGCCGACCGGCACGGTCGACTTGGTGACGACGACGGTGAAGTCCTGGAGCGCGGCGGCGATCTCGCGCGTCGCGCTGTAGACATAGCTGAGATCGGCATGTCCGTCGCCGCGCCGTGACGGCGTGCCCACGGCGATGAACACCACGTCGGCCTCGGCCACGGGGTCAGCCAGCTCCGTCGTGAAGATCAGCCTCCCGGCTTGCGCGTTGCTTTTGACCAGCTCTTCCAGACCGGGCTCGTAGATCGGGATCTGCCCGTTCTTGAGGGCGGCGATCTTGTCTTGCGCCGTGTCGATGCAGGTGACGACGTGGCCGAAATCGGCGAGGCAGGCGCCGGAAACGAGACCAACGTACCCTGACCCGATGACTGCGATTTTCATCAAACCCTCCAGGCGGTTGCCGATCTTGCGGGGGGTTCTGCCCCATCACCCAAGCAAAGACAAGCTTAGGGAGTGTGACACGACGACCGCAAAACCGAGCGCAACAAAGACGGAAAGCAAGCCGCCCGTCAGGCGAAGGGCGGCGATGGCCCCGGCAGCCCCAGACGATTCGGACGGCGTCAAAGAGGGTTCGATGGAGGTAGGTCCGAGGCGGGTTCCTGGCGGGCCTCTCGTCGTGGGCGACGACGCCAACGCCTTGGACGGCCTCGGGCGAGGAGGCAGATCCCGCACCGCAAACGACGAGTCTCTGGGGAAAATGGTGCTGCGAGAGAGGATTGAACTCTCGACCTCTCCCTTACCAAGGGAGTGCTCTACCACTGAGCTACCGCAGCGCCTCAACGATGGGCCGCCTTCTGCCACAGAGCGCCTGCGGTTGCAAGACGAACGCTGCTCCGTTGACGATTTCACGCAAGCGTCGGGAAAGGCTGGACAGGCGCCGGGAGGTTCCCTATAAGGCCCCCGTCTCGCGAGCCGGACCTGTCCGGCCTGATCGACGGCAGCAGCCGCAGATCGGGGCACTCGCAACGGCGCCCAGGTAGCTCAGTTGGTAGAGCACGTGACTGAAAATCACGGTGTCGGTGGTTCGATTCCGCCCCTGGGCACCATTTCCTTGTTCCAGACAGTCTTTTGATCCCGCGTTGGAGCATCCGCATGTCGGTCTGACCGTTGTCGGGCAAGCGTTTGGACGCGATGCGGTCCGCAAATGCTCGAAGATCTGCTGACTGCCGCGCGGAGCTGCGTCTCCCGGTCGGTCTGCGATTGCGGCTATGCAAATTTGCATATATTGCGATCGCGCAGAGGCCCTTGTATCGTCGGGCTCGAAGGATTCCCGCGCTCATGACCTCGACCACCAATCTCCCGCCGCGCCCCAGTCAGGCCGATGTCGCCCGACAGGCCGGCGTCTCGACCAGCACCGTTTCTCGGGTGCTTTCCGACGCGCCGGGTATCAGCGACGTCGTTCGAAAACAGGTCCGGGCGGCGGCCGAGCAGATGGGGTATCGCATCCGTCGTTCCGGACGGATCATGGGCGGTCGGGCGCTGGCCTTGGTTCCGCTGGACCGCTCGGTCGGAGGGCTGTCCAGCCACTATGACGATATCGTCACCGGACTGCGCACGATGGCGGTGTCTCGCGGAATGGCCGTGGAAGTTCGTTTGGTGCGTTATGCCAGCATCGGTGCGGCGGCGCTGGACCGGCACGTGCGCGATGCGCGCGCCGACGGGGCGATGCTGGTCGGGGTCGATCCGACGGAGGACGTGCGCATCTGGGCGCGCGACGAGCGTCGGCCCGTGGTTCTGGTCAACGGATGCGACCCCAACCTTCAGTTCTCGGGCGTCGCGCCGACGAATTTCTGGGGCGGGTATACCGCGGCGACGCGACTGCTGGAGGCCGGCCATCGCCATCTCGTGCATTTCAAGAAAGGCAATCGCTCGACGATCCGGCAACGAGCCAACGGCTTCGAGACGGCCGTCGCGGCCTGGCCCGGCGCAACGGGTCTCGTCGAGGAACTGCCGTCGGTCGACATCTTGGACAACGAGCAACACATGGATCGGATTCTGGTCGAGAATCCGGCCGTGACCGCCGCGTTCTGCATGAACGATCTGATGGCGGTCAGCCTGCTCCATCAGTTGGACCTAAGGGGGCGCCGGGTGCCCGACGATTTCGCGGTCATCGGCTTCGACGATCTGCCCTGTGCGGGGATGGCAAGCCCGAGGCTGACAACGATGCGGGTCGAGCGCCGGCAACTCGGAGGATGCGCTGTCGATCTGTTCCTGGCGCATTTGCAGGATCCAACCCTCATCCCCCGTCAGGTGGAACTCACGGTGCATCTGGTGGAGGGGGGCACGGCGCCGCTGTCCTGAGACCGGTGCCCGTACAGGTCCATCGAGGCGGGCGATCCGTTCCACTTTCCAGGCGGAAGTTGGCAGCATTGCGATGAACCGCCGGATCCACGACGCGCGATGACCGAGGCCCGCTGATCGGCGACAGGCGTCCGCGAGGTCGCCGGGCGCGGCGGATGTCAAGTCGTCCCGCTTGGGGTGTCCCTGCGCCAATCCCCTAACGCCACGAGATGCGCAAGTGATCCCCGAGGCGGATCATTGGTCCGCCTCCTATAGGCCGTCGTCCCCAGGCCGCCGACGGTCGATGCGTCCACATCCCCAAGTGCATTCGCCGGCCGAATTCTATGCAATTTTGTGCATGAGTTGCATAAATCAATGCAACTTGCTTTCCAGTGCAATGCATGTTACGTGGACCTGTCTGTGGAGGCAGATGCGGCACTGCGTGCTGAGGGAGGAAAGCAAATGCATCACGTATCGAGCCGGGCGGTCTTCCGCGCCGGAGTTTTCGGTGTTGCGGCGACCGTGACACTTGGTTTTCCGGTCGGACCCGCCGGTGCGTTCGAAGAAGCGCCTCAGCTGGCCGACCGGGTCGAGGCCGGCGATCTGCCGCCGGTCGACGAACGTCTGCCGGAAGAGCCACTGACGGTGGAACCCATCGAGACGATCGGCACCTATGGCGGGGTGTGGCGCTCCGCGCTGCTCGGTGGCAGCGATTCGGCGTGGCTCGCCAGAACGGTGGGGTATGAAGGCCTGGTCCGTTACGATCGCGACTGGACCAGCGTCGTTCCCGATGTGGCGAAGGACTGGGAAATCAACGAAGACGCGACGCGTTTCACCTTCCATCTTCGCCCCGGCATGAAGTGGTCGGACGGCGAGCCGTTCACCGCCGAGGATGTGGCCTACGCTTTCGAGCTGAGCCAGAACACCGCCTATCCGGGCGAAGTGCCGGCGTTCATCCGCGATCCGCAGAACCCGCCGCACGCCAGCGCCGAGGACGACGAGACGGTGGTCTTCACCTTCGACAAGCCGAACGGGCTGTTCATGCAGCAGCTGTCGATGGTCGACGGGCCGAACGCGATCCTGTTTCCCAAGATGCCGTAATGGGCCGGCGCCTCACGATTAGCCAGTTTGGTGGCTGTCCCTCAGAATGATGATGTTTGGAAACGAGGTCCGATCGATCGGCCTCAAGCATCATGAGAGGAACAGCCATGGAATAT
>NZ_JAZHFT010000030.1:0-60964 GCF_036541425.1 Consotaella aegiceratis
AGACGCGACTTGGGGCCCAGGGCATCGGCAGTAGGCGACATGGCGGCGGCTCCTCGAATCAACCGCCGCCATGGAATCAGTCTCTGCGCAACCCGTCACCCAATGTCATTTGAGTTCGGAGCCCTGGGGCAAAAGGGGTTAGGGATTCCCATATGGCGTCACGTCCCGGCCTCCAGGGCTGGACCGCGCCACGATTCGCCCTTAAGCGACGTGTCGATACGACGTGGACAGGCCGTCGCCTCGTCATCCTGTCAGAACGCCGGAGCTGCCATGCGTCCCTATCTCGATCTTCTGTCGCATGTCTTGGAGCGCGGCACCGACCGCGCCGACCGGACGGGAACCGGCACGCGCTCAGTGTTCGGCCATCAGATGCGCTTCGACCTCTCGGCCGGCTTTCCGGTGGTCACCACCAAGAAGCTGCATCTGCGCTCGATCATCCACGAGCTGCTCTGGTTTTTGAAGGGCGATACCAACATCGCCTATCTGAAGGAAAACGGCGTCTCGATCTGGGACGAGTGGGCCGACGAGAACGGCGATCTCGGCCCGGTCTACGGCGCGCAATGGCGGTCCTGGCCCGACTATGACGGCGGCCACATCGACCAGATCGCCAAGCTCGTCGCCGATATCAGGGCCAACCCGAATTCGCGCCGGCTGATCGTCTCGGCCTGGAACCCGGCGCTGGTGGACGAAATGGCGCTGCCGCCGTGCCACTGCCTGTTCCAGTTCTACGTCGCCGATGGCCGGCTGTCGTGCCAGCTCTACCAGCGTTCGGCCGACATCTTTCTCGGCGTGCCCTTCAACATCGCGTCCTATGCGTTGCTCACCATGATGGTGGCCCAGGTCACGGGGCTCGAGCCTGGCGATTTCGTCCACGCGCTGGGCGACGCTCATCTCTACGCCAATCATTTCGAGCAGGCGCGGCTGCAGTTGGCGCGCGATCCACGTCCGCTGCCAAGGATGCACCTCAATCCGGAGGTCACGGACCTGTTCGCCTTCCGCTACGACGATTTTTCGCTGGAGGGCTACGATCCGCATCCGAGCATCAAGGCGCCGATTGCCGTCTGATCGGGAGAAACCGATGACCGAACCGAGGATCGTTGCCGTTTTCGCCATGGGCGAAAACCGAGTGATCGGACGCGACGGGGCGATGCCGTGGCGGCTTTCCACCGATTTCAAACGCTATCGTCGGCTCACCATGGGCAAGCCGATGATCATGGGACGCAAGACGCTGGAGTCGATCGGCCGCGCGCTGGACGGCCGTGAGACGATCGTCCTGACGCGGCGCGAAAGCCTGCCCTTCGAGGGGGTGCATTTGGCGGCTTCCGTCGAGGAAGCGCTGTCGAAGGCCAAGGATCTCGCTCGATCAATCGGCGCCGACGAAATTGTGATCGCCGGCGGAGAAGAGATCTATCGGCAGTTCCTGCCGTTCACCGACACTCTCTACGTCACCCTCGTCGATACGCGGCCCGAGGGCGACGCGTACGCTCCCGAGATCGACGAAACGATCTGGGTGAAGGCGGAGGAGGAGGCGGTGGCTGCCGGAGAGAAGGACAGCGCCGCCATGCGTTTCGTGCGCTACGATCGCCGCTGACGATCGGCGCCAGCATGGGGTCTGCGGCGTCTACGTCCCGGCGCATTCGATCGAGGCGCCGGAAGCCCGACGCTGAAAAGCCGGCGCTTGCGTTGAAAGGGCGCCTGCCAGTCATTATTAGAGCAACGCAATGCATGCGGCAGCTGTGAAGCGGTGCCGCTTCCGAACGCTTGGAGAGGACATCGATGCCCTGGAGCAATCAAACCGGCGGAGGCGGCTGGCAAGGAGGGGGCGGCCCATGGGGGCAGGGGCCGCAAGGACCGCGTCCGGGCGGCGGCGGTTCGCCCGACCTGGAAGAGATCCTGCGCCGCGGCCAGGATCGGCTGCGTCGTGCCATGCCCGGCGGTGGCGGTGGTGGCGGCTCGACGGGCGCCGCCTTGATCGCCGGACTGGTCGTCGTCGCGCTGGCGGTGATCTGGGTGTTTAACTCGATCTACACCGTGCAGCCGGACGAAGTCGGCGTCGAAATGCTGTTCGGCAAGCCGAAGCAGGAATTGTCGCAGCCGGGGCTGCATTTCGTGTTCTGGCCGATCGAGACGGTCGACACCGTGCCGACGGTCGAGAGCCAGGTCACGCTGGGCAGCGGCCAGAGCCGGGACGGCAGCGGCCTGATGCTGTCGGGCGACCAGAACATCGTCGACGTGCAGTTCGCGGTGCTCTACCAGGTCGACAATCCGCAGAACTATCTCTTCAACGTGCTCGATCCGGCGGGAATGCTGCAGCAGGTGTCGGAGAGCGCGATGCGCGAAGTCGTCGGACGACGGCCGGTGCAAGACGTGTTCCGTGACGATCGTGCCGGCATTGCCGAAGAGGTTCGCGGCATCGTCCAGGACACGCTCAACGAATACGGCGCCGGCCTGCGCGTCAACGCCATTTCGATCGAGGATGCGGCGCCGCCGCGCGAGGTGGCCGATGCTTTCGACGAAGTGCAGCGCGCCGAACAGGACGAGGACCGCTTCGTCGAGGAGGCCAACCGCTATCAGAACGAAAAACTCGGCGCCGCGCGCGGCCAGGCCGCACAGATTCGGGAGGATGCGGCCGGCTACAAGGATCGCGTCGTCCAGGAGGCCGAAGGTGAGGCGCAGCGCTTCGTCTCGGTGCTGAACGAATACGAGAAGGCGCCGGAGGTCACCAAGAAGCGCCTGTTCCTCGAAACGATGGAGGGCGTGCTGCGCGGCTCCGACAAGGTGATCGTGGAGCAGGACGCGGAAGGCGCCCAAGGCGTGGTTCCCTATCTGCCGCTCCCCGAACTGCGGCGCTCGTCCAAAACGACCACCCAGAATACCGACACCACCGGCCAGGGGGGCAACTGATGTCCAACCGCTTCTACGGCGCCCTCATCGTCATCGTCGCGGCCGTCCTTCTCCTGTGGAACTCCATTTTCATCGTCAACGAGAAGGAGCAGGCCATCGTCCTGCGGTTCGGCGAGATTCGGCGCGTGGTCAAGGATCCAGGGCTCTACTTCAAGATGCCGTTCTCCTTCGCCGGCGCCGATCGCATCCAGCGTCTGCCGGATCGGCTGCTGCGCTTCGATCTCGACGACATCCGGGTGCAGGTCTCGGGCGGCAAGTTCTACGAGGTCGATGCGTTCCTGGTCTATAAGATCGACGACGCCGCGCGGTTTCGTCAGGCCGTCTCCGGCGACATTCCGCAGGCTGAGCAGCGGCTGCGCACGCGTCTCGACGCCGCGCTTCGCCGCACCTACGGTCTGCGCGGCTTCGAGGCGGCGCTGTCGGCCGAACGCACCGACATGATGCGGGAAGTGCGCGACCAGATCCGTCCCGACGCGGCCTCCCTCGGCATCGCGCTGGAGGACGTGCGGATCCGCCGCACCGATCTCACGCAGGAAGTCTCCCAGCAGACCTACCAGCGTATGCAGGCGGAGCGCCTGGCCGAAGCAGAGCGGCTGAGGGCCCGTGGCCGCGAGGCGGGGGCGCGCATCAAGGCGGCGGCCGACCGCCAGGTCATCGAAACCCTGGCGGGAGCCCAGCGCGACGCCGAAATCCTGCGAGGCGAGGGCGAGGGGCAACGCACGGCGATCTTCGCCGAGGCCTTCGGACGTGATCCGGAATTCTTCGACTTCTACCGGTCGATGAAAGCCTACACGTCGGCGCTTCAGGATTCGGGCACCACCATGGTGCTCTCTCCGGATTCGGAATTCTTCCGGTATTTCAAATCCATCGGAGAGGCAGCGCCGACGGCTGCCGGCCGCGAGACGCCTGCTGCCTCGCCGGGCGGGCAGGCGACCGCGACCCCATCGTCCGATGCGGTGCCGGAAAGCCAGGCAGAGCCCGGCGATCGGGCGCAGGCGCCTGACGCCGCGGGAGAGCAGGCTTCCGGCGAAACCGGGAAGCCGTCTGCCGGACAGGCCTCTGCGCCAGTCGCGCCGCAGCAAGGAGATGCCCGCAACGGCGGGTCGGCCGAAGCCGCCAATCCGTGACCGACCTTTTCGCCGCGCTGGCGCTGATCTTCGTCATCGAGGGCGCTCTTTATGCCCTCTTTCCCGAGGCGGTGCGGCGGATGGGCCGGTCGGTGCAGGACATCTCGGAGACAAAGTTGCGAGCCGGCGGCCTGGCGGCCGCCGTTTTCGGCGTCCTCCTGGTCTGGTTGGTGCGCGGCGGCTGACATCGCCGCCACCGATGGCCGTTCGAATCACAGTCGCGCCAACTTGTCGGTTTGTACTTGATTCGGACTTTTTTATCGGATTGCGTTCAGCATCGCGCCGTGTTGGCCGTAAGACTCGAAGCGGTGATCCCGACTTCGGCGATGACGAAATGCGGCATTCCATGGATGCAACGGCCACGCATTCGATCTGGACCGGCTTTGGCCGACTGACAGGATCTCAGATGACCGGATATTCCCGTCGTTCCTCCGCGCCCCTTCCGGCGGTGTTGATTGCGTTGGGTCTGGCGCTGGCGGCCGAGCCGACTGCGGCGCAGACATCGGCCCCGGCTCCCGCCGCAGACGATGCGGACGCGCCAGCCGCGAGCCCGATGACCGTCGCGCCGGCAATGCCGCGCGGCCCGGCCTCGGTGGCCGACGTGGCCGAGGATCTGGTCGACGCGGTCGTCAACATCTCGACCTCTCAGCGCGTGGAAAGCGCCGGCCTTGGCGTGCCGCCGCCGGAGGCGCCGGAAGGCTCGCCGCTTCAGGACTTCTTCGACGACCTGATGCGCGAGGGCGAGGGTTCGCGCCGCGTCCAGTCGCTCGGCTCGGGCTTCGTGATCGACCCCTCGGGCTACGTCGTCACCAGCAACCACGTCATCGCCGATGCCGATGAGATCGCCGTCAACTTTCCCGACGGCACGCGGCTGGTGGCCGAGATCGTCGGCACCGACGAGAAGACCGATCTCGCGCTCCTGAAGGTCGAGCCGGAGAAGCCGATCAAGGCGGTCAAGTTCGGCGATTCCGACAAGGCGCGGATCGGCGACTGGGTGATGGCGATCGGCAATCCGTTCGGGCTCGGCGGCAGCGTGACTCTGGGCATCATTTCGGCCCGCGGCCGCAACATCAATGCCGGCCCTTATGACGACTTCATCCAGACCGATGCCGCGATCAACCGCGGCAATTCCGGCGGCCCGCTGTTCAACATGGCGGGCGAGGTCATCGGCATCAACACGGCGATCATCTCGCCGTCTGGCGGCTCGATCGGCATCGGCTTTTCGATCCCGTCACTTTTGGCCGAGAACGTCGTCGGCCAGCTCAGGGAGTTCGGCGAGACCCGCCGCGGCTGGCTGGGCATCCGGTTGCAGGAGGTCACCGACGAGATCGCCGATGGTCTTGGGCTGGACGAGGCCAAGGGCGCGCTGGTGATGGGCGTCGTGCCGGATGGTCCCTCCGACAACGGCGCCTTCGAGGTGGGCGACGTCATCGTCAAGTTCGACGGGCGCACCATCGACAGCTCGCACCAATTGCCGCGCGTCGTCGCCGAGACCGAAGTCGGCAAGAAGGTTGAGATCGAGATCCTGCGCAAGGCATCGCGCGACGCGCCGGCTGAGCGGCGGACCGTCGAGGTGACGCTCGGGCGGCTCGAGGACAGCGAGCAGGTCGCGGCCGATGCGGGCGATACGGACGACAGTGCCGATACCGGCGGCAATGAGGTCATGGCCGAGGATGTGCTGGGCCTGACGCTGGCGGCGGTCGATGACGAGACGCGGACGGAGTTCGAGCTGTCGGAGGATCTGGCCGGCGTCGTCATCACCGAGGTCGATCCCAATTCGGCGGCTGCCGAAAAGGGCATCGAGCCGGGCATGGTGATCAAGGAAGTTTCCCAGGAGACGGTTTCGAGCCCTGAGGAGGTCCGCACGAAGATTCAGGACCTGCAGGTCGAAGGTCGCCGCAATGCCTTGATGCTGATCGCGTCGAACACCGGCGATCTGCGCTTTATCGTGCTGCCGATCGAGTGATCGGCTGTCGGCGGAACGGCGTCAGGCAGGGCGGCGCCGTTCGATCCAGCGCTGCTTGGCCAGCCGGAACAGGCGGTGCGGCGAAAGCTCGGGATGACGCTGCGGATCGATCGTCGGATGGGCGAAGCGTCCGGCTTCGTCCTCGACGAATCCGAGGCGCAGCATGACGGCCGCCGATTTCACGTTGCTTTCGACGCAGAAGCTGACGATTTCACTGAGACCGAGCTCATCGAAGCCGTAGTCGAGGCAGGCTGCCGCCGCCTCGGTGGCGAAACCCTGGCCCCAGGCCGAAGGCATCAGCCGCCAGCCGATCTCCACCGCCGGACCGAAGGGGAGCTCGGTGCCGACGGGCGATAGTCCGGTGAAGCCGATGACCTCGCTTGTGTCGCGCCGTTCCAGCGCAAAGAAGGTCATGGCGTGGGCCGTGAACCGTTCGTTGAGCCGGTCCATGAGCGCATCTGACTCGTCCCGATTGCGCCGAAATGGGAAGAAGCGCATCACGGTCTCGTCCGAGTTCATCTCGTGAAAACGCGGCCGGTCGCGTTCTTCCCAGGGCCGGATGATCAGTCGGTCGCTGACGAGCGGGATCATTCGACGAATTCCGTGGCGTGGTAGCCCTGCATGAAGAGCAGGGCGGTCAGATCGCCGTGGTCGATGCGATGCGGCGCGGCGGCGGCGACCGATGGCTTGGCGTGCAGCGCCACGCCGGTGCCTGCGGCTTGGATCATCGCCAGATCGTTGGCCCCGTCGCCGACCACGATCGCATCGGCGATGGAAAGTCCCTGCGCGGCGGCGATGTCGTGGAGCGCGGCGAGCTTGGCCTCGCGGCCGAGAATCGGCTCGGCGACCTTGCCGGTCAGCCGGCCGCCTGTCACCAGCAGGCGGTTGGCGCGGTTCTCATGAAACCCCAACGCGGCGGCGATCTGGTCGGTAAAGGCGGTGAAGCCACCAGAAATCAGTGCGGTGTGGGCGCCGTGTGCGCGCATCGTCGCGACCAGCGTCTTGCCGCCGGCGGCAAGCGTGATGCGTTTTTCGATCACCTCGTCGATGACACTCTCGGCCAGGCCTTGCAGGAGCGAGACGCGTTCGCGCAGCGCCGGCTCGAAGGCGATTTCGCCGTTCATGGCCCGCGCGGTGATGGCCGCCACCCTGTCCTTGATGCCGATCTCAGCCGCCAATTCGTCGATGCACTCCTGGCCGATCATGGTGGAGTCCATGTCGGCGAGGAGAATCTGCTTGCGCCGCCGGCCTCTCTCCTGCACCACGCAGTCGAGCGCGGCCTCGAAGGCGAATGCGCGCAGCTCGGCCACGGCTTCGGGTGCAAGGGGCGCCTGGGTGAAAAAGTCGGCGGCGACGTCCGGCTCGAGCCAGTCGGGTCGCGTGCCGTCCAGCAACCGGGATGCCTCGTCGGCCAGCAAGGGCGTGAGGCCGGCGCGCGAACGCCCCGAGATCAGCGTGACGACGACCATGATCGGCAAGGCTCCGGGGCTTCGATGCGGCAGGAAGACGCAATTCTGATAGCGGGACCGACGGCGAGCGGCAAGTCGGGCTTGGCCTTGGCGCTGGCTCGACGGCTCGACGGCGTCGTCGTCAATGCCGATTCGATGCAGGTCTATGACGGCTTGAGGATCGTCACAGCGCGCCCGGGCGATGCGGATCTCGCCCTTGCGCCGCATCGCCTCTACGGCCATGTGCCGCCGGACCAGCCCTATTCGGTGGGGGCGTGGTCGCGCGACGCCGAATCGGTGCTGCGCGATATCCGGAGTACAGGCCGTCTGCCGATCGTCTGCGGCGGCACCGGCCTTTATTTCAGGGCGCTGCTCGGCGGTCTCGACGCGATCCCGCCGATTCCCGAAGTCGTGCGACGGCACTGGCGGGGCCGTCTGGCAGAGGAGGGGCCTGAGGCTTTGCATCGGCACCTGCAGGCGTTGGACGGCCAGACGGCTGCGCGGCTGGCGCCCGCCGATACGCAGCGCGTGCTGCGGGCGCTCGAGGTGGTCGAGGCGACCGGCCGACCGATCGGCGCATTCCAGGCCGGACAAGGCGCGCCGTTGGTCGATCCGAATCGGTGCCGGCGCTGGGTGCTGGCGCCCGATCGCGCAGTGCTGCGCGAGCGGATCGCGCAGCGTTTCGACGCGATGCTGGACGAAGGCGCGGTGGAGGAGATCGCCGCCTTTCGGCGCGACTGGCCGGCGGCCATGCAGGGGTCGGTCGGCAAGGCGATCGCCGTCGCGGAACTCTCGGCCTATCTCGACGGTGATCTGACGCTGGACGAAGCGCGCGAGCGCGCGATCAACCGAACGCGGCAATACGCCAAGCGCCAGGAGACCTGGTTCCGGCATCAGTTGGACGGCGGCTGGATTCGGCTAGCCACCGCTTCGGACCTCGATCTCGATCGGCTCTGACGCGGCGTTCTCGTCGCCCGTTCGGGAACCTGCCGCGGTCCACACAGTTGCATTCGACAGCAACAGGACGGGAAGGCCGATGATTGCACGACAAGCCATCCGCAGCGGCACGGATATGCTGGAGACCCTCGCGCGTGGAGGCTATGCAGCGCGGGGCCTGGTCTTTCTGATCATCGGCTACTTCGCCTTTCGAGCCGCTTTTGCGACCGGCCGGGCGATGGATTCCAAGGATGCGATCGAGCAGATTTTCGGCTCGACGTTCGGCGGCATCATGATCTGCGCGCTGGTCGTTGCGCTGGTGGCCTTCTCTCTTTGGCGCTTCGGCCAGAGCCTGCTCGATGTCGACGATCACGGCACCGGCGCCAAGGGACTGGCGGTCCGCGCCGGGCTGTTCGGAAGCGCCATCACCTACGGTGCGCTCGCCTTCTACGCCGCCTCGATCGTCATCGGCTACGGCTCGTCTTCGGACGGAGGTTCCGGCGGTCTGGTCGCCAAAGCCTATGAGGCCGGGTTCGGACGCGCGGCCACCTACTTGATCGGCGCGGTCTTCGCCGGTGTCGGCGGCGCCCACATCGTCAAGGGCGCCAAGGCGGGCTTCATGAAGTACATGTCGATCCCCGAGCGCTACTGCCGTTGGCTGAAGCCCGTATGCCAGTTCGGCCTGATCGCGCGAGGCATGACCTTCCTGGTGATCGCCCTGCTGCTCTTCACCGGCGCGGCGTCCTATCGGGAGGGCGACTCGCCGGGCCTGCGCGCCGCGCTGGAGGCAATGGACAGCTGGCCCTTCGGATGGCTGCTCCTGTCGCTCACCGGCCTGGGGCTGATCGCCTTCGGCTTATACGGAATTACCGAAGCCTTTTTCCGCCGCGTCGAACTGGACGAATAGGCTAGGCGACAACGAGACGGACGAGAGACCGTTCCCGGCGGCGGCACGGCTATTTTTCGGAATGGCCGCAAGGGGCTCTTGCGAAATGACAGCCGGGTCAGTAGGTACAGCGCCCGGAGGGCCTCGTGGCGGAGTGGTGACGCAGAGGACTGCAAATCCTTGCACGCCGGTTCGATTCCGGCCGAGGCCTCCAATTTCCCGTTAAATTTTGTTTCTGTTGGACGTCCGAGGTCGTTTGAAACCGCCTTTCGGCGATGGCGCGCAACGATTGCCGCCGCCGGTGCGCTTGCGCGTCACCGAGTGCCCGACTAAGGATTTGCGCGAGATTCCTTGCAAGAGTTGGGCTGATCCATGGATTTCGACACTGCACGCAGGATGATGGTCGATAATCAGGTCCGGACGACCGACGTCACCGACTACCGGGTGCTGGAAGCGCTGTTGACGGTGCCTCGGGAGGAATTCGTACCGTCGGCCAAGCGGCCTCTCGCCTATATCGACGAGGATTTGGCGGTCGGGTCCGGCCGTTATCTCATGGAGCCGTCGCCCTTCGCACGTCTGTTGCAACTCGCCAATGTGCAGGATCGCGATGTGGTCCTCGATGTCGGCTGTGCCACCGGTTACTCCTCGGCCGTGATCTCGCAGCTCGCCAGTTCCGTGGTGGCGCTCGAATCCGATGCTGATCTGGCGGCCGTTGCGACGGACAATTTGTCGCGGCTGGATTTCGTCAACTGCGTCGTGGTGGAGGGGCCGCTGCAGGAAGGCTATGCCTCCGAGGCACCCTACGATCTCATCATGATCGAAGGTGCGGTTCAGGACCTGCCGGCGCTGTTTTTCGACCAACTGCGCGACGGCGGCCGACTGGTGAGTGTCGAGGGGATCGGCAACGCGGCTTCGGCCCGCCTCTACATCAAAGAGGATGGTCAGATGTCCGCCCGGTTTGGTTTCAATTGCGCGGTCAAGCCGCTGCCGGGATTCGAGAGGAAGGCTGAGTTCGTATTTCAATGATAGGGTCCGGCTCGCATGCTCCTCTGGTCGATACATTCAGATCGAGTCGGACCTGAGATGATGTAAACAAGTCTTTGATTTTTAAGGTGTTGGCGAAGTCAATTGTCGACTTACGGCTATTGACTGCCGGTCTTCGACAACGAAACGCGTCCACGGGCGAAGATCATGCAAACCTGTTTTATCAAAGACACAGCCTTTGGAGTAAAAGGCTGTCATTTTCCTTGGAAGCTTTTTTGGACGACGCTTCTGAGCTACCTGGACATCAGGATACAGCTTTCGTCGGACGGGTCCGTCATCGGCCTCATCGACAGGGCGGCGGAAGTCAGCGTCTGACGTGGAGTATAGACCAATGACGAGACGATCTTGGATCACGGCAGCGTTGGCTGCCGGGAGCATCCTTTTCGGTGCGGCTGACGTGAGCGCGGAAACGCTCAGCGGAGCGCTCGCCAAGGCTTATGCCAACAATCCCGATCTGAATGCTGCGCGAGCCGAGCTGCGTGCCACGGACGAGTCCGTGCCACAGGCAAAATCAGGCCTGCGGCCGTACATCACCGGATCCAGCAGCGCGAGTGCCCAGCGAACCTATACGACGCACAGCGCCACTTACGGCGACGACGACTATCATTCCGATACGGTCGGCTTCGGCTTCGGCGTCACGCTCAGCCAATCGCTCTTCGACGGCTTCCAGACGCCCAACAACGTCAATGCGGCGAAAGCCTCGGTGCTGGCCAGCCAGAAAAGTCTCGTCAACACGATGCAGAACACGCTGACGGATGCCGTCACCGCCTATGCAAACGTGCTGCGCGACCGCGAGATCGCGTCGCTGCGGCGTCAGAACCTACAGTTCCTGGAAGAGCAGGTGAGGGCGGCTCGCGCCCGGTTGGATGTCGGCGAAGGCACCCGCACCGACGTGGCACAGGCCGACTCGGAACGCGCCCTGGCCACCGCTCTTCTCAATTCGGCGTTGGCGACCGTGGCCAGCAGCGAGGCCAACTATCGGCAGATCATCGGCGACGATCCCAACGGCCTGCAGCCTGCTCAGCCGCTGACCAAAGGTCTGCCGCCTTCGATCGACGCCGCCTATGCCATCGCGCAGCAGCAGCATCCGGCAATCCTGGCCACTCTACATCTCGTCGACGCGGCGGCCTATCAGGTCAAATCCGCCGAAGGCGCGTTGCTGCCGCAAGTCGGCCTGACCGGCGAAGTGGAGGACAGCTATTCGACGACGAATTCGGATCTGCCAGGCGTCGGTTCGACCAGCACCAACAGCAATGCCGTTACGGCGAGCGTCGGTCTCCAGCTGACCGTTCCGATCTATCAGGGTGGGCTGGCGTCCTCGCAGGTGCGTGAAGCCAAGGAGACCCTGGGGCAGCGCCGCATCGAGGTGGATTCGGCCCGCGACCAAGTTCGCTATGCCGTCGCCAGCGCCTGGGCCACTCTGCAGGCGGCCAAGGCGAACATCACCGGCTACGGCTCGCAGGTGGACGCTGCCAAGCTGGCGCTCCAGGGCGTCAGCGAGGAACGCAACGTCGGCCAGCGGACGACGCTCGACGTTCTCGATGCGCAGGCGGACGTGATCACTGCGCAGATCCTGCTCGTCGGTTCGCGTCGCGATCTGGTTGTGGGCAGCTACGCTCTGGCCTCCGCGATCGGCGCCCTGGACCCTGGAACGCTTGGCCTTTCGGTCGCCCGCTACGATCCGCAGGAGCATTATAAGGCGGTCGAAGACAAATGGTTCGGCCTGCGCACGCCCGACGGCCGGTGAGTCGACAGCCAGAGAACTGTTGTTGAAAGGTTAATTGCTAAGCCCCGGGGATTCATTTCCCCGGGGTTTTCGGTTTAGGTTTGGGTTATGATTCGGCGAAACTGGTTCGCCGATTTGATCATGATGCGGAGCCTGACGAATGAGCAATGCCTTGCCGGCAAAAGAGCCGTCGATGGATGAAATCCTCGCCTCCATCCGGCGTATCATCGAAAGCGGTGACGATCGGGGGCTGGGGCAGCCCCAGTCGGGCAGCCGGTCCGCTGCCGCTGGCGGTGCGGGCAACTCGCGGTCGGCCACGGCCGCGTCGCGGGTGGAAAGCCCGATTTCGCAGCAGGATGCGTCGGTTGGCGCCGACGCTGGGCAGCCGCACGCCGAGCATGAGCAGGACCGGGCCGTAGCCCGCCAGCCCGTCGCCCAGCCGCAGAGCGAGGCGTCGACCGTTCAGGTCGAGAACCTCGGCACGGAACTTCGGGCGACCGGCACCGGCCCCGTCGGATATGCCGATATTTCGGCGATCCGCGGCAGCATGCCGTTGTCGTCCTCTTCGGCGTCGATCTCGTCGGTGTCGCGGTCGACCCCGGCTGCGCAGGGACGTAGGGGCGGTGCCTCGCTGGCCCAGAAGGAGCAACCTGCTCCGCAGCCCGATTTTGAGCTCGACGATCGCTTTGCCGAAGAGCTGATGACCGAGGCCTATCGGCTCGGCGCGGCCGAGCCGGCTCCTGCCGCCGCTTCGGAGACTGAAGAAGCACGAGCCGATTTCGTTGAAGAGGAGACGGCCGGCACGCCCGATCGTGCCGCCAACGACGAGCGGCTGACATGGCCCGCCGACTCGTCCCGGGCGGCGTCGATCGAGGAGGACGGGTCGCTGGTGTCCGAGAACACCGGCCGGGAAGTCGCGGCTGCTTTCGATGAGCTGTCGAGGGCGATCCGCGAGGGCGAGATGCGCTCCCTGGAAGAGATGACCCGCGAGATGCTTCGCCCGATGCTTCAGGAATGGCTCGACGACAACCTGCCACGGCTGGTCGAACGTCTGGTGCGCGAGGAGATCGAGCGCGTGGCGCGCGGCAGTGGCCGCCGGTAAAGCGCCGATAAAGCGCCGGTCGAGAGCAGCTCGAACGTCGTCTGTCTTGGTTCAGGATGCCGGGAGCCCGTGTGGCTTCCGGCATTCGCGTTTTTAAGGGCCGTGGTCGAACGCTTGAAGCGATCGCGCCGCGCCATCGCCTCACGGCGCATTCGTCGCAGAATGCATCTGCTGGCGTAGATGGCAGAGCGGCGCCGTCTACCGAGATGGCGGATCGAAGCCCGCCTCCACCTCGGCGACGAGCTCGTCCACGGGACGGCAGCCGTCGACCTTGACGACCGTGCAGGCGAGGGTTTCGAGCCAGGTCAGGTGGCGAAGCCGGTTGCGGCCGGGGTGGTCGCTGTAGTCGTAGCTGGCTGCCCAATCCAGGAAGGCCGTATGCGTCTCATACATGGTGCCTCCCGGCGCCAGCGCGGCGGCGCCGAACCGAGCCAACTCCCGCTGCCGCAGCCGCTCGAGCCGGATCGACGTCGGTGTGTCGACGAACACCACCAGGTCGAACCAGGGTGCGAAGATGTCGCCCCAGCCATTGACCGACCCGGACAGGACCCAGCCGTGGCGCGCCGCGGCGAACGCCTTGCGCAGCCGCCTGAGCCGCTCTTCCACCGTCCGCTTTTCTTGATAGGGCGGCTCCGTCCTCTTCCAATAGAAATCGTCGGTGTCGCAGTGGGTCAGGCCGAGACGCTGCGAGAGCGCGGCGCCCAAGGTTGTCACGCCGGCGCCGGCGGCACCGGTGATGTGGATGTTTCGACTTGAAGACGGCATAGCCTGGACCGCAGGAGTCTCGAAATCCGAGACGAAGGAGCGTACAAGGCGCCACTGCCGCTGGAAAGAGGGCGCGCGATCGTGCCGCGTCGGCAAATCTCGGCCTGACGCGCCGGAAACGCGCGTTGACAGGGCTTAAAGCTTGCCTGTAACCCGCAGCGAAGCCGCAACACCCCTTCGGAACGACGATGATCGAGAAGACCTACGACGCCGCCCAGTTGGAACCCCGTATCGCCGAACGCTGGGACGCGGCCGATGCCTTCAAGGCGGGGGCCGGCGCCAAACCCGGTGCGGAAGCCTATTCGATCGTCATCCCGCCGCCGAATGTGACCGGCTCGCTGCATATGGGCCACGCGCTCAACGACACGCTGCAGGACGTGCTGGTGCGTTTCGAGCGGATGCGCGGCAAGGACGTGCTGTGGCAGCCGGGCCTCGACCACGCCGGCATCGCCACGCAGATGGTCGTCGAGCGGCAACTGATGGAACGCCAGGAGCCCGGCCGCCGCGCCATGGGCCGCGAAGCCTTCGTCGAGCGCGTGTGGCAGTGGAAGGCGGAATCGGGCGGCGTGATCCTCAAGCAGCTGCGCCGGCTTGGCGCGTCCTGCGACTGGTCGCGCGAACGCTTCACCATGGACGAAGGTCTGTCGAAGGCGGTCCTGGAGGTGTTCGTCGGCCTCTATAAGGATGGCCTGATCTACAAGGACAAGCGGCTGGTCAACTGGGACCCGAAGCTCCTGACCGCCATCTCTGATCTGGAGGTCGAGCAGAGGGAAGTGAAGGGGCACCTCTGGCACTTCCGCTATCCCATCGAAGGACGCGCCTTCGACCCCGAGGATCCCTCGACCTTCATCGTCGTGGCGACGACCCGGCCCGAGACCATGCTGGGCGATTCCGGCGTTGCGGTAAACCCCGAGGACGATCGCTACCGGACGCTGATCGGCGAGCACGTGGTGCTGCCGCTGGTCGGGCGCCGCATCCCGATCGTTGCCGACGACTATGCCGACCCCGAAGCGGGCTCCGGCGCGGTCAAGATCACGCCGGCTCATGACTTCAACGATTTCGAGGTCGGGCGCCGGCACAGCCTTGCGATGATCAGCGTCATGACGGTCGAGGCGGACATTACGCTCGCCGACAATGCCGATTTCCTCGAAGGATTGGAGCGGACCGAGGCGCTGGAGCGCACCATCGCGGCCCTGCATGGCCAGGAGCGGTTTGCCGCACGCGAGCGTGTGGTCGCGATGATGGAGGAGGGCGGCTTCCTCGCCAAGATCGAGGACCATGGACACATGGTGCCGCACGGCGACCGTGGCGGCGTGCCGATCGAGCCGTTCCTGACCGACCAGTGGTACGTGGACGCGGCGACGCTCGCCAAGCCGGCCATCGCAAGCGTGCGCGAGGGACGGACCAAGATCATCCCCGCCAACTGGGAAAAGACCTATTTCGACTGGATGGAGAATATCCAGCCCTGGTGTATCTCGCGTCAGCTCTGGTGGGGGCATCAGGTGCCGGCGTGGTACGGACCGGACGGCGCGGTGTTCGTCGAAAAGACGGAAGAAGAGGCGGTGGCTGCCGCGCTCGCCCACTATGTGGTCAACGAGACCATCACCGACGAGGAAGCCCGCGCAATGGCGGCCGATCCGGCCAAACGCCAGGGCTTCCTGAAGCGCGACGAGGACGTTCTCGACACCTGGTTCTCTTCGGCGCTCTGGCCGTTCTCGACGCTCGGCTGGCCGGACGAGACGCCCGCGCTCGCCACCTACTATCCGACCAGCGTGCTCGTCACCGGTTTCGACCTCATCTTCTTCTGGGTCGCCCGGATGATGATGATGGGTCTCTATTGCATGAAGACGGAGCCGTTCCACACCGTCTACATGCACGCGCTGGTGCGCGATAAGAACGGCGCCAAGATGTCGAAGTCCAAGGGCAACGTCATCGATCCGCTGGACCTGATCGAGGACTATGGCGCCGACGCGCTGCGCTTCACCCTGGCGATCATGGCGGCACAAGGCCGCGACGTGAAGCTCGATCCGCAGCGCATCGCCGGCTATCGCAACTTCGGCACCAAGCTCTGGAACGCCACGCGGTTTGCGGAGATGAACGGTGCCCGGCATGGCGCGACGGTCGATCCGTCGGCGCTGGAATTGCCGCTCAACCGTTGGCTCGTGACCGAACTCGGCCGCACCATCAACACCGTGACTGCCGCGCTCGAAGCCTACCGCTTCAACGAGGCGGCGGGTGCGGTCTATCGCTTCGTCTGGAATCTGTTCTGCGACTGGTATCTGGAACTCGCCAAGCCGGTCTTCGGCGAAGGCAGCGAGGCGGCCCAGGCGGAGACGAGGGCGGTGACGGGCTATGTGCTCGACCGCGTCTACGCGCTGCTGCATCCGTTCATGCCGTTCCTCACGGAGGAACTGTGGAGGGTCACCGCACCTGAGGGCGCGCCGCGAGCGGCGCTGCTGTGCCATACCGAATGGCCGACGCTCGACTTTGTCGATACCGATGCCGCCGACGATATCAACTGGCTGATCGAACTGGTCGGCGAGATCCGTTCCGTGCGCACGGAGATGAACGTTCCGGCCGGTGCGGAAGCCGCCTTGGTCGCGGTGCGTCCCGAGCCCACCATGGCCGAACGCCTCTCCCGGCACGATGCCGCGCTGCGCCGTCTGGCTCGGCTGAGCACCATCGGTTCGGACGAGGCACCGCCAGCCCAGTCTGCTCAGATCATCGTAGCGGGGATGACCTTCGCCCTGCCGCTCGAAGGCATGATCGACATCACGGCCGAGCGGGCGCGCCTCGACAAGGCGTTGCAGAAAGCCGAAGCGGAAGCCGGGCGGATCGAAAAGAAGCTCGGCAATGAGAAGTTCGTGGCCAACGCGCCCGAGGAGATCGTCGAGCAGGAGCGCGAGAAGCTCGCTGCCTATCGCGCGGAAGCCGACAAGCTTCGCACGGCGCGCCAGCGGCTGGGCTGACGCACCGGCTATATGGCCTGCGGCGCGGGGAGCGTGGGAATTCGGCAACGTTTCACGGTCCCCATCACGCTGTGGATTTCTCGCAACACTGTGGCGAACTTGCTTTCGTTATAATCGTTCTCAGTTCGAACGCCGCGCTGCTGCCATAAAGAATGGGCACTTCACGGGGCGTTCGAGCGCGGCCGTTGCCAGATCGACGGCGCGATCGCTTGCACGACCTGAGGGGCGTGAGGGGGCAATGAGGACAAGACGGTTTTGGCCGGCGGGCGTGTTTTCGCCGGCGCGGCAGGGCTGTGCCCTGCGTGAAGGAGAGCGGACCTGTGCGCCCGCCGCAGCCGGCATCGTCCGCGCTGCGCGTCGCCCGGCCTTGCTCGCGATGACGCTGATGGCGCTGCTGGCTTCGACCAATGGCTTGCAGGCGCTCGATCCGAACACGGTGATCACCCAGGACCCCGGCCCGATCGAATCCTTCATGCGCGGCTTCAAGGCCTATCAGCGCGGCGAAAAGGCCGCGGCTGTCGAGGCGCTGCGCTACGCGGCCGAAAAAGGCCATCCGGGTGCGCGCTGGAAGCTCGGCCGGATGTATGCCGACGGCGACGGCGTCAAGGAAGACGATTACCAGGCCTTCAAGATTTTCGAAGGGATCGTGCGCGATCAGCAGGACGACACAGCCGCCTCGCAGAACGCCGCCTACGTCGCCAGTTCGATCGTGGCGCTCGCCGACTATCTACGGCGCGGCATCCCCGACAGCCCGGTTCAGGTGAACCTGCCTCAGGCCCGGCAGCTCTACTTCCATGCCGCGAGCTATTTCGGCGATCCCGAGGCGCAGTTCGAGCTGGGACGCATGCTGCTCAATGGCGAAGGCGGGCGGACCGACCCCAGGCAGGCGGCGCGCTGGCTCAAACTGGCGGCCGGCAAGGGGCATGTCGGTGCCCAGGCTCTGCTCGGCTATCTGCTGTTCAACGGCGAGAAGATCGCAGTGCGTCCGCAGCCGGTGCGCGGCCTGAGCCTGCTCACCGACGCCCTTGCGCACGCCTCGCCGTCGGACAGGGAATGGATTCGCCCGCTTCAGGAGGAGGTCTTCGGCCTCGCCGACGAAACGACGCGCAAGACCGCGATGGCGTCCGTGGAAGAGCAGCAGCCCATCGTCAGCAAGAATTGAATCGAGGCCATTACGGCCGCCGGTTCTGATCGACATGCAAAAGGCGGCTCGAAGCCGCTTTTTTCATGGATGCGTGCGGACGATCCGGCTCCGGGTGCTGCGAAGCGGTCTATGAGCAGCCGACCTCAGGCGGCGAGTTCGACCACCACGGGAACGTGGTCGGACGGCTTTTCCCAGGCCCGCACGTCCTTGTCGATCCCGACGCCGGCAAGGCGGCTTGCAGCCTCCGGCGACAGCAGCAGGTGGTCGATCCTGATGCCGTTGTTCTTCTGCCAGGCGCCTGCCTGATAGTCCCAGAACGTGTAGGTCCCTGCATCGGCTGTCGCGGCGCGAACCGCATCGGTGAACCCCAGATTGACGAGCCGCCGCCACGCGCCGCGGCTTTCCGGCTGAAACAGCGCGTCGCCGACCCACGCCTCGGGTGTCTTGGCGTCGATCGGCTCGGGAATGACATTGTAGTCACCGGCCAGCACCACATCGCATTCGGTCGCGAGCAGACGCCGCCCGTGCGCTTCGAGCCGGGCCATCCAGCGAAGCTTGTAGTCGAATTTCTCGGTGCCCATGGGATTGCCGTTGGGCAGATAGATCGAGGCGACGATCAGCTTGCGCTGACCGATACTCCACTGTCCCTCGATGAAGCGTGCCTGGACATCGTCCTCGTCGCCCAAAAGGCCGTTCTCTGACCGCTCAGGTGGCACCTTCGACAGAAGGGCGACGCCGTTGAAGCCTTTCTGTCCGTGAGTCTCGACATGATAGCCGAGGGCCTCGATCGGCTGCCGCGGGAAGCTGTCGTCCTGCGATTTGATCTCCTGCAGGCAGACGATGTCGGGCGAACGCTGCTCGAGCCAGTCGAGCAGATTGTCCAGACGAGCCCTGACGCCGTTGATATTCCAGGTCGCAATCAGCATGGTTGGTGGATCCACTGTCTGGCGTCGCGCGCCCAAAATAGCCTACCGGCGGCGAAATCATCGTCGCTCGTCGCTTCGACGACCAGAACTCTCGGCCGTTGGTGTCCTGGCTCAGATCGAGAAACTGGTGCCGCAGCCGCAGGAGGCGACCGCGTTGGGATTGCGGATCTGGAAAGACTGGCCCATCAGATCATCGACGAAATCGACGACGGAGCCTTCCATGTAGGCCAGCGAGACGGGGTCGACCAAGACGGTCGCGCCATCCTTCTCGATGATCAGATCGTCGGGCTCGCTCTGGCCGGTCAGATCGTATTTATAGGAAAAGCCGGAGCACCCGCCGCCTTCGACGGAGATGCGCAGGGCAGTCGGTTCGCCGCGCTTTGCCGCGATCGCCGCAATGCGCCGGGCGGCAGCCTCGGACACGACGACCGGGTTGGCGGGAGCAGTGGTTTCACTCATATCTGGCCGCAACGAGCTTCCACCGGCGGCATCGGCTCGTTTCCCTCATTGGACTATCCGCATAAGTATGAGGCCCGATACGACGGGTCAATCCGGCGAAGGCACGCGACATGGACGACGATCTTCTGACGAGCATCGCGATGGGCGGCGAACGCGCCGTATGGGCGGCTCGGCCGGATCGCTCGCGCGGGCGGTTTCATGCCGAACCGGCGAGCCTCACCCGCACGCCGTTTCAACGCGACCGCGACCGCATCGTGCATTCGACCGCGTTTCGCCGCCTGAAGCACAAGACGCAAGTGTTCGTCGCCTATGAAGGGGATCATTTCCGCACGCGGCTGACCCATACGATCGAGGTCTCGCAGATCGCCCGCGCCTTCGCCCGGGCTTTGCGGCTGGACGAGGATCTGGCGGAGGCGGTCGCCCTGGTCCACGACTTCGGCCATACGCCGTTCGGTCATGCCGGCGAGCGCGTGCTTCAGGCCAAGATGGCCGACTACGGCGGGTTCGACCACAACGCCCAGTCGCTGCGCATCGTCACGGCGCTGGAGCGGCGCTATGCCGAATTCGACGGCCTCAATCTCACCTGGGAAACGCTGGAAGGGCTGGTCAAGCATAACGGGCCGCTGACCGGTCCGCATGCCGGGGGCGAGCCGGCGACCCGGCCGATCCTGGAGTTCGACGCGGCCTATCCGCTCGATCTCGACTCGCATGCCAGCCTCGAAGCCCAGTCGGCGGCGCTCTCGGACGACATCGCCTACAACACGCACGACCTGGACGACGGCCTGCGCGCCGGGCTGCTCGATATCGACGACCTGCGCGAACTGGATCTGGCCGGCGATATCCTCGCCGAGGTCGAAGGCAAATATCCGGGGCTCGAAAGGCCCCGGCTGATCAACGAGATCATGCGCCGGCATATCACCCGGATGGTGGAGGACGTGATCAGGACGACCTTGTCGGGCCTGCATGAACTTCAGCCGGACGGCGCCGACGCGGTGCGCCAGGCGGGCCGGACCATCGTGCGGTTTTCGCCCGCGATGGAGCGCGCACAGCGGCAGACGCGCCGGTTCCTGTTTGAGCGGGTCTACCGCCATGAGACGGTGATGCGCGTGATGCGCCAGGCGGAAGGCGTCGTGGCGGAGCTCTTCGACCGGTTCATGGACAAGCCCGAGGAGATGCCGGACGAGTGGCACGAAAATGCCGCGTCGCTCGACCGTCTGAAGCTGGCGCGGCGCGTCGCCGACTACCTGTCGGGCATGACCGACACCTATGCGCTCGACGAGCATCGCCGCCTGTTTGACCGCACACTGGATATGCGATAGGCGCCGCGCATTCTGTCAACCCAGATCCCTGCCGCTTGACGGCCATTCGAGGCGTGTCGTCCTTCGCAGGCGACATGCCGAAGCTTCGAGATCGACGATGAACATCTTCAAGGACTTCGAAAATCGCATCAGGAAAGTGGTCGAAGGGATCGTCGTCGGGCGCCAGGAGGGGCCGGTCGATCTCGACAAGATCGTCGTCGAGCCGCCGCGCGATTCCGGTCACGGCGATCTCGCGACCAATGCGGCCCTGGTGCTCGCCAAGCCGCTCAAGACCAAGCCGCGGGAACTGGCGGCGATTATCGCCGGGGCGCTCACGATCGACCCGGACGTCGATGCCGTCGAGGTGGCCGGGCCCGGTTTCATCAATCTGCGCCTGAAGCCGGAGTTCTGGACGAACCATCTCGGCGCGATCCTGAAGGCCGGGCTCGACTATGGCCGGGGCGCGCCGACGGGGCGCAAGGTCAATGTCGAATATGTCTCGGCCAATCCGACCGGCCCGATGCATGTCGGCCATTGCCGCGGCGCGGTGGTGGGCGATACGCTCGCCGAAATCATGGACTTTGCCGGCGACGACGTCACCAAGGAATACTATGTCAATGACGCGGGTGTGCAGATCGACGTGCTCGCGCGCTCGGTCTATCTGCGCTATCGCGAGGCGCTCGGCCAGTCGATCGGCGAGATCCCGGCCGGCCTTTATCCGGGCGACTATCTGAAGCCGGTGGGCTCGGCCCTCGCCATCCGGCACGGCGACAAGCTCCTGTCGATGGACGAGGCGGAGTGGCTGCCGCCGGTGCGCGACTTCGCCATCGACGCCATGATGATGGCGATCCGCGACGATCTGAAGCTTCTCGGCATCAAGCACGACGTGTTCTTTTCCGAGCGCACGCTGCATGGGCATAATGGCGGACGCGTCGGCGCCGCGATCGAGGATTTGCGGGCCAAGGGCTTCATCTATACCGGGACCCTGCCGCCGCCGAAGGGACAGGTGCCGGACGATTGGGAGGACCGCGAGCAGACGCTGTTCCGTTCGACCGACGTCGGCGACGACATGGACCGGCCGTTGATCAAGTCGGACGGCGCCTATACCTACTTCGCCGGGGACGTGGCCTACTTCAAGGACAAGTTCGACCGTGGCTTCAACGAGATGGTCTATGTGCTCGGCGCCGACCACGGCGGCTATGTGAAGCGGCTGGAGGCGGTCGCGCGCGCCGTCTCCGGCGGCACGGCAAAGCTGGAGGTGCTGCTCTGCCAGCTGGTCAAGCTGTTCCGCAACGGCGAGCCGGTGCGCATGTCCAAGCGGGCCGGCGAGTTCGTGACCCTCGCCGAGGTCGTCGAGGAAGTCGGTCGCGATCCCGTGCGCTTCATGATGCTGTTCCGCAAGAGCGACGCGCCGCTCGACTTCGACTTCCAGAAGGTGACGGAGCAATCGAAGGACAACCCGGTCTTTTACGTTCAGTATGCCCACGCCCGGGCGAAATCCGTGTTGCGGCAGGCGGCGGGCGAGCGGATCGCCTTCGACGCCTCCGAAGAGATCGGCGAGCACATGCTCGCACGGCTGACGGACGAGGGCGAAACAGGGCTGATTCGCAAGCTGGCCGAGTTTCCGCGCCTGATCCTGAGTGCCGCTCAGAGCAAGGAGCCGCACCGGCTGCCGTTCTATCTCTACGACCTCGCATCGGCCTTCCACGCCCAATACAACCGCGGCAAAGATCTTCCGGAATTACGCTTCGTTAAGGTTGACGATCCAGAACTAACCCAGGCGAGATTGGCTCTGGTCTTGTGCGTGGCTTGCGTGATCGCCTCTGGTTTGCGTCTGGTTGGCGCCGATGCCCCGGAGGAAATGCGATAGTTGTTGCCCGGGATCATCCTTTCGACAATTTCATCTTTTAGCTCCGTTCTATCCTTGCATTTTTAACCATTGCTGGTGGGGCGGCGACGGGGGACACGATGACGGTGGAGACGAAAGGGTTGCCACGCGGGATCGATTTTGGCGGCGCGGATGATGATCCATTCGCGGAGCTCGCTCGAATCGTCGATCAGCCGCATTGGCAATGGCCGAAATCGGAGCGCGCGCAGCCTGAAGAGGCGCGCATCGCCGCCGTTTCGAGCCCGGCTGACAAGGCCCGGCCCACGCCCCAGCCGTTCTTCGACGACGGCGCGCTTGCCGCCTCGCATATCGCCGCGCTCCCCGACGAATCGACCGGCGATTTCGTGCCCCAGCAGGCGTGGCGGCCGGCGGCCGCCGATTCGCACCGGAAGCCTGACCCGTGGGCCGAGGATGTCGTCGAAGACGGATGGACCGAGAATGCGGTGGCGGATGAGTGGGATGATGGGGCACTAGACCCGGCCGCGTCAGAGCTGTCCGCCTCGGACGAGCCGCAGCCGTTCGCGGATGTGGCGGATCCCGTCCTGTCCACGCACGAGCAGGCAGAACCCGAAGCGGCGCTCGACGACCTCGATCAGGCGCTGGCCAACGCGCTGACCTGGGATATCGACGAATCGGCGTTCGCCGACGAGATCGCTCTCTCCGACGAACCGGAGATCTCCGCCCAAGCGAATGATCGTCATGGTGGTGCGGTGCCGACTGCCGAAGTCGCTGCGGTGTCAGCCCGCGAGGCCTCGGCCGCGCCGGCGGAAAGCTACAGCGCTTGGCTGCGGCCCCGCGAACAGGAGCCGCAGCGCTCCGTGGTGGCCGCAGCCGCGCCGGGCGTAGTCGCCGCTGCCCCGGCTGCGGTCGAACAGAAGCGGTCGTTGGAGGCCGATCTGGAGCTGGCGCTGGAGCGTCTCAGCGCACCGTTGCGTCCGCGTGACACGCACGTCGCCGAGGCGCCGTCCTTCGCTCCCGAGTCGGTGGCCAGCGAGGAGCCGAAGCCTGCCGCCGCGCCGCTGGATGACTTCGACGAGTTGATTGCCAGCGAACTGGCCATGCTGCGGGTCCCGCCGCAGCAGGTCGACATGGCTGACGAACACGATGGCGAGCGTCTTGCCGCCGTCGATTGGATCGCCGACGATGACGAGGTCGGGGGAACCGGTCGGGACGGCACGCACGAGCCGCTCGGTGCGGTCCAGGCGACGGACGACGGGTCTTGGCGCACACCGGCTGGCCGCTCAGCAGTCCGGCGGCGGTCGCCGCGCGGACGCTATATGCTGGCGGCGAGCGTGTTGGCGCTGGTCTTGGCGGGTGGCGCGGCGTGGAGCCTGATGGGGCCGTCTTCGCCGATCGGCGAGGAATCGCCGATCCTGATCAAGGCCGATCTCGATCCGGTGAAGATCAAGCCGGAAAACCCAGGCGGCAAGCCGATCCCCAATCAGAACAAGGCCGTCTACGATCGTGTCGACGGCGAAGGTGCGCCGGCGGCACCGGTGCAGCAGGCCTTGCTGACAAGCTCCGAAGAGCCCGTCGAGATCGTTCCGGAACCCGAGGAGGTCGATGACCTGCCGGGCGTCGGCATGATGGACGAGGACATGATTCCGATGAAGGGCGACGAGCGTCTGGCGGAAGACGACATGGACTCTGCCGATCAGTCTGCGCCGGTTCCCGTGCTCCAGCCCCGGCGCGTGCGCACTGTCACTGTTCGGCCCGATGGCACGCTCGGCCCTGCGGTCGAGGTTGGCGCTTCAGACAAGCCGGCCGAGGATGCGACTTCGCTGGTGGCGAGCCTCGCCCGTTCGCCTGAAGCGCAACAGGTCGGAATGATCAACACCTCTGCGCCGATGCTCGGCGGTGGCGGCACGGCGATGGCTGCTCTCGAGCCGGCGGCTGCAATAGGTGTACCGACCGACGTGACCGCGCAGGAAGCGACTGCCCAACCTCAGCCGGAGCTTCCGACTGCAGATGAGGCAGCGGCGGCGCAGATCCCGGTGGAGGCGATGGCGCCTGGTGCGGACGCGCCGATGGGAACCGCGACGAACATCGCGGATGCTCCAGCGGCAGCGGCGGACGATGCCTCCGAGTTGCTGGCTGAGGAAATGGCTGGCACGTCCAGCGAAACGCAGATCGCCGCTCTCGCGTCCGGCGGAATGGACGCCTCGGACGACGCCGCGTTGGAAACGACCGCACCGGCCGATCCGAGCCCGGCTCTGGCGTTCGTGCCCGTGCCGCGCACCCGCCCCGGCGATCAGCCGCTGGAGCGGGTTCAAATGGCCAGTGCCGAGCCCCGCCAGGCCACCGCAGTTTCGACGCCGCCGGCGGCTTCAACACCAGTGGCGGCCCAGAGCGTCCCGGCCGGATCGTATTTCGTGCAGATCGCGTCGCAGCCCTCCGAGGCCTTGGCTCAGGAAAGCTCGCGCAAGCTGGCGGGGCAGTATGCGGGCGTCATCGGCGGCCGGAACCTTTCGATCCAGTCGGCCGATATTCCGGGGCGCGGGACCTATTTCCGCGTTCGGATCGCCGCCGGATCGCAGAGCGAGGCCAATACTCTCTGCGGTCAGCTGAAATCGGCCGGAGCCAGCTGCTTCGTGGCGCGCTGAACCGATATCTCGTAAGCGATCGAGTCTTGGCATGATATCGCCCGAAAGGTCTGCGACCTCTCGGGCGATCCGCTGTGGATCCAACCGATGGCGATGAACGAGACGATGACGGAATCGAAAGCGTGGATCGCCGGCTGTGCCGGCCAGCGGCTGACGGCAGACGAGAAAGCTTTCTTCGCCGACGAGCGTCCGTGGGGCTTTATTCTGTTCGGTCGCAATGTGGCCGAAGCGTCGCAGCTCGGCGATCTGGTCGCCGAACTCAAAGCCATCGCATCACGGCCGAATCCACCGATCTTCGTCGATCAGGAGGGCGGGCGCGTCCAGCGGCTGCGTCCGCCTCTGGCGCCGCTTTATCCGCCGGGCGGCGTCCTCGGCCGACTGTATGCCGCCGATGCCGAGGCCGGCGAACGAGCTGCCTGGCTGCAGGGCAGGCTGATCGCGGCCGACCTTCAGCGATATGGCATCAATGCCGACTGTCTGCCGTGTCTCGATGTGCCCGCCGTGGGCTCGCATTCGGTCATCGGCGAGCGCGCCTATGCCGGGGATCCGGCCGTCGTCGCCCGGCTGGGCCGGCTTGCTGCCGAGGGCCTCATGGCGGGCGGCGTGCTGCCGGTGATGAAGCATTTGCCGGGGCACGGTCGGGGCAATGCCGACAGCCACCTGGAAATGCCGGTGGTCGAGGCGCCGCTCTGCGAACTGGAAAAGACCGATTTCGCGCCGTTTACCGCCTTGCGTGATCTGCCGTGCGCCATGACGGCGCATCTGCTCTTCACCGCGATCGATCCGGACAAGCCGGCCACGCTCTCGAAAAAAGTGATCGGAGACGTGATTCGCGGCCGCATCGGCTTCGACGGTCTGCTGATGACGGACGACATGTCGATGAAGGCGCTACGCGGGGAGCTTGGCGACCTGGCCGGGCAGGCGCTCGCGGCTGGGTGCGACATGGTGCTTCATTGCAACGGCGACATGGCGGAGATGCGGGCCGTGGCGCAATCCGTGGTGCCCCTGGCAGGGGAGGCCAAGCGCCGTGCCGAAGCGGCCGAGAGCGGGCTTGCCGCTGGCCCGGCCCCGATCGAAGAGGCGATCTTGCGAGACGAGTTCGCCGGCCTTCTGGCGGTTGCGGTGTAGACCCTGGGTTGAACGGTCGAGTGCGCCATTCAGATCGACGGGCCGGAAGTTTTACGTTGACGAACGGAAAGGCTTTAGCCCGCCGCCCGGACGCGCTATGAACCCCGTGGATTACGGGTGGCCCTGACCAAAAACGGGCAAAACCGCGTCGCAGGCCTTCAGCGTTTGCAAGCGCGGCCGCCGATGATTAGCTTTTCTGTACGCGGAGACCCGCGACTAAGGAGTTTCGAAATGGGTAGCCTCAGCATCTGGCACTGGCTTATCGTTCTCGCCGTCGTGCTGCTCCTGTTCGGGCGCGGCAAGATCCCCGATCTGATGGGCGATGTCGCCAAGGGCATCAAGAACTTCAAGAAGGGCATGGCCGACGACGACGACGATGCGGTCAAGGAGCGCCGGGCGCTCGATCACCGCGACGACGAAATCGTCACGCACGACGTCAAAGCCGAGAAGACGCACAGCTGACGCTCTCTAACGTCGGCTTGAGGAGGTTCGAGCGTCCCGGCGGGCCGGGATGCTGTCGCTTCTGGCCGGTGGGATAGTCCATGTTCGATATCGGTTGGTCCGAATTTCTTGTCGTGGCGGTGGTTCTTGTCGTGGTCGTCGGCCCCAAGGATCTGCCGCAGATGCTGCGTACCTTTGGTCGTGCGACCGGCCAGATGCGTCGGATGGCGGGCGACTTTCGTCGCCAGTTCGACGAAGCGTTGCGGGAGTCGGAGTTGGACGACGTGCGTTCGACCGTGCGCGATATCCGCAAGCTCGATCCGACCAGCGATATCCGCAAGGCGATGAACCCGATGCGGGCCGTGGGCGACGAGATCCGCTCGTCGCTTTCGGCGGCGGTCAAGGCGCCCGAGCCCAAGGTTCCGGCTGCCCAGGACACGGCGAAGCCGGTCGGCCCCGAAGATGCTGTTGCCGCGGAGACGCCCGCCGGCACGCCGTCGACGGCAGCCCCGGCCGAGCCGGTCAATTCCGGTGCCAACAGCGAGACGGAAAAACCGCAGAAGGCCGATCCGGCTCGGGTTGAGGACGCGAGCTAGATGCGCGACGAAACAGAAATCGAGGCTTCGTCGGCGCCGCTGATCGAGCATCTGATCGAGCTGCGGCGGCGGCTGGTTTGGAGCCTCGCCGGCTTCTTCATCGCCTTCCTCCTGTGCTTCTTCTTCGCCAAGCAGCTGTTCAATCTGCTCGTCGTGCCCTACCAGATCGCCGTCGGATGGGCGGGGCTCGCCGACGATCAGGTGCGGCTGATCTACACGGCACCGCAGGAATTCTTTTTCACCCAGGTGAAGATCGCGGCCTTCGGTGGCCTGTTTCTGGCGTTCCCGATCATCGCCATGCAGATCTACAAATTCGTGGCGCCGGGCCTCTATCGCGACGAACGTCAGGCGTTTCTGCCGTTCCTCGTCGCGACTCCGATCCTCTTCGTGATGGGCGGGGCGATGGTCTATTTTTTCTTCATGCCCATGGTGATGTGGTTCTTCCTGTCGATGCAGCAGATCGGCGTGGGAGATCAGCCGGCGATCGAGCTGTTGCCTCGCGTTTCGGAATATTTGTCGCTGGTGATGACGCTGATCTTCGCCTTCGGCCTGGTGTTCCAGTTGCCGGTGGTGACCTCGCTGCTGGCACGCGCCGGCATCGTCAGTGCCGAGGGCCTCAAGGGCAAGCGCAAATACGCCATCGTGCTGGCCTTCGTGGCGGCCGCCGTGCTGACGCCGCCCGATCCGATGTCGCAGATCGGCCTTGCGGTTCCCACCATCCTTCTCTACGAGATTTCCATTCTGACGGCGCGGCTGATCGAGCGCAAACGGGCCGAGCGGCAGCAAGAAAGCGAAGCGTCCGCCGAATAGGGGGCCTACTCCTTCGCTGCGAGCTATCCTCCGTCTGCCACGGTCGCTGTGCCGGAATGCGCGAACTGGTGGACAATGCTCGATATCAAGTGGATCCGCGAAAATCCTGAGAAACTGGATGAAGCGCTCGCGGCACGCGGCGCCAATCCGGCGGCCGGCGATCTTCTCAAGCTCGACGAGGCCCGGCGCGATCATCTGAAGCTGCTGCAGGACCTGCAGAGCCGGCGCAACGAGGCCTCCAAGGCGATCGGCAAGGCCAAGGGCTCGGGCGACGAGGCCCAGGCGGCCGAGCTGATTCGCCAGGTGGCGGACCTCAAGGCCGAGATCCAGGACGGCGAAGAGAAGGAGCGGCGCATCGATCTGGCGCTGGAGGATGCGCTGGCGCGCATTCCCAACGTGCCGCTCGCCGACGTGCCGACGGGTGCCGACGAACACGACAATGTCGAGGTGCGGCGGGTCGGCGACAAGCCGCAATTCTCCTTCGAGCCCAAGGAGCATTTCGATCTCGGCGAGGCGCTGGGCCTGATGGATTTCGAGCAGGCCTCGAAGATCGCCGGCGCCCGCTTCACCATCCTCAAGGGCGGGCTCGCCAAGCTGGAGCGGGCGCTCGGCCAGTTCATGATCGACCTGCACACCGGCGAGCACGGCTACCAGGAGGTGTCGCCGCCGCTTCTGGTGCGCGACGAGGCGCTCTTCGGCACCAGCAATCTGCCGAAGTTCGAGGAGGATCTGTTCCACACGACCGAGGGGCGCTGGCTGATCCCGACCGCCGAGGTGCCGCTGACGAACTTGGCGCGCGAGCAGATCTGGGACGAGGCGGCTCTGCCGATGCGCTTCACCGCGCTTACGCCCTGCTTTAGATCGGAGGCCGGCTCCGCCGGGCGCGATACGCGCGGCATGCTGCGCCAGCACCAGTTCTACAAGGTCGAGTTGGTGTCGATCACGATGCCGGAAACCTCGATCGCCGAGCACGAGCGCATGGCGGCGGCGGCGGAGGAGGTGTTGAAGCGGCTGGGCCTTCACTACCGTGTGGTGGTGCTGTGCACCGGCGACATGGGCTTTGGCTCTCAGAAGACCTACGACATCGAGGTCTGGCTGCCGGGGCAGGATAGCTATCGCGAGATCTCGAGCTGTTCGGTGTGCGGCGATTTCCAGGCGCGGCGGATGGGCGCGCGCTTCCGTGCGTCCGGAGACAAGGCGCCGCGCTTCGTGCACACGCTGAACGGCTCCGGCGTCGCGGTCGGCCGTGCGCTCATCGCCGTCATGGAGAACTATCAGAACGAGGACGGTTCGATCACGATTCCCGAGGTGCTGCGGCCCTATATGGGCGGCATGGACCGCATCGGCGCGGCGGGCTGAGATGCGCATTCTGCTGACCAACGACGACGGCATTCACGCCGAGGGCCTGTCGGTCCTCGAACGGATCGCCCGCCAGCTCTCCGACGACGTCTGGATCGTGGCGCCCGAGACCGATCAGAGCGGCCTGTCGCATTCGCTGACGCTGTCCTCGCCGCTGCGCCTGCGCCAGGTCGACGAGGGCAAGTTCGCCCTCAGCGGCACCCCGACCGACTGCGTGATCATGGGCGTCAAGAAAGTCATGCCGGGGCCGCCCGATCTCGTGCTGTCGGGCGTCAACGCCGGACAGAACATCTGTGACGACGTCACCTATTCGGGCACGGTCGCCGGCGCCATGGAAGGCATGATGCTGGGCTTCCGCTCGATCGCGCTCAGCCAAGCCTACGAATGGGGCGGCGAACGCAAGCTGAACTGGCAGACCGCCGAAACCCATGCGCCGGCGGTCATCGACAAGCTGCTTGGGCTGGAATTTCGACCGGGAACACTGTTCAACGTCAACTTTCCGGCGGTGCCCGCCGAAGCGGTCGCCGGCGTGGAAGTGACGCGCCAGGGCAAGCTCGAATACACGCTCGGCCTGGAAGAACGCCGGGACGGCCGCGGCTTTCCGTATTTCTGGTTGAAATTCGGCCGCCAGGCCGGGCCGGAGATGAGCAACTCCGATTTCGGCGCGTTGATGGCCAAGCGGATCTCGGTGACGCCGCTGAAGCTCGACCTCACCGAGCACGAGCTGCGTCAGGAGTTGCAGGCGCTGTTCGCGTGATGAACCCAGCCCCGGCCCGTGATCGCGAGGACTTGGCGGCCTTTCTGCTGCGACTGCGCTCGGGACAGATCGACGGGCGGCTGCTGGCGGCCGTCGAGGCCGTGCCCCGCCGCCGCTTCGTGACGGCCGACGTGAGCGATGCCTTCGTCGACGCCTGGCTGCCGATCGACTGCGGCCAGACGATGCCGGGCGCGCCATGGGCGGTGCAACTGGTCAAAGCATTGCGGGTGGAGGAGGCCAGCCGAATTCTCGAGATCGGCACCGGCAGCGGCTACGTCACGGCGCTGTTGGCCAAGCTCGGGTCGCGCGTGGTCTCGCTCGACCGGTACCGGACGCTGTTGCAGGCGGCCAGCGGCCGGCTGAAGGCGCTCGGCCTCGCCAACGCGCTTCTGGAGCTGGAGGACGGCCGCAACGGCTATCCGTCGACCGCGCCCTACGACCGGATCATCGTTCACGGCGCCTTTGCGGAAGTGCCGCGATATTTCGTCGAGCAATTGGCGCCCCATGGCCTGCTGCTCTGCGCGGTCGGCCAGGCTGGCCGGGAGCAGGTCCTGGTCCGGATGCAGAAGGTGGGAAGCCGTTTCGAACGCACCGACCTCGGCCCGGTGCGCTATCAGCCACTGGAGCCGGGCATCGCGGCCGTGCTTTAGGCGCTGCGGATTTCACCGTATCGCCCGGTGAAATCCGGCTTCGCGAAAGCCGGATCAGCCATAACAAGCTTCGCCGGCATGGGCGCTTCGCTCCACCAAGGCGCGATATAGCAAACGAAAAACTGCTGCACCGGCGGTGATTTAACCGGCCGGTAACACTAACGCGCTTCAATGTCGGCAAGCATGGTTGAGTGTGCACGGGGACGGCAATGTCTTTGAATGTGCTGAGAACTGCCCGGTTCCGCCTGATCCGGTCAGCAGCGATCCTTTCGGTAGCGGGCCTGGCGGCTGGCTGTAGCGCGGACGTCGTCCGGTTCGACGACGGCTTCTATACGGGTGCGGTTCCCCAGAGCACGCAGGTCGCCACGACGACCTACGGCAGCAGCGCGCCGACCAGCGCCGCCGCCGGCTATCCTGTGGCACAGACCTACAACGCGCCTGGCAGCAATCCCGGGGCGGGCGTGCAGAGCGGCAGCTATCAGAGTGCTCCGGTCGCCGCCGCCGGCACGCAGGGCTACGGCTCGTCATCGAGCGTGCAGCGCGTGGAACTCGCGCCGCCATCGACGTCATCCGGCAACGGGCTGACCCAGGGCACGCTGCCGCCGCCGCCGGAAAAATCGGCGACGTATCAGACGGCCTCCGCAGCTCCGGCCATGTCTGGTTCCGCCAGCGCGCCCACCTACTCATACGGGGCATCCGCGCCGTCCTACGGGGCGCAGGCTCCGGTATCGAACAATGCGCCGTCCAGCATGCCGGCGCCCGCCGGCATGTCCGGGCCGGCGGCAGTGGCCTCGCCGTCGACGGTCAGCCAAAGCAGCACGATCACGGTCGCTTCCGGAGATTCACTCGGCGGCATCGCTCGCCGTCATGGCGTCTCGGTCGCCGAACTGCGTCGCGTAAACGGGCTGTCCGGCGACACGATCCGGATCGGCCAGACGCTGACCTTGCCGCAGGGCGCCAGCACGCAGGTGGCCTCGCTGCAGTCGAACACGGCGCTGTCCGATACTGCGCCGGGGCGGGGAGAGCCGCCGAAGTCGCTCGGCACCATGAACGTCGACAGCGCCGGCTCCGTGCAGGCGGCAACGGCAACGGCGACGCCGGCTCCGGCGCCGCAGCAGCCGAAGGCCTACCAGCCGCCCAAGCCGGCGCAGGAAGCCGCTCCGGCTCCCAAGGAAGCGACGGCCGCGCCGCAGGAAGCCAAGCCGGCGCAGCCTCAGCCGACGTCCACGGTCGCAAAGCAGGCGGAAGAGGCCAAGGTGGCCGCGATCGCGCCGGAAAGCACCGGCATCGGCCAGTTCCGCTGGCCCGTCCAGGGGCGCGTCGTCAAAGGCTTTGGCGATCGTGTCGGCGCACGCCGCAACGACGGCCTGAATATTTCCGTGCCGCGCGGCACGCCGGTCAAGGCGGCCGAGAACGGTGTGGTGATCTATGCCGGCGAAGGCCTGAAGGAGTTCGGCAAGACGGTGCTGATCAAGCACGACGACGGCCTCGTCACCGTCTACGGCCATGCCGACGAACTCGAGGTGTCTCGCGGCGCGACGGTCAAGCGCGGCCAGGAGATCGCCAAGTCCGGCATGACCGGCGACACCGACGTGCCGATCCTGCACTTCGAGGTGCGCAAGGATTCGGCGCCGGTCGACCCGATGAAATACCTGTAGTTTCGAAACGTCGGCGGCCTCCCATCGGGGCGGCCGCAACAGGACCCCGGCAAAAAAGCGGCGGAGACGATCCGCCGCTTTTTTTGCGTCTTTGGATGGATGGGGCTTTCGGCCGCGCCGGCGTCGGCCGGGCGTAACGTCAGTGATGCTCGGGCAAACCGGGACGCCGGTAAATGAACCAGTAGACGCCGCCCACGAGCAGCGCGCCGCCCACCCAGTTGCCGGCGGTGACGGCAATCAGATTGTTGAGCACGCCCGACATCGGGATGCTGGGCTGGTGGCCATACGCCGTCCAGAAGCTGTCGGGCGCCCACCAGGAGATGAACAGGCCGAACGACAGATAGTACATGTTGGCGACGCAGTGCTCGAAGCCGGCCGCCACGAACGCCGCCACGGGAAAGATGATCGCCACGATGCGGTCGGTGACGGTGCGGCCGGCCAGCGTCAGCCAGACGGCCAGGCAGACCAGCACGTTGCACAGGATGCCGAGGGCGAAGGCCTGGCCGAACGGCAGTGCCGCCTTGGCTTCGGCATAGTGCAGCGCCGTGGCGCCGATCGCGCCGCCGCCGAAGCTATATTGACCGGAAAGGAAAACGAGCGCGGCGGTTCCGACGCCGCCGATGAAATTGCCGAACCACACGGTCGCCCAGACCTTGACCATCGCGCCGGTCTTCAGGCGCTTGCTCGCCCAGGCCATCACCATGAGCATGTCGCCGGTGAACAGCTGGGCACCGCCGATGAGGACGAGGATCAGACCGAGGGAGAAGGTGACGCCGGCGAGCAGCCGGATGACGCCGTAGGGCAGCAGGCCTTCGGCGCCGGCGACGACGGTGGTGGCGAACATGGTGCCGAGGCCGATGAAGGCGCCTGCCAGAATGGCCAGGGCCAGCAGGGTCAGGGTATCGCTGCTGGCCTTCTTGACGCCCAGTTCCTCGGCGGCGACGGCGATCGAGGCCGGAGCGAGCGATCCGCCGGCTTCGATCCCGCGGAACATGGCAGAGGGGACCGGGCTGTCCGTCCGGTCCTCGACGTTTTTCTGAACTGTCAAAAGCGAGGTCCTATTCGGCGGCGTTCAGGGCGGAGGATGCCTTTTGCGGCAGCGTATGCTCGGCCTGGATGGCCGTCAGGGCAATGGTGAAGACGATGTCGTCCACAAGCGCCCCGCGCGACAGGTCGTTGACCGGCTTGCGCAACCCCTGAAGCATCGGGCCGACGCTGACCACGTGGGCCGACCGCTGCACCGCCTTGTAGGTGGTGTTGCCGGTGTTGAGATCCGGGAAGATGAAGACGTTGGCGCGTCCGGCCACCGGGCTGTTGGGCGCCTTAGAACGGCCGACGCTCTCGACGCTCGCCGCGTCGTATTGCATCGGGCCGTCGATCACCAGATCCGGCCGCTTCTCTTGGGCCAGCGCCGTGGCGGCCCGCACTTTCTCGACGTCGTTGCCCGACCCCGAGCTGCCGGTGGAGTAGGAGATCATCGCGACGCGCGGGTCGATGCCGAAGGCGACGGCCGTCTCGGCCGACTGGATCGCGATCTCGGCGAGCTGCTCGGCCGTCGGGTTCGGATTGACGGCGCAGTCGCCGTAGACCAGCACCTGATCCGGCATCAGCATGAAGAACACGCTGGAAACGATGCTGACGCCCGGCTGGGTCTTGATCAGCTGAAGGGCAGGGCGGATCGTGTTGGCGGTGGTGTGGACGGCGCCGGAAACCAAGCCGTCGACCTCGCCTTCGGCCAGCATCACGGTGCCGAGGACGACGGTGTCCTCAAGCTGCTCGGCTGCCTGCGGAGGCGTCATGCCCTTGCTTTTGCGCAGCTCCACCAAAGGCGCGATGTAGTCGGCCTTGACGGCGTCGGGATCGACGATCTCCAGATCGGCAGGCAGATCGAGATGCTGGGCGCGGGCCAGGCTTTCGACCTCGGCGCGGTTGCCGAGCAGGACGCAGCGGGCGATGTTCTTCTGGTGGCAGATCACGGCCGCTTGCAGGGTGCGGGGCTCGTTGCCCTCGGGCAGCACGATGCGCCGGTTGGCGGCGCGCGCCAGCTGGATCAGGCGGTGGCGGAAGCTCGGCGGCGACATGCGAACCTCGGACGGCTCGCCGATGCGCTGACGCAAGACGGTCGTGTCCATATGGTCGGCGATGAAGTCGATCACCCGCTCCATATGCTCGCTATCGTCGCGACTGACGTGATAGCTGAGATGCGACAGGCGCGACGCGGTCACATAGGTGTCGTCGGGCGAGCTCAGGATCGGCAGGGCGTTCTTGCTGCCCGGGGCGGCGATCAGCTCGTTGACCGGGTCGGGTAGCATCGAGCCGCAGGTGAGCAGCATGCCGGCCAACGGGACGCCGCGCTGCGAGGCGAGAGCGGCCGCGAGGCCGATGTCGCTGCGCTCGCCGGGCGTGACGACGAGAACGCCCGGCCGCAGCCGGCGGATGATGTTCTCGACCGTTCGCGCGGCCACCACGATTTCCTGAACGCGGACCTGATCCAGGTTCTCGCCCTGCACGACGTTGAGGCCGAGCGAGGAGACAATGTCGGAGAGCCGCGGCGCGTTGAGCCGGGGGGCATAGGGCACCGCGCTGATGATCGGGCAGTCGGCGGTGTCGGACAGCTTGAGAGCAGCCTCCATCGCCGCGCCGTTGCCGGTGTCTGGCATCTTGTTGATGATGATGCCGGGGAAGGGGCGGTCGGCCTGCTGCAGGTACTGCTGGCTGCCGAGCATCACCGTATCGGCAAGGGCCTTGGGATCGTACTCCGCGCCCGACAGAACGGGGATGATGTCGGCCCCCAGGCTGCGGGCGATCTCGACGTTGAGACGCAGGGCTCCCTGCAGATTGGAGATGGGGATGAGCCCCTCGACGATGATCGCGTCGTGGTCGGCCTTCAGCGCCTCGATCATCGTCACGACCTCCTCCAGGAGCGCGTCGAGGTCGCCGCGACGGATGAACTCCTCCGCCCGCTCGAAGGGGATCGAGTCGGGCGACTGGATCATGCAGAGGGTCCGCGCGAAATAGCTCGACGTTTCCGTGCTGGTTCCGGACCGGGACCGGCCGCTGGCGTCGGGCTGCGAGATCGGCTTGACGAAGCCGACCTTGATGCCGTCGCGCTGAAGGGCACGGACAAGACCGAGCGCGATCGACGTCAGGCCGACATCCTGGGCGAGCGGGGCGAGAAAGAGGAGGCGTGTGGACATAGCCATGTTTCCCTGAATGCAAACGGTTCGGGCCATCGCCACCGCCGGCCGATCAAGCGACCGAAAGACCGACAGCCCCGCGGAGTGCGGATCTCCCGCGATGCTCCTTGCGGCTCAGCTTGCCGAACGTGCGGCGTTCGTTCCGTGCGCGATCTCCGCAGTATCCTTGGCGATCAGCCATTCCTCGTTGGTGCCGATGACCGCCGCGATCGGGCTCTGGCTGCTGCTGATGACGCCGCACTCGCCGCGCACCATCTTTTCGTTGAGAGCCGCGTCGAGCTTCAGGCCGAGCGGCGCCAGGCGGTCCATCGTCATCTTGCGGATCAGGCTCGAATTCTCGCCGATGCCGCCGGTGAACACCAGCGCGTCGAGACGCGGCAACGCCATTGCCAGCGCGCCGACATAACGCGCCAGACGATGGACGAAGACGTCGAGCGCAAGCTTGGCGCGCTCGTTTCCTTCGGCCGCGGCGGATTCCAGCGTCCGGCAGTCGTTGGAAATGCCGGACAGGCCGAGCAGGCCGCTCTTGCGGTTGAGAAGATTGTCGAGCTGGTCGACGTCGAGGCCGTCCTCGCGACCGATATAAAGGACGGCGGCCGGATCGATGTCGCCGGAACGCGTGCCCATGACGAGGCCTTCCAGCGGCGACATGCCCATCGAGGTGTCGACGCTCTTGCCGTTGTGGACGGCGGTCGCCGAGCAGCCGTTGCCCAGATGGGCGACGACGATGCCATGGTCGTCCGGGTTCAGGTTCAGCACGTCGACGGCTTCCATCGCGATGAAGCGGTGGCTGGTGCCGTGATAGCCGTAGCGCCGGATGCCGTGCTTTTCGTAGATCTCCATCGGGATGGCGTAGAAATAGGCTTCCGGCGGCATCGTCTTGACGTGGAACGAGGTGTCGAATGCCGCGATGTGCGGAACGTTCGGCAGCGCCTCGCGGCCGATCTTGATGCCGAGCACGTTCGGCGGGTTGTGCAGCGGAGCGCGATGCGTGCACTTCTCGATCTCGGCGAGCACCTCGTCCGTGATGAGCTCGGAGCTGGTGAACTTCTCGCCGCCGTGGATGACGCGGTGTCCCACGGCTTCGATCGAGCTCAGCAGGTCCTGCTCCTTCAAAATTTCGATGAGCTTGGTCAGCGCCACGTGATGGTCGCCGCCGCCCAGCGAGATCGTGGTCTTCTCGCCGTTCTGCTTCACCGTCAGGCGGCTTTCGCTCTGGCCGATATTCTCGGCAAGCCCTGACATGAGCGGGTCTCGTTCGCCTTCCGGCAGGAGCGCGAATTTGAGCGACGAGGAGCCGCAATTGATGACGAGGATGAGAGGTTTATCGGTCATTTCGCTGTCTTTGGCTGGCGGCAGACGCAGGGCTGCTCGCATCGGTCAATCATGAGACGTTGAATGCGAACCCGCAAAACGCATCGTTCGCCGAACGCAACGATCACCCGCACTGCCGTCGGAAGGAGCCTTCGGCGCTCGTTCGATCTCGCAAAGCGGTCGAAGACGCCTTCCGGCGGCAAACGGGCCTGTGAGGCAAAAGGCCATGCGGCGACCAAGCCGGTCCAAGCGGTGACCGATCGTCATCAACGCCATCTTGCCGTTTCCTGCGTCGTACATGCACAGGGGCGAAGATTTCAATGCCGGCTATCCGTCGCACATTGCCGGAGGCACGGTGAGACCAAAAGCCGCAATATCAATTCAATCGGTTTATTTGCCCCTGCGTAATTGATGAAACGCAAAACTCCTCAGTCTCGGATAGATTTTTGAGACGAGATGACGCAGGCAATGCGCTTTTCTGCGAAGAAGCGGGCAGCCAATCAAAAAACGCAAGGCAGGCTTGCGTTGGGCCTATTGCTTCGGCGCGACCGGCGAATTGAGAATCGACGGGGTGTCCGGGGCATCGCTGTCGCTCAGCCAAAAGGCCAACCCGCCGACTGCCAAAATCAGGATGAGAATGAAGACGAGACAACCCGACAGGGCGTCCCGTTGTCCGGGCGGTGTCGTACTCATTGGCTCGTTCCCCGTTACGCTTCCCCGAAGCCGTTATCGGGCGCAAAACGGGCAAAGATGCGACTCGCAGCTCGATTGGGGGGCGGGTGAGGCCTATCAGGCCACGCCGAAGACCCGGGCGAAGATCGTGTCGACCTGCTTGGTGTGATAGCCCAGATCGAACTTTTCGCGGATCTCGGTCTCGCCAAGCGCGGCCGTGACTTCTGGGTCGGCGAGCAGCTCTTCCAGGAAGTCCTTGCCCTGTTCCCAGACCTTCATGGCGTTGCGTTGCACCAGCCGGTAGGCATCCTCGCGGCTGACGCCGGCCTGGGTGAGGGCCAGAAGCACCCGCTGGGAATGGACCAGGCCCTTGAACTTGTTGAGATTGGCGTCCATCCGCTCCGGATAGACGAGGAGCTTGTCGACGACGCCGGTGAGGCGGGCCAGGGCAAAATCCAGCGTGATGGTGGCGTCCGGCCCGATATAGCGCTCGACGGACGAGTGCGAGATGTCGCGCTCGTGCCAGAGCGCCACATTCTCCATGGCCGGCAGGGCGTAGGAGCGCACCATGCGTGCCAGACCCGTCAGGTTTTCCGTCAGCACCGGATTGCGCTTGTGCGGCATTGCCGAGGAGCCCTTCTGACCCGGCGAGAAATACTCTTCGGCCTCCAGGACCTCGGTGCGCTGGAGATGGCGGATCTCGATCGCCAGCCGCTCGAGCGAGGAGGCGACGACGCCCAGCGTGGCGAAGAACATGGCGTGGCGGTCGCGCGGAATGACCTGGGTCGAGACCGGCTCGGGGGCGAGGCCCATGGCCTTCGCGACATGCTCCTCGACGCGGGGATCGATGTTGGCGAAGGTGCCGACGGCGCCGGAGATGGCGCAGGTGGCGATTTCGGCGCGCGCCGCCTCCAGCCGCGCCCGGCAGCGGCTGAACTCGGCATGGTAGCCGGCGAGCTTGACGCCGAAGGTGGTCGGCTCGGCATGGATGCCGTGCGAGCGGCCGATGGTGACGGTGTCCTTGTGCTCGTAGGCCCGACGCTTCAGTGCGGCGAGCAGCGCGTCGAGATCGGCGAGCAGAATGTCGGCGGCCTTGGTGAGCTGCACGTTGAAGCAGGTGTCGAGCACGTCCGACGAGGTCATGCCCTGGTGCACGAAGCGCGCATCGGGCCCGACGATCTCCGAAAGGTGCGTCAGGAACGCGATGACGTCGTGCTTGGTCTCGCGCTCGATCTCATCGATGCGGGCGATGTCGAAGGTGGCTGCCCCGCCCTTGTCCCAGATCGTCTTCGCGGCCTCCTTGGGGATGACGCCGAGCTCGGCCAGCGCGTCGCAGGCATGCGCCTCGATCTCGAACCAGATGCGGAACTTGGTCTCCGGCGACCAGACGGCGGTCATGTCGGGGCGGGCATAGCGGGGGATCATCGTTCGTCCTCAGTTCGGGCGGCCAGCGCGACGCCCATATCAGTGCGCCTTAGCAAAGGCGGCGGTCGGTCACAACGAAGCCGTGGCCGGACTGCCGATCAAAATGCGTCGCGCCACGCCGGCAGCGTGTCGCCCGGCGCGGCACTCGCCTCGTGGACGCCGCGGGCGATCGCCCGCGCCATGACCGAGGCGGCTGCGGCGGCGATCTCCAGTCCCTGGCGCGGATCGGGGCGGATGCCAGTGGCGCCGGTGGCGAGCGCAAAGACGAGATCGCCGTCATAGTCGGTGTGTACCGGCCACAGCGCGCGGGCAAAGCCGTCATGGGCGGCCACGGCCAGCCGTTTGGCCTGGGCCTTGTCGATCTCGGCGTCGGTGGCCACGACCGCGATCGTGGTATTGGCCCCCTCGCGCAGGTCCAGCTTGGTGCGCGGGCGCGTCGCGTCCGACGGCCAGGGATGCGGCAGGCCGAGGCCGCCGAACTCCCGGCCGATCTCGAACGGGGCAGCCCAGAAGTGGCGCGTCTTGCCGACGAGCGGCGAGCCGACCGCATTGACGGCCACCAGCGCGGCGACGGTGATGCCGCTCTCCAGCCGGACGGAGGCCGAGCCCAACCCGCCTTTCACGGTCGCCGTCGACGCGCCGGCGCCGGCGCCCACGCTGCCGAGCGCGAAACTCTGGGCGGCGTGGCTGGCCGCCAGCAGGCCGAGCTCGCGGTAGGGCGGATAGCGCTCCCAGGTTTTGTCGCCGCCATTGGCGAGGTCGAAGAGGATGGCCGCCGGCACGATGGGCACATGCGCGTCGCCGACCCGGAAACCGCGACCGGCTTCGCGCAGAAAGGCCTGGACACCGGACGCGGCGTCGAGCCCGAATGCCGAGCCGCCGGCCAGAACCAGCGCATCGACCGCGCCCACGGTCTTGTCCGGCGCCAGCAGCGCCGTCTCGCGCGTTCCCGGCGCGCCACCCATGATCTCGACTGCGGCCACCGCGGGATCCTCGCAGAGGACGGCGGTGACACCGCTCTTCAGCCGCGCGTCGTCGGCATGGCCGACGAGAAGGCCGTGAACGTCGGTCAGGAGATTGCGCGGGCCGCTCTGCCAAGGATGCACGGCTCAGCCTCCTTCTTCGAGAACGAAGCGCTCTCCGTCCCAGCGATAGGTTCGATAGAGTTCGAGGTTCGAATCGCCGTTCTCATCGAAGCGCACGGCACCGAGAGGCGTGTCGAAACTCGTCGTGTTTAGGACCTCATTCAGCGGCGTGCCGTCGATCCGAGCCGCCTTGGCAGCTTGAACCGCGATGTCCGCCGCGGCCGCCGCCACGCCGAAATGGCCCTCCGGCGCGGCATCGTCTCTCGCCGGGAAGGCGGGGAAGTCGACCTGCGGGCCGACGGCCGTCACGCCGGTGGGAAGCGGCGCATCGGGGCTGGTCTCGTCGAACAGCGACTCACCGCCGACCACCTCCAGGCTCAAGCCGAGATCGGCCGCATCGCGCGCGATGATGGCAACGTCCGGCCGGTCGCCGGCGATGAAGAAACGGGTCACGCCGGTGCGCTGCAATCGGCGCGCCAAGCCGAACTGCTTTTCCTCGGCCGGGCGATAGGTGTCGATGGTCGACGGCTGCATGCCTTCGCCTTCGAGGCGAAGGCGAACGGCGTCGGACAGGCTGCGATTGTAGATCGTGCCGTCGTCGATTAGCCCGAACGGCCTGTCGCGCCATCTCTTGGCGAGCAAGGCGGCGATGGCATCGGCTTCGGCGGTCGCTCGCGGCGCGAGCCGCCAGACGAGAAAGCCGGTGCGCGCCCGCTTGTCGGTGAGGCGACTGGCGCGCACGCCGACATCGAGCGTGGGAATGCCGGCGCGCGTGAGAAGCGGCAGCGCCGCTTCGATCGCCTCGGTGCACAGAAAGCCGACGGCGACCGTGGCCTTGGCCTCGATCAGTTGCCGTGCGGCATTTTGCCCCCCGTCCTGCGAGCAGGCGGTATCGGCCGTCACGATTTCGGTCGCGGTGTCGTCGCTTCGCAGGCGCACCATGGCCGCGCCGACGCCGTCGACGACCTGTTTTCCCAGAATGGCGGGCGAATCCGACAGCGGCGCGGCGACGCCGATGATCACGGGGGCGCCGGTTTGCGCGAAGGCCGCCGGCGTTCCGGCAAAGGTCGCCAGGATGGCGGCGGCTGTGGCGAGAGCGTGTCGCATGATGGCGTTCTAGCCCGCCCGCCGGACAAATTCGAGATGCTGCATGCCGGGACGTCCTAAACGGGCGCTCGCATGCTTGACCGGCTGGCGGCGCCCCGCCAAACTCGCGCCATTTCCAACAACAATCCGGCCTGGAAGCCGTGGGGAGATGTGATGCGTTCAGGATTGAAGTTTGCTTGCCTTGCCGCCGTGGCGGCGGGCGCCTTGACGGCAGGACGCGCTGGTGCGCAGGAGGCCGACATCAAGGTCGGCTTCATCGGTGGTATCACGGGTCCGATCGAGAGCATGGCGCCGGCCATCCAGGCGGGCGCGAAACTCGCGGTCGATCAGGCCAATCAGGGCGGCGGCCTGAGCAGCGGTGGCACGTTTTCGCTCGACGTCGGCGATACGGGCTGCATCGACGCCGCCAAGGCCTCCGATGTCGCCGACCGTGTGATCAATTCCGACGGAGTCGTGGCCATCGTCGGCGCGCTGTGCTCCGGCGCCACCATCGCGGCGGCCAACAGCGCGGCGATCCCGGCCGGGGTGGTCATGGTCTCGCCGGCGTCGACCTCTCCGGCGGTCACGGCGCTCGACGACAACGACCTGGTTTTCCGCACCGCGGCCTCCGACGCCTACCAGGGCGAGGTGCTGGCCCGCGTGGTGCAGAAGAACGGCATCGACAACGTCGCGGTGACCTACGTCAACAACGATTACGGCAAGGGTTTTGCCGAAGCTTTCCAGGCCGCGTTCGAGGCCGAAGGCGGCACCATCCTGGCTTCTGAGGCGCATGAGGACGGCAAGGCCGACTACCGGGCGGAGATCGGCTCCCTGGCGTCGACCGGGGCGGAGGCGCTGATCGTTCTCGCCTATGTCGACGGCTCGGGCGGCCGGATTGCCCAGCAGGCGATGGAAGCCGGCGACTTCGACGTCTTCGTCGGTGGCGACGGCATGGTCGGGCCGGCGATCGCCAGCGTTCCGGAGGGCGGCTCGAAGCTCATCCTGACGCACCCGGGCAGCAGCGAGACGCCCGGGACGGCGCTTTTTTCCGATGCCGCCAAGGCCGCGGGCTTCGACCCCGGCGCCGTCTACGCCGCGACCAGCTACGACGCGACCTTCGCCTTGCTTCTGGCGCTGGAAAAGACCGGCGGCAAGAAGGAAGGGCTGTCGGACGCGCTGCGCGAGGTCTCGACCGAGCCCGGCGAAACGATCCTGCCTGGCGAGTGGGAGAAGGCCGTCAAGCTTATCTCCGAGGGCACCGACATCAACTACGAGGGCGCGTCCGGTTCTCTGGAATTCGACGACAATGGCGATGTGCCGGGCGTCTACAACGAAGTGACGTATGAGAACGGGGAGATGAAGGTGATCGGCCCGGCGAACTGATCGCCGCCTACATCTCGACCTCATTGCACAAGGCCCGGGCGGCGGCGGTCGGGCCTTTTTTACGGCCGCCTCCGCACGACCGTCGAACGAGCCTCCGATGCGACATATAATTGACTTTAGCAATTAGTTATTTGATAATAGCAATATGAACGACGATCGGCCCACTGAGCCAACGATCCAAGTAAGCCGAGTCGCGACGGTGCGGCGGTTCAATCGTGCCCACACCAAACTGGTGGGCGCCCTGAACGAACATTTGCTGAAGTCGCCATTGCCGTTGCCGCAGGCCCGTCTGGTCTGGGAATTGGCGCAGCTCGGCTGGCAGCCGCCGAGCCGGCTGGCCGCAGATCTCGCCCTCGATCCCGGCTATCTCAGCCGGCTGCTCAAGGATCTCGAAGCAAAGGGCCTGGTCGCGCGCGCGCCGTCGCCGGACGACGGACGCCAGCTTCTGGTGGCGCTGACGGATGCCGGACGGTCCTTGGTCGAGGACCTCGATCGCCGGTCCGTGGCCGAAGTCGAAGAGTTGCTCGGCCGGCTCGGTGATGGCCAACAGAGCGAACTCGTCGGCGCGATGGAGCGCATCCTTCAGCTGCTCGGGCCACCTTCGACGCCGTCCGCTTATGTCCTGCGTGATCCCTATCCGGGCGATCTGAGTCTGGTGGCCAGTCGCCAGATGCACCTCTATGCCCGCGAATACGGGTGGGACTGGACGTTCGAGGCGCTGCTTTGCGACATTCTCGCCCAGTTCGTCCGCGACTTCGATCCGAAGAAGGAGCGGTGCTGGATCGCCGAACAGGAGGGGCGGGTGGCCGGCTCCGTCTTCGTGGTTCGGCAGGACGAGAGCGCCGCCAAGCTGCGTATGCTCTATGTCGAACCGGAGGCGCGCGGACAGGGGATCGGTCGCCGACTCGTCGACGAGGCGATCCGCTTCGCGCGCCAATGCGGCTATCGGCGGATGACGCTGTGGACGAACGACATCCTCCACGCGGCCCGCCGCATCTACGAGGCGGCGGGATTCTGCCTGGTCGAAGAGGAGCCGCATCACAGCTTTGGCCGGGATCTCGTCGGCCAATACTGGACCAGGGATCTCTAATGGGCTCGGCCGTTCCGGTCCCGATGAGGCCGACCGGCGAACTTTACGACGCGCTTGTCGTTGCCTCTCGAAGACCTGTAACCGGATTCGAGAGGTGGATCATGACCGTCGCGAACGAGGCGATCGAAAGGAAAACTATCAGCGAGGCCCGGGCGACGCGTGCCGCCGTCTACAGGATGGTCATGCCCGAGCACGTCTGCCCCTATGGCCTCAAGGCCAAGGCCTTGCTCGAACGCAAGGGGTTCGATGTCGAGGACCATTGGCTGACGACCCGCGAGGAGACCGACGCCTTTCAGCATGAGCACGACGTCGACACGACGCCCCAGATCTTTATCGAAGGGCAGCGCATCGGCGGTTACGACGAGCTGCGCGAACACCTCGGTCAGCACGTGCGCAAGGACGGCGAGACGACCTATCAGCCGGTGATCGCGATCTTTTCCGTGGCGTTTCTGATGGCGCTTGCGGTGAGTTGGGCGGCCTTCGGCACCATCTTCACGGTTCGCGCCCTGGAGTGGTTCGTGGCGATCTCCATGTGTCTGCTCGGCGTTCAGAAGCTGCAGGACGTTGAGAGCTTTTCCACGATGTTCTTGAACTATGACCTGCTGGCGCGTCGCGAGGTCCGCTACGCCTATCTCTATCCTTTCGGGGAGACGCTCGCCGGCATTCTGATGATCGCGGGCGCGCTGATCTGGGTCGCGGCCCCGGTGGCGCTGTTTATCGGCACGGTCGGGGCGGTCTCGGTGTTCAAGGCCGTCTATGTCGACAAGCGCGAGCTGAAATGCGCCTGCGTCGGCGGAAGCAGCGCCGTGCCGCTCGGCTTCATCTCGCTCACCGAGAATCTGATGATGATCCTGATGGCGGTCTGGATGCCTCTCAGGGCGACAATCATCGGCTAAGTGGGCACCGGGCGGACCGTCGACACAGTGGCGGCCTTGTAATTTCAGCCTTGGAGCGGCATATAGGCTTATCGATGGACGCCCGAATATTGGGCTTTGCGCCGATGAATCGGTGTCTTGTTCAAATTTCCTGTCGACAGATCGACCCGGCGGCTTGGCATTCGGCAGGCCGCATTGTCTGTCAACCTGTCCATCGTTTCTTGGGTTTTGGACGCACGGTCGGGAGTTGCTGTCTGCACTCCGGTCCTTGAGCGTCCATCGAGCCGCCGCTTCCTCTCATGGCCGCGAGCCGTGGCCGAGGGGGCAGCCACCGGCCGATCGCTCGGCCAGACAATCGTGACGGTTCGCGCTGTTGGGACGCGGCCAGTAAGGAGGCATTTTGCAGGTTCTCGTTCGAGACAACAATGTTGATCAGGCTCTTCGCGTTCTGAAGAAGAAGCTGCAGCGCGAAGGCGTATTCCGCGAGATGAAGGCGCGCCGCGCCTATGAAAAGCCGTCGGAGCGGCGGGCACGCGAGAAGCAGGAAGCGGTTCGGCGGGCCAGGAAGCTCGCTCGCAAGCAGGCCCAGCGCGAAGGTCTCATCCCGCGCGCCAAGCGCAAGTAGCCGTCGGCGCAGCGATGCCGGAACGTCTGAGACGTTTCGGGTCGGCACCATGATGCGGTGATGCGGGAATTGACGTGACCGTGCTTTATGCCGATCGCATGTCGCGCCAAAACTCCCGAGAAAGGTTGTCTGGCCGAGTTTACGGCCAGATCCATCTGACAATTTCGAAGAGCACCGGCTGAGAGGCAAGGCGAAGCTTTCGGGCTTCGCAAAACCCGTTGATGCTCTCGTCTTCTCCTGATTTTCTCAGTCGTCGTGGCGGATGCGCTCGGGCAGAACGCCTTGCGGCGCATAGCGCAGCACGAGCGTGATCGTCAGGCCGATCACGAACACGCGCATCTGCAGAGCGCGGCCATCGAGGTCTGCAGGCGCAGTCCAGCCGAACAGATCCTGGCCCCAGTCGCGGGCCAGATGGAACAAGGCGAGTGCCGCCGGTTCCGACATCGTCCAGACGATATAGACGAAGATCGCGCCGAACACGGCGCCCCGGTTGTTGCCGGCTCCCCCCAGAATGACCATCACCCAGATCAGGAACGAATGGTTGAGGTCGATGAAGCCGGATGGGTCGAAGATCGACGTGAAGTGCACCAGGATGGCACCGCCGATGCCGATCAGGACGCAGCCGACGATGAAAATCTCCAGGCGCCGCCGGTTGACGTCCTTTCCCATGGAGGCGGCGGCCTGTTCGTTGTCGCGGATGGCCCGCATCATCCGGCCCCATGGCGCGCGATAGGCGCGTTCCATCGCCAGATAGACCAGCAGCAGAACCAGCGCCGTCACCGACAGGTAGAGGCCGCGCGCCCATAGGAAGCCAAGCTCGTTGGCCGTCGGCACCGGCCAGGGCAGGGGCGACACGGTGAGCGTGCCGCGCGTCAGCCAGTCGGCATTCTTCAGGAACGTCTTGATGATCTGCGCGATGCCGATGGTGGCGATCGCCAGATAATCGCTCCTCAGGCCCAGGCAGATGCGGCCAACGAACCACGCGATCAGACCGGCCAGAAGGCCGGCGGCGGCCCATCCGAGCACCACCGGCAGCCCGAGACCGCCGATGAACCCGGCTTCCTTTTCGATCTGGGTGGTGGCGGGATCGAACGCCGCGACGATGACCATGTAGGCGATGGCCGCCGCGATGATGGTGAGCGTCCTGGCGAGGCCCTTCGGCACTCCGAACCGATGGCTCCTGGCGATCAGCGCGACGACGGCGATGGAGCCCAGCAGCCAGAGCAGCGCCTGGCCGAGGAGAGCAGGGCCGTCGGAGTTCCAGAAGGCGTCGTTGACCGGGAAGGACACGAACATCGAGGCGAAGGCGCCGGCGGCGATGAAACCCATGATGCCGACGTTGAAGAGGCCGGCGTAGCCCCATTGGACGTTGAGCCCGATCGCGATGATCGCATAGGCCGCGGCTTCGACCAGCATGCGGGTGCCGTAAGCCGCGCCCTGCAGCAGGTAGACGGCGAGGACCAGCAGCGCGAGACCGCCGAAGACCAGGAGATCGCGACGCCGCGCGGCAGCGGACGAGGTAAGGGCGAGATCGCTGCGAGGCATCTAGAAAACCCTTCCCTTGAAGATGCCGGTCGGTCGGTAGATCAGCACCACGACCAGGATGAAGAAGGGAACCGCGAGGCGATATTCGGTCGGGACCACGGCGAGGCTGGCCGGGATTTCGACCCAGGACGGCAGAAGCGGCTTCAAGGGGCGCAGCAGCACGGAAAAATTGAAGACCGCGAGCGTTTCGGAAAAGCCGACGATGTAGCCCCCGGCCACCGCGCCATAGGGCTGGCCGATGCCGCCGAGGATCACCGCGGCGAAGATCGGCAGCAGGATGTTGTAGGCGAGATCGGGCTTCAGCGTGACGTCCATGGCGAGCATCGTTCCGGCCAGCGCCGCGAGCGCGCCGCCGATCACCCAGGTCACCTTCGTCACCGTCTGAAGCGAAATGCCTGTGACGCGCGCGAGGTCCGGGTTGTCGGAGACGGCGCGCATGGCCTTGCCCAGGCGCGAACGGGTGAGGAAAAGATGCAGCGCGACGACGCTCACCGCCGTCAGCACGATGAGGATCATCTGGGGCTGGCTGACGACGATGTCGCGAAAGCCGGTCGGGATCCGGTAGATCGTCTTCGGTGCGTTCAGATACATGTCGTGCGAGCCGGTGCCGCCGAACAGGCGGATCAGGCCCTGCAGCATCAGCGTGACGCCGATCGAGGCCATCACCAGCACCACCGGCCGCGCGCCGCGAGCGCGCAACGGCTCGTAGAACAGCTTGTCGATGCCGATGGTGAAGCCGGCCGTCGCGATCATCACCACCGGCAGCAGCAGGATCGCCAGCGGCAGCGGCGTCACGATGCCGAAGGAGGCCAGGATGGCGGCCAGGGTGAAGGCGAAGAACGCGCCAGCGGTCATCACGTCGCCATGGGCGAAATGGGCGAAGCGCAGGATGCCGAAGATCAGGGTGACGCCGATCGCGCCGAGCGCGTAGATCGAGCCGATGACAAGTCCGCCGACAAGACCCTTGTTGATGAAGAAGATGATCTCGTTCAACGGGTTGGCCTTGGTTGTCTCAGGTTTTGATTCATCTGCTTCATGTCCTGATTCAACCGCCCAGAAAGCTGCGGGCGACCTGCGGGTCGGCGAGCAGTTCCGCGCCGGTGCCGGTGAAGCGATTGCATCCGCCGGCGAGCACGAAGCCCTTGTGGGCGATAGCGAGCGCCTGGCGGGCGTTCTGTTCGACCATGGCGACGGTGACGCCCGTCGCATTGATCGCCAGGATGCGGTCGAAGATCTCGCTCATGAAGAGCGGCGAAAGGCCGGCCGTCGGTTCGTCCAGCAGGATCAGCTTCGGCTCGATCATCATGGCGCGGCCGACCGCCACCATTTGCCGCTGGCCGCCGGACAGCTCGCCGGCCGGCTGGTGGCGCTTCTCCTTCAGCGGCGGAAAGATCTCGTAGACGTGGTCGAGAAGGGCGGAGAAATCGTCGCGCCGGATATAGGCGCCCATCTCCAGGTTCTCGTGCACCGACAGGGTGCGGAAGACGTTGTTTTCCTGCGGCACGAAGGCGATGCCGAGGCGGCTCAGGCTTTCGGGCGGCCGGTTGGTGATGTCCTGGCCGTCGAAGACGACCGCGCCCCGCTGGATGCCGACCAGGCCAAACATGGCCTTCAGCATGGTCGACTTGCCGGCGCCGTTGGGGCCGACAATGACGCCGATCTCGCCGGGATTCAGCGAAAGCTCGACGCCCTTGAGAATGCTCGCGCCGCCATAGCCGGCCTCCACGTCGGTCAGGCTGACGAGGCTCATGCCGAAGCTCCCGGGCGGGTGGTCGCGTTGCCGGTGGGAGAGCCGCCAAAATAGGCCTCGATCACCGCCTCGTTCGCCTTGATCTCGTCCAGCGTGCCGGTGGTCATCACCTGGCCCGCCGCCATGACGATCACCGGGTCGCAGAGCCGCCCGATCAGGTCCATGTCGTGTTCGATGACGAAAAAGGTATAGCCGCGCTCGCGGTTGAGCCGCTCAATGTCACCGGCCAGATCCTTCAGCAGCGTGCGGTTGACGCCCGCTGCGATCTCATCGAGCAGCACAACCGAGGGGTCGGCCATCATGGTGCGGCCCAGTTCGAGCAGCTTCTTCTGGCCGCCCGACAGATTGCCGGCCAGCTCGCCCTTCAAATGGCTGATCTTCAGGAAGGCGGCGACGTCCTCTGCCTTTTCGCGGACCGCGCGTTCCTCCTCGCGGATGCGGGCGGGGCGCACCCAGGTCGAGAGCAGGGTTTCGCCGGTCTGGCCGGCCGGCACCATCATCAGGTTCTCGAGCACAGTGAGGTGCGAGAACTCGTGGGCGAGCTGGAAGGTGCGCGCCAGCCCGCGGCCGAAAAGCTTGTGCGGCGGCAGGCCGGTGACGTCCCGCCCATCCAGCTCGATCCGCCCCGACGTGGGTCGGAGGTTGCCGGCGATCATGTTGAAGAGGGTCGACTTGCCGGCGCCGTTCGGGCCGATGAGGCCGGTGATCGTGCCTTTCTCGACGGCGAGCGAACAATTGTCGACGGCAACGAAGCCGCCGAACCGGCAGGTGACGTTGCTGACTTGGATCACGGGTGCCATCGCGGCCTAGACGACATCGATCATGGGGAAAACCGGCCCGACGAACCCGAAACCGGCATTTGAACCGGTTCATTAGCAACAGGACGACTGAGAGGCAATGCAAAGGCCGTGATGGAGAAGGCGCCGATCCGTTTACCGATTGCACCGTGTGAAGCGTGGCGCGATACCCTATGTGTCACTGGCGCTGGTTCAGCAGCAGAAACAGGATGGTCAATGCCAACGGAATGGGTTCAGGACCGGCGATCGGTATCGACCGGTGTCGACGGTGCGGCTTTTCGGGGCGCGATGACGCGATTTGCCGCAGCGGTGAGTGTGGTGACGACCGACGGCACGGCCGGACGACGCGGCGTCACTGTGAGTTCGGCGTGTTCGGTCTCGGACGACCCGGCCATCCTGCTCGTCTGCATCAACAGCCAGAGCATCATGAACCAGCGGTTCCTGCAGAACGGCGTGTTCGCGGTGAACGTGCTGGCGGCCGACCAGGAAGCCGTTGCCCGCGCCTTTGCCGGCGAGGGCAATCTCGGTCTCGACGAGCGCTTTGCACAAGCCGCCTGGTCGACGCTCGAAACCGGTTCGCCGATCCTGGAAGGGGCGCTGGCGAGCTTCGACTGCCGCTTGCGCGAGCATCACACCGTGGCGACCCATCACGTGCTCTATGGCGAGGTCGTCGGACTGCAGGCCGAGCGGCCGGGCCATTCGCTGCTCTATCTCGACCGAAGCTACCGGACGCTATGATGGCTTCCTTGATCGTCCAACCCCTCGGTTCACTGCCGGCCCTCGATCCTGTCGGCCTTGCCCTACGATGGATGAAGGACGGACGCAGGTCGGCGCTGGCGACGGTGATCGAGACCTGGGGCTCGGCGCCGCGACCGGCCGGCAGCCATCTCGTGATCGATGCAGACGGCAATTTCGAGGGCTCGGTGTCCGGCGGCTGCGTCGAAGGGGCCGTGGTGGCGGAGGCGCTCGACGTGATCGAAACGCATGAACCGCGGATGCTGGAGTTCGGCGTCGCCGACGAGACGGCCTGGCAGGTCGGCCTATCCTGCGGCGGTCGGATCAAGGTCTATGTCGAACCGCTGGCTGCTGGAGACGAGGCCGCGTTCCGCGATCTCGATCGGGAACGATCGGCCCGCCGCGCGGCGGTGCTGGTGACGGCGCTGGATGGCCGCGGGCGCCGATTGGTGGGCGAGGCGGATGCAGCCGGCGATCCGTTGTCCGATGCCGTCGGCCAGGCTCTCCGCCTCGGCAAGCCCGGGTTGGTCGAGGTGCAAGAGGGCGCGGTCTTCATCAACCCCTATCTGCCGCCACCCCGTCTTGTGGCGATCGGCGCCGTTCATATCAGTCAGGCTTTGGCGCCGATGGCGGCCCTGGCCGGCTTCGATCTCGACATCATCGACCCACGCGCGGCCTTTGCCAGCGAGGAGCGGTTTCCGGGTGCCGTCGTCCATTCCGAGTGGCCGGACGAGGTGCTGAAGCGCCGTCCGCTCGATGCCTATACGGCGGTGGCAGCCCTGACGCATGATCCGAAGATCGACGACCAGCCGCTGATCGCGGCGCTTCAGGCCGGATGCTTCTATGTGGGCGCGCTTGGCAGCCGAAAGACCCATGCGCGTCGGGTCGAGCGGCTGCTCGCGGCGGGCGTGCCCGAACACAGGCTCGCGTGCATCGACGCGCCGATCGGCGCCGATATCGGAGCGGCGAACCCGGCCGAGATCGCGGTGGCGATTCTGGCGTCGGTGATAGAGGCCTTTCGTCGCCGCAAGATGCTGGCCGAGCGCCGCGGCGAGATGGCACCGGCGTGACGTCGCGCAGGCCCCGCCGCGTTGCGGCCGTCATTCTGGCCGCAGGCCGATCGACCCGCATGGGGGACACCAACAAGCTACTGGCGCCGTTGGCGGGCAGGGCGCTGGTGCGGCATGTCGCCGAAGCGGCCCTGGCGAGCCGGGCGCAGGGCGTCTTCGCGGTGGTCGGCCATCGACGCGACGATGTGGCGGCGGCCTTGAGCGACCTTGACCTGACCTTGGTCGACAATCCGGCCTATGCCGAGGGCTTGGCGACCTCGCTGATCGCCGGGTACCGGGCGGCAGCCGGAGATGCGGACGGGGTCCTCGTTCTCCTCGGCGACCAGCCGCTGGTCGGCTCGGGTGATCTCGACGCAATGATCGACGCCTTCACCAATGCCGAGGCCGACGCCATCGTGGCGGCCAGCCACGGCGGCCGGCGCGGCAATCCGGTGCTGCTGCCGACGGTCTATGCGGCCGAGGTCCTGTCGCTGACGGGCGATGTCGGCGCGCGCGACATCCTCGCCGCCCACCGCGACAGGATCCGCCTAGTCAAGATCGGGCCGGCCGCCGTGATCGACGTCGATACGCCGGAGGCGCTCGACGAAGTACGCCGCACCGTGGATCGCACCTGAGTCGACACGGTCCGCGCCGCCCGGGGCGGTGGACCAATGGTGCGCATTTCGTTGACGCTGAGTTTCAAGGATGCAGGTCGTTCGACCAATGGCTGAGTGCTAGATGGAAGGGAGGGCATGCTTGGCATGCCCGTTCCAACCGTCCTCCCAACGTTCTCCCAAAACGAGTGTATTCATGAGCCATAATCGCTTTGTCGAGGTCCTGCGGACCCGGCGCAGCCAATATCATTTGGGAAAATCGCTGCCTCTTCCCTCCGAGGAGGTCGCAGACCTGATCAAGGAAGCCATCCGCCAGGCACCTTCGTCGTTCAACTCGCAGAGTTCCCGCGCGATCATCCTGTTTGGCGATGAAAGTGCGAAGCTCTGGCAGATCACCAAGGAAACGCTGCGCCGCATCGCGCCGGAAGAGGGCTTCGCCGCCACCGAAGCGAAGATCGACAGCTTCGCGGCCGGCGCCGGAACGATCCTCTTCTACGAGGACCAGAGCGTCGTGCAGGGACTTCAGGAAAGCTTCTCGCTCTATGCCGACAATTTCCCGGTCTGGTCCGAGCAGGCCAGTGGCATGGCGCAGCTTGCCGTCTGGGCCGCGCTTGCCGAAGCCGGCATCGGCGCCAGCCTGCAGCACTACAATCCACTGATCGACGAGGACGTCGCCGCTACCTGGGACGTGCCGTCCAACTGGAAGCTGCGCGCCCAGATGCCGTTCGGCTCGCACGAGAAGTCGTTCGGCGACAAGACGTTCATGGATGACGAAGCCCGCTTCAAGGTCTTCGCCTAAGTTCAATACGAGCGGGTGGCGGATAAGCCCGCTCCCCGCTTGCGGCGGCGCGGGCGTGTCACGTCCGCGCCGCCGCACAAAGCTTCTCGATCGTGTTCCAGTTCCGTGCGGTACCCGGCTGTCCCAGCCGCTGTTCGAGCACCGCGGTGGTCAGCTTCGACCGTCCGACACCATCGACATAGTCGATATAGACGTCTCGGCCGATGGCCTTGATCCGCTCGGGTCGCCAACCGGCTTCGAGTTCGGTTGCTCGATCCGTATCCGCTTCCTGCTCCAAGAACAGCACGAGCGTGTGGTTGGGTCGTGCGGCGATCGCGTCCGGAAAAGGGGCCTGAGCCAGCACGGCTTCCAACTCACCCGGCCGTCGCAGAAAGACCGCGTTGTCCAGGCCATGCGACCGGACGATGGCGTCGAGCTTGTGCTTCACCACCGTCTGCGTTTGCGACGCCGAAAAGACCAGGTTGCCGGTGGCCAGGATCGTGCGGACGTGGGCGAAGCCGGCGTTGGCGCAGGCTTCGCGCAGTTGCCCCATGGACATCAGCCTATGGGTCGCCGGTCCGATGGCCCTCAACAATGCGATCCAGGTGGCGATGGCGCTCTCCTTCCGTGCCGATGTCATCGCAGTCGTCGAGAAACATAAGAGGGCGCGCGCCGGCACCCTGCAAGCTTGCCTCAAGCATCGAACCGCACTCTGTTTCTTCTGGGAGGCCTGATCTCGATCCAGAAGGAGCATCCCGATGCCGCATGTTCCCGATATTCAATTCGAGCGGATGCTCTCGGGCTTCGGCCTGACGACTGCAGAGGTGCTCTACCGCATGCCTGACCATCCCGGGTTGCTGCAGAGCTTTTCCTGGCAGTTCGAGGATCTGGCGCCCGACTATCCCCGGCTCAAGCGCTTTCTCGACCACTGGGAGCGCGAGATCGAGGCGGCCATCCACTCGGTGCGCGTGATGCACCATCGGCTGATCACGCCACGCGAGGTGCGGATGGTTCGCGACGGCGGTCTCATGCAATAGCGCGAGGCCGGACAACGCCGGCCGCCGCTCAGTGCGCGGGGTCGTGCTCGAAGGTCACGCGGACCACGCCGTGGTCGTTCGAGCCGTCCGAGTGATCCGGATCGAAATGCAGGTGGTCGTTGGCGATCGACAGGTCGACGAACTTCCAGATGCGGCGGCGGCTGTTGTCGTAGAGTTCCTGGCTCACCAGGATCTGATCGAGCGACTCGAAATTGTTCTGGAAGATGTGGGTGTAATACACGTCGCGCGTGCTGCGATATTCCTGCAGGGTCTGGGCCGTGTAGAGATCGGTATCGCCGCCGCCGAGCGAGAACCCGACAAGGAAGTTCGGTTGACCGGTCAGGACGTTCATCGTGTTGCTTAGGACACCGTCGTTGACGTCGCCGAGGACGATCACCGGCTCGTCGGTGTTCTTCATGCGCTCCGTCAGGATATAGCGCAAAGCTGCGGCCTCGGCCGTGCGCCGGATCGTGGAAACGGCGCTGCCGATCGCTTCGCTATGCTTAGAATGGGTGTCGGGGTCGTACCACGGCTCGCGCCACACCTTGGTCGGGCTTTTGGACTTGAGGTGACAGACATAGACGTGAAGGGCCGGGGCCCCGGCGACGGGCTTGATCTGAAAGTGCAGCACGGGCCGCGAGAAGCTCTTCAGACTGACTGAGATGCCTTCGGTCTGGGCGTCGTCGCCGCCGCTGGACAGATGCAGGTCCTCTGGAAACGTCTCGATCCATTCCGGGTCGCCGGCGAGGATCTCCTGGTGGACCGCCGCCGCGCAAACGATGCCTTGCCCCGCATGGCCAGGCGGCACGAGCGGGACGTGCGTCGCCAGCCCGGCCGCTGCCAGTGCGTCGTTGAGGGCGCCCGCATGCCAAAGCTCCTGAAAACCCCAAACGTCGGAATGCAGCCCCTGCAACATACGCGCCGTGAACGCGATCTTCCTGTCGTAGGCAGCCTGGGTGAGGCCGGCGGCATCGCCATAGATCGGAAGGCCGGGCCGGTTGAGGTTGAGCAGATTGAAGGTTGCGATCCTGAACTGCGGCTTGGCCATGGCACATCATCCCGTCTGCCAGGTGTCCAGTTGCAGTGATTATAGTGCAGTTCTATGTCTGGTTGAAGATGGTTGCGCATTGGGCGGGCGCGGGGGTCAGATCAATTTGAGGCCCTTGAAGCTCACCTGGCCGTTGCGCCCGACGATCACGTGATCGTGCACTGCGATGCCGAGCGGCTTGGCCGTCTCGATGATGGTCTTCGTCATGTCGATATCGGCGCGCGACGGCGTGGGATCGCCCGACGGATGGTTGTGGATCAAAACAGCCAAAGAAATAATTCTTTATTTATCAGTATGTTACGCGCTCACGCGGATAAACTGGGGTATGGGTTTGGTGTCTGGAACAAATGACGTTCTGTGACCATCCCGCCATATTCCGCCTGATCCTTCCCGCTTCCGGAAACGCATGCGGGATCACGAGTTTCTTTGGCAACCACAGCTACGGGAGAACACAGGTTGCGACAAGTGCCGCACTGGAAGCAGTGTTCGGGCTCGTTCGCTGCAGAGGCTCCGCCCCCGCCAACGGGACGCGGGCTCATCCCGACGAGCACATCCCGCCGGCCTCGGTCCCAACGGTATCAAAAAGGAGATGCCGCGTGCGTTGGCATAGGACGAGCGACGTGGCCCCCAGGTTTTATCCAGCGAGAGTTCGTTTCCGGCGGTTGGGTTGCTTAGTTAGATGGGCGGGGTGAGCGACGGGCGTCAGCGCGGAGCCTATCCTCGGGCGGAGCGCCGGTGCCCGTCGGGTTGGAAAGTTGCCGCAAACTCGGCTGGCATGCGCCCGCCGATCTGGGAACTCGGTCGCGAGATGTTGTGATCATCACGCTTGTTCGTCGCCTGTGACGCTCAAGTTTCGAGAGGCACGGCAGATCACGAGATTCCTTTTGTCCCACTCGTCGAGCTCTTTAATAGGATAAAGAACGGCCTTGCCAATTTTGATGAATGGCGGGCCAATGCGCATTGCGCGCCAGTTGCGAAGGGTACCTACACTGATCTCTTCTCGATAGCGTTCCGTGACTTCCTCGGCCGTTAGATATTTCCGATCGTCCATCATTTGAATTCCCCGGAACAGTGGATCAGGAAAGCATTGTGGCGATCATCGAAGATCATGGAAGTGCCCGAAAAGTGCGGTAGGGCAAAGACAGGGAAACGGCGGTAATCAGCGGCCAGAGCCGCATTGCCCGCTGGAAGCCGGTGCCACTCCATTGAGTATCTGGAGGTTCGCATAGCCACGTCGATGTCCGCTAGATGCTGAGTTCGATGAGTCGGATGGATGGAATGTTAAAAACCAGAGCTTTGCCAAGGTTGGGGTCGTGGGTTCGAATCCCATCGCCCGCTCCAAAAATTCTCCTTAAAAATCAGCGATTTGAACTATTCGCGGCCGCATACTTACTGCTTTGAATCGATGCCGGACACGGCATTCAATGCAGATTCGAAGCAGTTGGGAGAAAGTCGCCGGATAGCGAAGCGTGTGCCCGGCGCTTTGATACAAAGCCAAGGCAGTCCGCCAAACCTCCGACCTACTCCCTAGGAGGGTGATCGCCCGGATCCCGGCGATGCGTTCGAGAGCGCTTCATCGACTGATCGTTGCTGACAAACCCACAGTCGCCGCCCGGATCGAAATCCGCCAGTCGCTGGCGACGCATGCCAGCAAGTGCTGGATGAAATCAAACTTGGTCTGTTTCGCTTGGCCGAAGGCCCTCGACACCCGCCCCGGTCGACTGCGGCGTCAAGTCCAACCCATTATTCCTGAAATGCACTTTGTCAGTCGAAGCGCGACATGGACGCAATTTGCCATCGAGCGTATCGATAGTGGCGGTGTGGTGTCGATGAAGTTGCGCAGCTGCTATGAATCTGGACCTTCTTAGCGACTTTATATGTCTAGCTGAGACGATGAACCTGACGCTCGCAGCCGAGGTTCGGAATACGACGCAATCGAACTTGAGCAAGCGACTCCGCAAACTCGAAGAGTACCTCGGAAAGGAACTTGTCGATCGCAGCGTCCGCCCGCTGCAGCTAACCCCGGCGGGACACGGCTTTTTGCCATCGGCACGGCTGATCATCGAAGAACTGAATGGATTTCGCGAGAAACGCGCACCATGGCATCCCGCTGAGGGCGGGGTCACGATTGCTATGCCGCACAGCGCCACCGTCTCCATTTTTCCCGACTTTAAGGAGAGGCTTTCACAAACGTTGCCAGGGATCTTCTTCGCGCCGACAATAGCCAACCAGGATACCGTCGCTAGGATACTGTCTCGATCCGAAATCGACCTCGCTCTTGTCACCAGGCATCCTGCTGTCGCGCCGGCTGACGAGTTTAGCGTGTTCCGTCCGGTCGACATCGCGCGGGATCGACTGGTCATCGTTGCCGCGCCCGGAACGCGGGAGAATGAGAGGCGGCCGCTTCATATTTCGCATCCGCTGACCTACCTCGGCAAAGTCTGGGAGGCCTGCCGCTGCAGGGTTCCAATCTGCGAAGAGATCGCGCACGGCATGGCATCCGACATCCGTGCACAATGTTTGGCCGGGCGCGGCCGAGGTGTGCTACCTGAAACGCTGGTTGAGGCCGATATCGCGGCCGGTCGGTTGGTCACCCATCCCTGCCAAACCGATCTACATTATACGATTTCGCTTTACTCCGCGCCGCGTGCATCCCGAAAGGCGAAGCAGATATGGAAGGCTGCCGCACAGTTTTGTACTTTATATTAGCATATAAATATTAAATACAATTCGATTGGTGGGCTTATCTAGGCGGGCTTTCCTTGGAAAAGTCTCAAAATTCCTACCAGGACTATATTCAGTCGCAACATGAATTGGACGATTCCTTGATTCGAGGATAGTGAATTGGGTCATATGCGGACGGGTTCCACGAAATTCCGTCTACTCAACGATCAAGAATGATGGGTGCTAGGGGCAGCGCCAATCCGGGTGCAGCTCAAAGTCAGCGCGTCTGCGACTGAGATCCCGATAGGCTATTCGTGCGAGGTACTACAGTGGGATTCCGCCTGATAGCCGCCGTCCAGGCTTGTGCAGCCTTGATCGTTCTGATGAGCGCCTTTGAGCCTAGTTCTGCCAAAGCGGGCTACGCGCATCTCGTTTGGGACGTCACGACAGGGAAAGTCCTGGCCGAAGAACATCCCGACGACAAGAATTACCCCGCTTCACTTACCAAGATGATGACGCTCTACCTGACCTTTGAAGCGTTAAACGAAGGGCATCTACGCTGGGACCAAAGAATCGTCATGGCGGCCGACGCGACGCGCGTCCCGCCGTTCAAACTCGGCATTCCCGCAGGCCAAACATTTACTGTGCGCGAGGCTGTTCTGGGGATGATCGTCATCTCGGCCAATGATGCGGCGCAGGCCATTTGCGACCATCTGGCTGGATCGCCAGACAAATGCGCAGCGATGCTGACGAACAAAGCCCGTAAACTCGGCATGGACAGCACGACCTTTCGAAACGCCAACGGTCTGCCCGATCCCACGCAAGTGACCACCGCTCGCGACATGGCGAAACTCGGCTTTGCACTGATACGGGATTTTCCCGATGAATACGGTCTATTCTCGGAAAAGTACTTTGAATTTCGCGGAAAAAAGCTGCGTGGCCACAACAATCTCATGTATCGATACAAGGGAATGGACGGCATCAAGACCGGCTATATCCGAGCCTCTGGGTTCAATATCGTCACCAGCGTCAAGCGCGATGGGCATCGGTTGGTTGGTGTCGTCATGGGCGGAAAAACCGCTAAACGCCGAGATGCCCGGATGGCAGAACTATTCGACGCGGTCTTGTCTCAACATCCGTCGAAATTGGCCGCTACCGTCAGAGTACCTATCCCGCGGCCAAGGCCCAGCCGTCTCCAGCCGACTATGTCGATGCAGGCGTCAGGACCTAATAGCGACCTCATCGCGACACTTATCCGCAGTTTCGATAAGGAACACCTGAATTCGGATGCAAGATGGACCGTCCAAATAGCCGCTGTACCTCAAGAATCTACAGCTCGGTCAATGCTGTCCAAAGCGCAATCTGGTGCCTTGCAGAGCTTTGATAGCATTCGGGCTTACGTTATGCCGATTTCTTGGCGAGATGATCGGTTATTCCGCGCGCGTTTCAGTGGATTTAAAAGTCAGTATGAGGCTTTAGCAGCTTGCAATCGTCTTATAAATCGGGGATTCGATTGCATCGTCGTAGGGAAGACATAGAATTAAATATTAAAAACTATATATAAGATAATAATAAGTGATAAATTCGCGTGAGTCAAAAAGAGAAATATCAATCCGTTGATTTTATCCATTTGCGTTACTTTTCTGCGGCTGCCGAACGCGGTAGCTTCCGGCAGGCCGCAGCAGCGCTCGGCGTTCAACAGTCGAGCATCAGTCGCGCCATTCAACGTCTTGAAGGCGATCTCGGCGTTTCATTGTTTGAGCGCGGAAAATTGGGTATCCGCCTGACGAATGCGGGCCGGCGTTTGCTGGACGATGCACGTGTCGCCGTGGATCAGCTCGAACGAGCGAAGAGAGAAGCAGCCGCAGCGGGGCGCGGGGATCTCGGCAATCTCAAGATAGGTGTTATTACCTCGCTTGCGAGCGGCTTCCTGCGCGATCTCCTGGAGACATATGCTCGACAGCAGCCGCAGATTTCGATTGAGATCTGGGACGGTAGCCGAAAGGACCATATTTCGGCCGTGCGTTCGCGCGGACTGGATGTCGCATTTCTGACCGGCGTAAGCGTTGTGCAAGGCTGCGACACCGCGGAATTGTGGCGGGAGAGAATTCATCTCGCGGTGCCTCGGAACCATCGGCTGGCAAGCCGCAGAAGGCTCGATTGGTCCGATCTCCGCGGCGAGCGCTTTATCGTCAGCCGATTCCCGCCTGGCCCGGAGGTCCTCGATTACATTGTCCGACGGACCGGCAACTACGGCACATGTCCGGACATCGAATTTCAAGCCGTGCAACTCGGGACGCTTCTGAACCTCGTCGGCATGGAGCGAGGCATCACGGTGGTTTCGGAGTCTTTGGCCGCGGTGAGACTTCCAAACGTAGTGCTTCGTCCGCTGATGGATCCGGAAGACGAGATGCCGATCAGCGCGGTATGGTCGCCGGATAATGACAATCCGGCGTTGCGACGTTTCAACAGCGTTGCGCATGTCCTCGCTGGCCGCGTCCGGCCTGGCAGCTCTGACTGGACGCATCGCGTCGCCTAACGGTCAACCTTCCGTGCCTTTGCAAACCCGCGATCGGTCGCGATGAAGCGCTGGAGCATGGGGACGATGAGGCGGACGGGATCAGCGGCAGGCTGCCCGGTCTCGCGAGCGAGGATCTCGGCATAGGCGGCCAGGTCGCGGTGCAGGCTGGCGGGAAGCTCCAGCGTGACCTTGACGGGCTTCTCGTCGGCCAGGGGACCGAGCTTCAGCTTGACCATGGGTATGCCTTTTTTGATTGCACGAACGATGCCCAATACTGTGCGGCTTCGGGATCAACGGGGTCGTTTGCGGGAGGGGGCGAAATCCTACCCTAAGCGGTCCAGCGATATTCGCCGGTGAGGAGGATGTGTTCCCAGCCGAGGGGCGAGACGTGGGCGAGGAGCGCTGGATCGGGCGGCTTTCCTGAAGCGGCAAGCTTGGCAACGATCTCGCCGAGGCGCGCGGTGTTCCAATGGATGATACAATGCGCATCGGATAGCCGAGCATTCGCCAAAACCGAGCAGCGGGGCGCGCGCTAAAACAGGGGCGCCACCAGCGGCCATGGTGGCTTCAATAAGGCTTGCGAACCATCCTTCTTGCCGCCACGATCCGTGGACACACTTACCAATTGTGTTCCACATGCCAGGATTGCCGTGAGAGCCGGCATGTCGACCACGAGGAGGCGGGCATGGCAATGGACGATCTGACGGACGAGTTGGACATCGGCTCGGCTTCGGACTTCATCCAGGCGGGGCGTGTTCTGAAGGTGATCTCGCCGCTTGGCGAGGACGTGCTTCTGCCCGAGCGCGCGACGATCGTGGAAGGGGTGAACGAGCTCTTCTCCATCGAGCTGGTGGTTCGGGCCAAGCGCGAGGCGGTGGAGCCCGCCGAGCTGATCGGGCGGCGGATCGACGTGCTGATGGAGGTGCGGCAGGGCGCCGGGGAGGAAGGCGGCGGCTACGGCGGCGGGGGCGGCGAGGATTCGAAACTCCGCCGGCCCTTCAACGCGCTGGTCACCGACCTCGACGAGGGGCCGATGGTGACCCGCGGCGTGCGCTCCTACACCCTGACCCTGCGCCCCGAGATG